>NZ_JBZFLI010000004.1:0-354751 GCF_058315175.1 Metabacillus sp. RB-C-LZQ-3-1 | reverse complement strand
CTCTGCTGTGGTTTCTTATTAAAAATACCTATTCAACTGTTGCATAGATCAGTTTAGGTGCTTCTACCTTTTGGTCACTTATCGTGATACTTTCGTAGAGTTTTGCTTTTACATCTTCTACATTTTCGCGGTTACTATGGATCGTTACTAAAGATTCACCCTTTTTAACCGTATCACCAATTTTTTTATTTAATACAAGTCCTACAGCTAAATCAATTTCAGATTCTTTTGTTGCGCGTCCTGCTCCTAGCAACATCGCAGCTGTTCCAATTGAGTCTGCAACCATTTCTGAAAGATAGCCGTCTTGCTTAGCTTCAAGTTCTATTTTATATGTTGATTGTGGTAATGTTTCTGGTTTGTCTACAATAGATCCGTCTCCACCTTGGGCTTCAAGGAACGTTTTCATTGTCGTCAGTGCTTTCCCATTGTTCATGACGTCAATTAGCATGGCTCTTGCTTCCTCTAACGTTTGTGCTTTTTCCGCAAGAAGAACCATATAACTTCCAAGTGATAAGCAGAGTTCCTCTAAATCTTTTGGACCTTTGCCACTTAATGTATCGATTGCTTCCTTAACTTCTAAAGCATTTCCTATTGCATAGCCAAGTGGTTGGCTCATATCAGAAATGATGGCCATTGTTCTGCGGCCTACTAAGTTTCCGATATCAACCATTGCCTTTGCCAACTCTTTTGAATCATCAAGGTCTTTCATGAAAGCTCCAGCACCTGTTTTGACGTCAAGAACAATAGCATCTGCACCAGCTGCAATTTTTTTACTCATAATAGAGCTGGCAATGAGAGGTATACTGTTCACTGTAGCCGTTACATCTCGCAATGCATATAAGCTTTTATCTGCTGGTGTCAGATTCCCACTTTGACCGATTACAGCAATTTTATTTTTGTTTACTAATTCAATGAACTGTTTGTTTTCGATTTCAACATGAAAGCCCGGTACAGATTCAAGTTTGTCAATTGTGCCACCGGTGTGACCTAGCCCTCTTCCAGACATTTTTGCCACTGGAACGCCCACTGCTGCTACTAACGGGCCTAGTACTAAGGTTGTTGTATCACCAACACCACCTGTACTATGTTTATCAACTTTAATTCCTTCTATGTCACTTAAATCAATGGTATCTCCCGAATGAACCATTGCCATCGTAAGTTCAGCACGCTCCTGAGCTGTCATTCCTTGAAAATAGACTGCCATTGTAAAAGCGCTCATTTGATAATCAGGAATGTCTCCTGAGGTGTAGCCTTTAATTATATGATGGATTTCTTCCTTTGTTAGTTCCTTTCCATCACGTTTTTTTTCAATAAGGTCAACCATTCTCATCGCTTTATCACCTTTTTAATCAAGATTAGGAGTTGATTCTTTCCACAATGCTTTTTACTAAGTTTAAAAAATTCGCACGTACTTTTTCGGTTGTTTCAATTACTTCATCATGTGATAGTGGTTGATCCAAGATACCTGCAGCCATATTAGAGATACATGATATACCTAATACTTTTAACCCGGCATGTCGTGCTACAATTACTTCCGGAACTGTGGACATACCGACTGCATCACCACCAATAATACGTAGAGCACGAACCTCTGCTGGTGTTTCATAGGATGGACCCGTGTTTCCAACATAAACTCCTTCTTGGAGCTTAATATTCAATTCACTAGCAACGTTTTTAGCTAATTCTCTTAAGGTGTAATCATAGCTCTCAGACATATCTGGGAATCGAGCACCAATTTCTGAATCATTTGGACCAATTAATGGATTTGTCCCCATATTATTAATGTGGTCACTAATTAGCATAAGGTCTCCTGCTTCGAATGTTTTATTGATTCCACCTGCTGCATTGGTTACAATCAAAGTTTCAACACCTAATTCCTTCATTACACGTACTGGTGCAGTAACTTTATCTAGACTATAGCCTTCATAAAAATGAAATCTCCCTTGCATGGCTACTACTTTTACCCCTTTTAATTGACCAAAAACAAGTTGCCCCGCATGCCCTTCAACAGTTGATACAGGAAAATTCGGGATTTCATTGTATGGAATTTTTATAGGGCTTTCAATTTCATCAGCTAACACACCTAAGCCTGAGCCTAAAATTAATCCAATACTTGGTGTTTCTGTATATTTACCTTTTAAATAACTCGCAGCTTCTCTAACTTTTTCAATATTCACTATGTATCTCCTCCTATTTCAACTCAGACAGAAAGCTTTTACCATATGCAGGGAGCTTGACATTAAAATTATCGGCAACTGATGCCCCTACATCAGCAAATGTATCACTTAATGGTAGCTCTTTTCCTTCTTTAAAGCTCGGACTATATACTAATAATGGAACATATTCTCTTGTGTGGTCAGTTCCATGATGTACTGGATCATTTCCGTGATCAGCGGTAATAATGAGCAGATCGTCTTCCCTTAATTTATTAAGCACTTCTGTTAATCTTTCATCATATTCTTCGAGTGCTTTACCATAGCCTTGCGGGTCCCTTCTATGACCATATAGGGCGTCAAAATCAACTAGGTTTAAGAAACTTAATCCAGTAAACTCCATATTTAATGTTTCAATTAACTTATCCATACCATCCATATTAGACTTTGTTCGTAATGATTGGGTAATTCCTTCACCATCATAAATATCGGCAATTTTCCCGATAGAAATAACATCAAAGCCACTATCCTTCAGTTCATTCATAACAGTGCGATCAAACGGTTTTAGAGCATAATCATGGCGGTTTGCTGTTCTAGTAAATTCACCTGGTTTTCCAAGGAATGGTCTAGCAATAATTCGCCCAACCATATATTTATCATTCATCGTCATTTCTCTTGCTATTTCACAAATTTTATACAATTCATCAAGAGGTACCACTTCTTCATGTGCAGCAATTTGCAAAACTGAATCAGCTGAAGTATAAACGATCAGAGCTCCTGTATTTAAATGCTCTTCACCCAGTTCATCTAATATTTCAGTTCCTGAAGCTGGTTTGTTTCCGATAATTTTTCGGCCGGACTTTTCCTCTAATTCTTTTATTAAATCTTCTGGAAATCCATCTGGGAATACTTGAAATGGCTGCTCAATATACAACCCCATTATCTCCCAATGCCCTGTCATTGTATCCTTACCATTTGATGCTTCTTGCATTTTTGTATAATAAGCAAGTGGTTGAGATTGTTTTGGTATTCCTTTAATTTCACGAATATTACTTAATCCTAACTTCGCCATATTTGGCATATGTAAGCCACCCATATGCTCTGCAATATGTCCTAATGTATCTGAACCTGCATCATTAAACTTCTCAGCATCTGGGGCTTCACCAATTCCTACTGAGTCTAATACAATTAAAAACACTCGCTTATATGTATATTTCTCCATACAACAATGTCCTCCTTTACTTCATACCTTATTTTACTTTTCCATTTATCATAACATTCCATTCTATATGAGGAACTTGTCGGAAGTCTGACAACTACTTCAATTCCATTATATACTTTCTACCGGAATATTGACAACATCTCTATTATTCTCTTAATTTTCTTATTCTGACAGTAAAAAAAGCATCTCCTAAACAGGTGATGCTTTATGCACGAGGATGAAATTGATTGTAAACATCCTTAAGTCGTGTCTTCGTCACATGGGTGTATATTTGTGTGGTGGAGATATCAGCATGCCCAAGCATTTCTTGAACTGCTCGCAAATCCGCACCGTTTTCAAGTAAATGTGTTGCAAAGGAATGTCTTAATGTATGTGGCGTTAATTCATTCTTTATATTTGCCTCAAGTGCGATTTTCTTCAAATTTTTCCAAAACCCCTGCCTTGTTATTCTCTTTCCATGATGGTTGATAAATAAGGCTTCTGTTGGTTCCTTTTTATTCATTAACTTTGTGCGGCCATTTTCAACATAATTCATGATTGCCTCTGTTGCTGCCTTCCCTATAGGAACAATTCTTTCCTTGTTTCCTTTTCCATAGCAACGAATAAAGCCCATTGTTAGATGTGCATCTGTTAGATTCAAATTAATCATCTCAGTTACACGAATACCTGTTGCATAAAGAAGTTCTAACATTGCTTTATCTCGTAACCCAAAGGGAGATGTTAGTTTTGGAGTTTCAAGAAGCTTTTCAACCTCCTGAAGCGAAAGAATTTTTGGCAGGTTTCTCTCAGTTTGCGGCGATTCAATTAACACGGATGGGTCCTGGTCAGCTTGTTTTTCTCTTAATAAGAATTGATGAAAATTACGAATAGAAGCTGTATGCCTAGCAATCGTTTTACTGGACTTCCCGGATTCTTTTAAAAATTTAAGGAATTGAATGATATGAAGACGGGATACATCGTTAAAAGTAGCGACCTTTTGCACTTCATTCAAATGCTTTTGATAGCTTTTCAAATCTCTCTCATAGGAAACAATTGTATTATTTGACAATCCTCTTTCTACGATTAGGTAATGGATAAAATCTTTAATTTGATCCTTCAAAATTGTCTACTCCCCGTTATCAATAAAGAAAATTAATCTGTTTAACCAGCTTTCTTCCTCATTTTCAATCATCTTTGTTACCTTTAGTGCCGCACCTTCTGGTTGATCATAGCGGTGCATTTGCTGGTATTCTAAGTTCACCCAAATGATAGCATAATAGAACAAAATCGTAAATCCAGTAAAAAGGACAAAAACCTTAATCATATCTCTCACTGTTTTTAGCCACCTAATCATAGCTACCTCCAATAATCCGATTTTTGTGTGATTATTAGAAGATATGCCAAAAAGGACAAACTTTATACATATTATTTTGGAAAGGCCAATTTTCATGAAATATAAAAAAGTCTAACTATCTGTTAGACCTTGATGATATTATTCTGATGTGCTCTCGCCTTTTTCCTGGCATTTCACACAGATTCCATGGAAGGTTAGGCGATGATCTTTTATTTTAAATTTCCAGTCACGTTCGACTATTTCTTCTACATCTTCTAGAAGATCTTCTTCTATTTCTGCTACTGATCCACATTCTATACATACTAAATGGTGATGAAAATGTGCTGCACCTTCTTTACGAAGATCGTATCTGGAAACACCATCACCAAAGTTTATTTTATCTACTACTTTTAGTTCTGTTAATAATTCTAATGTACGATACACAGTGGCTAAACCAATTTCGGGTGCTTTTTCTTTAACGAGAAGGTATACATCCTCAGCACTTAAATGGTCTTCTTCATTTTCAAGTAATACCCGAACTGTTGCTTCACGTTGTGGTGTTAGCTTATAGCTAGCAGTATGCAACTGCTTTTTTATCCGATCAATGCGGTTTTCCATAACACTTTTCCTCCCTCGCCGCGTTCCCAAAACTATTATATATCATTGGCAAGGAAAGTGTCCAACTAAAATGATTTTAATGTAATAAAAATAAATATTATTATTTAATAATTATTTTTATTTACTGACAAATTCCACAACATTTTTCATTAAAAATGGTGATGCATATGCTTCAAAGCCTGATGCAAGCACAGCCAGTATTCCAATAAAAAGAAAAACGGACGCATAACGCATAAAAAGTGATAATGGAGCTTCTAGTGTGCTTGATTTTTTCACAAAGAGCTGTCTTATTATTTTTAGAGAAAAAGAAATCGCAACCGTACACATAATGATGAAAGCTGGTATTAATAATACATTTTGCGGTAAAACCGTAACAAATGAAAGGAGAAACCCCTTTAACCCTAACTGATTAACCAAGAATCCGACCGTAAAACCGACAACCATTCCTTTAATAAAAAGCATAACGAGTATAACAGGTAATCCAATGATTGAAATCCCTAGGATCCACATTAACCCTAAATATTTTAAATTATGGAAGAAGCTTTGATGGAACATATCTGCTGCACTTGCTACTTTCCCCTCTGCTACTTGTCCAAAAAAGCGATTTAAATAATAGTATAAATCCTCTTTTTGGCTCAAGTTCATACTATTAACAATAATAGCTCCGAAAATGACCCCCATCAAAAATAATACAAATACAAACAAATATATTGAAGAATACTCCTTAAGGTGCTCCTTTATCATTGCACTAACTGGCAGTTGTTGTCTTCGCATAACCATTTCCTCCCGTCTTTCACTTACTAGAGTATATGAGAGGAAACGTAATCTATGCTTAAAAATGAGTTTCTTTTCTGGTTAAAATTAATAGAACTTATTACGTCATTAGTAAATGCATTAACTAATTCTATCTTACTAGATTTTATCTTTTCCTTATTAATTTGTTGCCCTAAATAGGACGATTTCTATCTTTTACATTCCAGTCACTTTCCCGTAAGTTCCACCACCACCTGAGGTAACTTGCAATCGACCTTCTCGAGCTGCAACAATAAAATCCGCTACTTTTTCAGGTAAAACGTCCTGAAGCGCTTGTTTTGGTACCTCATGCAAAATATTCATTTCAGTTCCAAACAGATTCTTTAATTTTTCTAATGTTTTAGGTCCAATTCCCGGTATGAATTGAAGTGGTACTTGATGAATGTATGGAGGGCGAGCATCTTTGTTTATTACACCATTTGCCAACTCCTTTAGCCGGTTTGAAACTCCTTTTGTAAATCTTGTACTACCACATTTCTTACAACTCGTTTGAAGCTTTCCTGGCTTTTCACCACATTTTTCACAGGTGGTTTCATAGTATTTCCCAAGATATGGATTTAACCCATAATTCGCTTCAATTTTACGACCATCTTCTTTTTTTAACACCTTTATCAGTTCTAGGAAGCTTGGTTCTTTCATTTTCAGTTTTTGATATTCTCTTCCAATTTTAGGTAAGGAATGTGCATCTGAATTTGTTATATATGAGTAGTTATGCAGCTCAGCGATTTGATCCGCCATTTTTGTATCAGAGCTTAGCCCCAATTCAACTGCATCAATTAAATCAGCTTCAAAGACTTCGTTTAATGAGCTTGTCACTCCACTTCCATATAAGCTCTTATGCGGAGTAAAGATATGAGCGGGAATAAATAGTCCTTCATGTTGTTTCACAAAGCGCTGGAGTGTTTTCCCATCTTCATAAATCCGTTGAGAGCTAAGAGTTAAGTTTGTTAGCCGGGAGGAAAGCCATGAAGATAATTCCTTCATTTTCTCAAGAGTAGGCATAAAAACTAACACATGGATTGGACCGCTACACGACTTATCGTATATTTCAAGCTCGCTACCTAAGATAAGAGTTGTATTTTGAAAACGAATACCTCCGTCTTTTAATTCCGTGCATTCACCAGAGTCTATAAGATTTTGTAATGTTATAATGATTTCTGGTACATGACAATCAATGATCCCAACCATATCAATTCCTTTATGTTCACTCGCCTCGATTAAAATGTTTTCTAAGGTTAGGTTTTTAGAGGCAGTAATTTTCACTGCTTTTCCAGATCCTGTTTGTCCAATGTGAATATGTAAGTCGGCATAATAACTATTCATTGATGTAACATCCTCTTTCACATCTATTACTTTTTTACATTCATGTTCTTTGGGCTTCCTTTAAGAGTAAATATTGAACGGCATAGGCTGTTTTGGCATCATAGATTCGATTGCTTTTCATCATCTCCTGTGCTTCCTCTAGTGTTACCTCAAGCACTTCTACAAATTCATCTTCATCTAATTCTGCTGCCTCAGTAAGTTTTTCTAAATTTTCAGCAATAAATAAATGAACAAGTTCATCTGCAAAACCAGGTGAAGTATAGAAAGAAATTAGCGGCTTTAAATCAGAGCATGTATAGCCTGTTTCTTCCTCTAGCTCTCTTTTAGCTGTCGTTATTGGCTCTTCTCCCTTTTCTAGCTTTCCTGCCGGTATTTCTACTATTGTTCTCTCTAATGGTTTTCGGTATTGCTCGACCATTAGAATTTTGTTTTCGGACGTGATCGCAATTACTGCTACCGCTCCTGGATGCTTCACAATTTCTCTCGTACTTGTATGCCCATTTGGCAGCTTCACTTCCTCTAAATATAAATCAATGATTCTCCCTTTATAAATTTCCTTTGAAGTTAAGGTTGTTTCTTTTAAATCCCTCATTTTTTCAGCTCCTGTTCTATTAACTTTCTTATCTTCATACATTCTATCATATCTTACTGGAAGGGAATGGTTCCTAGAATGAAAATCTATCGATTAAATAAAGGGATAATTCTAGTCGGAAAAGCGTGGGAAATCCGTACAAAATTAAAGGAATATAGCCGTATATATGGAACGGTCAATGAATGGATTAACAACGAAAACAAGGAATCCATAAAAAAATCCCCACATCCCCATGCTCCAATCCGCAAGTAATGCTACCTTAGTTATCTATTTAGTTGACCTTTGATAAGCTTTATACTACTCTCGATGATAAGAATACTGAATTTGGGAGTGGTGTAGTATGAAAAAAAGACAACTTGGACATTCAGATTTGTTTGTTAGCGAAGTCGGACTTGGCTGTATGTCGCTTGGTACTGAGGAACATCATGCACGTTCACTTATTGACCAAGCCATTGATCTAGGTATTAATTATTTTGATACAGCAGATTTATATGATGCGGGTGTGAACGAAGAACTTGTAGGTAAAGCGATTAAACATCATCGGCATGATATCATTTTAGCAACAAAAGTTGGTAACCGCTGGAAAGAGGATAAAACTGGCTGGACATGGGATCCCTCAAAAACCTATATTATACAGGCAGTCAAAGATAGTCTTAGACGTCTTCAAACCGACTATATTGATCTCTATCAACTACATGGCGGGACGATTGAAGATCACATTGATGAAACGATTGAAGCATTTGAGGAATTAAAACAAGAGGGTGTAATTCGGTATTACGGCATTTCCTCTATTCGCCCTAATGTTATTAAAGAATATGTAAAAAAATCCAACATCGTCTCCATCATGATGCAATATAGCCTCTTAGATCGCCGACCTGAGGAATGGTTTTCGCTTTTAAAAGAACATAATGTTAGCGTGATTGCACGCGGCCCTCTAGCAAAAGGACTTCTCACTGAAAAACCGCTTGAAGAAAAGCTGAAGGCAGAAGGTTACTTATCCTATTCGAGAGAAGAGCTTAAACATCTTCTACCAGAACTTGAGGGTGTTGATTCACCTCATTCAATGACTGAGTTAGCTCTGCAATATTGTTTATTTGATGAGGTTGTTGGGGCAGTTATTCCTGGGGCTAGTAAATTACAACAGTTGATTGAAAATGCTAAAGCCGGATCAGCTGAAAGGCTATCTCCTCAAGTTTATCAGCAGCTTCAAGCTCTTACTAAATTTGAAAAATATGAGCAACATCGTTGAATCTTTTATAGAAAGCGGGGCTGTATGCTCCGCTTTTTATTCTTCAGTCTATTTAAAGTCTTTCCACGATAAAGAACTTTCATTAAATAGCTCTTCAAAGCTCTTATTTTTTTCTCTTTGCTTTCGCTCTGCTATTCTTTTCTGTTCAAGAGCTGCTTCTTTCTCTTCTTGCTCCTTAGTTAAATCCTTTTTAACAGCCTTCAATTGCTCTAACAAATCTCTATTTAAGTGATCAGATACTGAGACTGCTTGATCATCCTTGTTTTTCTTTGATTTTTTCAACTTCGTTGCCTCCTCTTCTCCACTGTCTTTATCAAATTATAGTAAATATATTTATAGAGATTCAAGTATATTCACTTCTGCTATTCATTGTATAATTTTCAAATTATATGCCACTTTAAAAATGTAGAAAGGAGCGATATTTATGGCTAAACAACGTGGTCAAAAAGGAAAACCGAATGCTGACACAACTAATAATAAAATGGCAGCTGAAGAAATGGAAAAAGCTATTCACCCAACCAAAAGACAAAATTCTCCCCAATAATTAAGAAGACAGGCAGCCCTGCTTGTCTTTTTTATTTATATTCTTAGTCTTACTTGGAAGTCTCCTTGTCGTTCATGTAAAATAATGTTGAGGTCATATTAGGAGGTAAACATGTGAAAAAAGTTTTTATTCCGTTCCTTATTCTTCTATCCTATATTTTGTTTATCGGTTTTATCTTCACTAATAAATTGATGTTTATAAAAAAGAAAGATGATAAGGAGATTATTGATCGCGATAGTCTATTTGGACTTTATAACCAACAAGAATATGATGCTCTTGAAAGAAGAGATTTCTCGATTGAATCTAAGTTTGGTTATTCAATAAAGGGCTCTGTTTTTGAACCCTATGCTACGAATAGATATATGATTATTTGCCATGGTGTAACCGTGAATCGACTAAACTCTGTGAAATACATGAATTTATTCCTTCAAAAAGGTTGGAATGTACTTATATACGATCATCGCAGACATGGAGAAAGCGGTGGTAAAACAACCAGTTACGGCCATTATGAAAAATTCGATCTTCAAACAGTTGTTCATTGGTTAAAAAAAGATATTGGAGACTCAATTGTTTTAGGTATCCACGGGGAGTCAATGGGAGCTGTTACAACTCTTCTCTATGCTGGAATGGTTGAAGATGGTGCAGACTTCTACATTGCAGATTGTCCTTTTTCTGAGCTCGAGGCTCAACTGCTTTACCGACTTAAAGTCGAGTTTAACATACCTAGTGTTCTTGTTATGCCAATTGCAAAGCCATTTGTGCGGCTTAGGGACCGCTACTCCATTAAAGGAGTCTCACCCTTACAAGCTATTCCAAATATTAAAAGTCCTGTTTTATTTATTCACAGTAAAGACGATGATTACATACCTGCTGATATGTCTAAATTACTTTATGAAAAGAAAAAAGGAGTTAAGAAGCTATTTATAGCTGAAAAGGGCTCACATGCCATGTCATATGCGGAAAATCGCGAGGAATATTCTAAAGTTATTGATGAATTTTTAGAAGACATAGGATTGTAAAATAACAAGAGGATGACTCAGGACGTTAATACTTTGAGTCATCCTCTTGTTAACGTTAACCTAGGATATCAGAAATATTCTCCATATTTGCTTCCATCCATTGGATAGCTGCATCAATTGTCGGAAATTCTTGTGCCTCAAATGACATTTCATCTTGAAGCAACCATACATCTTTTGTTTCATCATGAACTCCACCTATTGACCAATGCAAAAGGCTATAAGGATGGTTTTCATGTAAAAATGACACCCATGTTTTGTTTAATGCTACGTTTTTTATCGCGGTTAATCGGTCCTTCATCTATATTCAAGCTCCTTACTTTAAAAGTAAACTCATGCGTGGATTTAGAATTTGCGAAGGACTTTTTAACATGAAGCTTTTCGCTGTTTCATTATATGAAATCGTTAGTTGTTCATCCAAAAAGACCATTTTTGTTTTTTCTACTAATAGAGGTACGTGATTTGTTTCGATCCTTATATCACCTTGGTCCTGCTCCTCTACTAACCACAATGCTGTTACACCACTCATTACACATCCGCAGCCATCTGTATCGTATTTTAATTTTAATAATCTCTCGTTATTCTCATTAAGTTTGGGAGTTAACTGTTCTATCGCTTCTTTTGTAAATGTCACTTCCATGATAAATCTCCTTCACAACTTTATGAGCTTAGTTTACCACACACCGTTCATTCTTGCATGAAGATCGTTTCTACTACTTGTATAGAAAAGTAAGACATTCTCTATTTTCGTTTAACATCAACGATAGATAGAAGTGGTAACTCCAGTCTACCTCCAGTTTCTTCATCAACAATACGTAACGTATGCCGAATGGGATCTATATAGTGCACAAACCCTGAGCATGTATGGAGGAAATGGTCTTTATAATAAGTAAAAACAATCTCCATATGTTCCTCCATCGCCATGCAAAGTGTTTCGTTAAATTGCTCTAGCTGTTGTTCATCAAGTACTGGATTTTCTTGGTAAGTATCTTCTTCAGACCAATCTCTCAGCAATTTAACATGTTCGGGGAGCATCATTGATGTCCATTTGATATTCCCTCTATCTCGTATCATGTCTTTACCCCTACCTTCACTAGCACTATTTATTAAATTCTTTTGGATACCCTAATTGAACTAATGTATTTGCAATCTCTTGATATCCAAGATTATTCGGATGAATACGATCTCTTGATAAAAGCTCTTCTTGTCTGCCTTCGAATACCGTATAAATATCAACAACTCGAATCGTTTTGTTGTTATCAAAGCTTCTCAAATGTCGATTAAACAATCTAACCCACTTATCCGCTAATGCGACTTGTGATAACGGATTGTATAAATTAAGTAAATAAATGATAAATGGTACACCACAATCTTTTTTCAGCTCGTGAATCGTCGCCATTATTTTCATCATATTTCTATGACACTCTTTTACTGATTGTACGAGGTCTGTTTGATCTCCTGATTTAATAAAATCTTTACTTGCTTGGATAAGATCATTTCCACAAGCAGAGATCGTGATGATATTGGCACGATTCATTTTCCGATGTAATGGTTCACTTCTTACAATATCTAATACACCACTGCTCTCAATTCCCGATTTTGCAAAGATTTCCGTAAATATTCGTCTATCTAACGTTTTCTCTGTTAATCTCGCGTAGCGACCGACAAATCCGGGTGTTAAAAACGATGCTCCAACTCCTACCGTCAAAGAATCACCCAAAGCTATATATGATAAACACGTCTGATTAATTTCCACATGACCCCTCCCTTAAAACCAATAAGTCTATATACAATATTCAAAAGGAGGGGCATCGCAGCTTTTCCATTATTGAAATAAGCTAAAAGAAAAACTAACGAAAGTATAAACACAAATGCTGTTGTTTTCTTCCTATGCTTTATGGCCTCCAACAAGCTTCGCACGATGCTTCGCTGTTCCAGCAGGAGTATAGGATACAGCGCGTAAGATAGCATCCGAACCATATTTATGGCGAATTGAATCCATGACATACCCAAGCATTCGCTGATTTGTACGGTTTGGCCGAAATAAATCAAGCTGCATTTCACTATCATTCTCAATGTTTGAAAGAGTGATTGAAATTTTTCTCACCGTTTTGTTTGCATAAAATTTCTTAAATAATTGAAGACA
Source organism: Metabacillus sp. RB-C-LZQ-3-1 (assembly GCF_058315175.1). NCBI lineage: Bacteria > Bacillati > Bacillota > Bacilli > Caryophanales > Bacillaceae > Metabacillus > Metabacillus sp. RB-C-LZQ-3-1. The sequence continues at coordinate 341,763 of NZ_JBZFLI010000004.1, read as the reverse complement.
TGTTTCATAAATATCCATTGTGATATTGGTTGGCTCATCAATTGTTTTAGAACGATAAAACCCGCCTCCAAACTCATCCTGGCTATATCCAATTCCGAGACTAATTGTTCGACCGACCTTTCCATGCTGACGGGCTCTGCGGGCAACCTCTTCACTAATCTCTAATATGACATGCTTTACTTCTTCTGGATCTGGATAATCACGAAGTAAAATTTGGCTTTTTCCAAAGCTGATTTGTCCCTGCATGATCGGAGCACCAATTTCCGATAAGTCCACTCCCCATGCATGATAGTAAAGCTGGTTTCCCATTACCCCAAATTTCTTTTCAAGAAGCTCGAGGGGGTAGTTTGCAAGCTGTCCAACATTAAAAATCCCCATTCGATTTAATGTTTTTTGCACTCTTGATCCAATTCCCCACATTTCACTTAATGGCTCGAGCTTCCAAAGCTTCGTTTTCACATCATCGTATGTCCACTCTGCTACACCTTTCTTTTTTGCTTCAGTATCTAGACAAACTTTAGCTAGCAGCATGTTAGGACCAATGCCAATTGCACTCGGAAGATCAAATTCACGCTCCATATCATCGCGAATTTTATTTGCGATGATTTGTGCATCTCCCCAAATATGTTCAACACCACTTACTTCAATGAAGCTTTCATCCACACTATAAGTATGAATTGCATCCTTTGGCACATAGCGGTGAAACAACCTTGTTAATTCTGTTGAAATCCTGATATACACCCCCATTTTGGGATTCACAATGGTGATACGAGGGTCATTTGGTACTTCAAAGAGCCTTGAGCCTGTTTTAATTCCAAATTCCTTTTTTAATCGTGGAGAAGCTGCTAAGACAATGCTCCCTTGTCGCTCCTTGTCACCTACAACAGCTAAATAACAAGTTAGTGGATCTAATCCAAGTAAAACGGCAGCACAGCTTGCATAAAAGCTTTTCATATCAACGCAAAGAATCTTTCGTTTCGGCAATTGATCGTAGTTTTCAATCATAGCCATTTCCTCCAAAAAGAATATATGTTCGTATTTAATATATTCTTTATACTAAGGGAATATACGTTCGATTTCAATGGTAGTTTTCACCATAAAAGCAACAAAACTATGGTTTGCCAACAATCGAAAAATCCAAGCAAAAATTGTATACTACCGGTAGTGAGGTGGACAATGGAAGACAAAATATTAATAAAAATGCTTAGAAAAAGCTTTCTACAATATGGCCGAAATCTTGACGAAGACCCACTTTCAGAAGAGGATTCCATTTACTTAATCAAAAAAATCCAGGTCGACAAAACCGAAGAAAGTGAATGGTATGAGGTTGTTGAAGATGTTGTTTATAGCTATATAACTAATCAGGAGTAAAAAATAAGAGCCTATGCTTATAGGCTCAAAAATATTAATAACAAACAAGAATTTGTCTTGTAAAGCTCCCTTTTTTAGCAACACATCTATCTGCAATAATAAAACCTGCGCTTTCAATTAAAGAATCAATTGTTTCAATTGTAATAACAACGACTTTTCTGGCAAATTCCCGTGCATTTTGGAGCATTTCCAGCTGTACTTCAGGCTCTAAAACAGAGCAAAGATTATAAGGCATATCAATAATGGCAACATCATAGAGCTCTGTCACATCGCGCATGTCTCTCAAGATAACCTTTCCTTTGTAACCAAAATGAGCAATATTTTCACGAGCAGGCTGGGTAACAAGAGGATTTAAGTCACTTCCTTCGATATCGATCCCCATCGATAATGCTTCTATCATAACAGTTCCGGCTCCACAGCAAGGATCAATAACCTTTTTACCCGTTATTGTTGGAACAGCAATGTTTACAACCGCCCTTGCAACCCGTGTACTTAGAGCTGTCGAATAATGATTAGGCTTTTTTTGATGGAATAACCAAATCGATTCACTTTTTATATAATTTCCAAAAAACCAATGATCTCTTCCCTTTATAACAGCAAATAATAGATCAGGTTTTTGTAAATCAACCTGCCCTGACAATTGTAAGCCAATTTTCCGTTCAATCTTACGTCTTCCTTCAAAACCTATTTTTTGAAGACCAGTAGTATGAGTATGTTCAATGAATATAACTTTAAACGTCTTTTCAACCTTAAATCCACTCACATGCTGAACAAGCTCATCTAAACTATTTGCCTTATAAATCACATCAATTCTTTCTTTGATAAACGGACTTCGGCGAGGATCAATTCGTACGGAGCTTTCCAGTATGTTAGTTTCTGTGTGAAACCCAAATAACGAGCGCATTTCTAATTGACATAAGGAAAGCTCATCTTCATGACATGAAAATGTATAGATGTGAGTTTGTTTCTTTTCAACCAAGCGATTTCCACCTTTATGTTTTCTTTTCTACTTTTGATACTTAGTAATCCCCTGCCATTCGTGAGCTAATATACTCATCTCCCATAGACTCCAATATTGATTCCCTATTTTTCGGCATTCACGGAGTAATCCTTCCTTTTTAAACCCTGCTTTTTCATAGCAGGCGATAGCAGATGTGTTAAAATCAAAAACCCCCAGGCTGACTCGATGCAAATTTAGCTGCTCGAAGGCGATTTTCAACAATTCGCTCACCATCAAATAACCAATTCCTTTTCCACGAACACGCTGATCCCCAATTAATACTTTTCCAACTCGAGCAGATTTATGTTCTCTATCAATATTCGTTAAAGCAATGTGTCCGATCACATCTCCTGTTTCTTTTAATAAAACACTATAAACCAATGTATTTGACATATCAAAATTAGCGTTCTCTATGTACTTTTCAATCTGCTGCTCTGACAAAGGAAAGCGAAAAGTCGGTCCTGCCCATTGAAGAAGAAATTCTGGTGTATTGATCCAACTCATTAATATCGGTATATGGCTACGGTCAAAATAATGTAATTCTATCATAGAAACAACTCCTTTTTCCTAAGTTGTATTATCCCTCTTTCATTATAACTAAAACCTTCATAAAATTAGGGAAAAAGAAAGGACATAATGCGTAGCACTATGCCTATTTCTTAAAAAATGCATTTCCTGCCAGTTTTTCAAACAGCTTCGGCATGATTTGATATAGTGTACTGCCAGCATTCATCCATCCTGGCAAATTAATTTCGCGCCTTGGAGTAAGCATCGAAGCAACAATGATGCGTGCAACCTTATCAGGGTCAAGCATCCAGCGTTCTACATTTTTTACATAACTTCCTTCCCTATCCGCAATATCAAAAAAACTTGTTTTAATCGGACCAGGGTTAACTGAGGTGACAAAAATATTATGATGCTTCACCTCCATGCGAAGGCTGTTTGTAAATCCTAATACTGCATGTTTACTTGCAGAATAAAGGCTTGATTTAGGCGTAGCAATTTTACCGGCTTGTGATCCAATATTAATGATATGCCCTTTTCTTCTTTCCACCATTGCAGGAAGCACCATTTTCGTACTTGCAATTAATCCAAAAACATTTACCTCAAACATGTTCTTCATTTCATCAAGTGAAGAATGTAATACTTCACTAAAAATTCCGAACCCTGCATTATTTACGAGAATATCAATATGTCCAATATCTGATTCGATTAATGAAAATACTCGTTGAATTGAATCAAAATCCTGAACATCTAGTGAATAATAGTAACAGGACACACCATAATCGTTCTTTATACGTTCAGAAAGTTTCGCTAAAAGGTCTTTTCTTCTAGCAAGTAAAACGACATGTGCCCCTTGCTTGGCGCATTCGATTGCAATCTTTTCTCCAATTCCGCTAGAAGCACCTGTAATCGCAACATAGCAGCCTTGTATACGTGAATTCAAATGGATCCCCCTCACCGTTCAGCAGCATAATATAAGTGTGTTTCTTTTGTTTCATCGATTTTAATTTGACCGATTTCATCTAAATAGTCAAGCTGTCCGACAGTTTCTGATATTGTCAACATAAGCTGTTTAACGTAAATAGTAGGAAAAAGTGTTTTGCATACGTCAAAAGCGGTCATAGGTTTATTCTCTAAAAATCCACGTACTATTTCCGCCCTTTCCCTCTGTTTTTTCAAGCGATATGTAATAAGATGATGAGCTTCCGTAATCATTTCTCCATGACCTGGATAAACAGTAGAAAGCGGTAAATCTAATAACCTTGTAAGAGATCGGTTTAGCTGCAATTGTGGTTTTGGCCGATCAATCATATCTTTTACCATCGGAGGCTCTAATAAAGGATTGGGTGAAATATCTTTTAATAAAAGATCTCCTCCGATTAATACTCCGGACTTTTCATGATATAAAACAATATGACTTTGTGCATGACCTGGTGTTTCTAAAACAATCCAACCAGGAAGTCCATCAATTGTCATTCCCTCTCTGATAAAGTACTTCAGCTCACGATTACACGAAAACTTTAATGGTTCGTTTATGGTTCTAATATAAGGAAAAAATACATCGTCTAGTCCAAACTTTAAAAATAAACGATTAAAAAAGTTTGTCTGGTTTTGCATAAATTGTGGATCTTTATTCAACCAAGGTTGAGTAAAGGGATGACCATAGATTGGCAATTCTCGATCAAAGTAATCTAGCATGCCAACATGATCTGGGTGATGGTGTGTAATAATAATTTGCTCAATGTCTTTAAAGGTGAAGCCATAGCTTTTTAACTGCTGTGTGAACGAATGCCATGATTCCTTCGTTTTAGCGCCTGTATCTATCAATGTTAAACGCTCTCCCTTTATGAGATACACATTTACATCACCTACTGGAAAAGGAGTAGGCAATGTGATTTTCATTATTTGTGTTGAATTGGACAATGGATTCATTCACTCAGCTCCAATAATTATATTTAAATAAAGTCTTCCAAATGATCTATTAAGGAAATCGTCAAATAAATTCTATATATGTAAAGAGTAGCCCATTTCGGGCCATGTATCCATAGTGAAATAAACATTAGGAACCCTAATTTCACAATCACGATACTTTTTTGTTATTATATTCAAATAATTCACTGTTCAATACTCTTTAAAAAGCTTGACAATGACCTGTCCATCACTGCATAATGAATAGAAATTTAGTTTAATGTATCGTAATTAAGTCGAAAAATAAATATGCATATTGAATACATAGCGTTGATTAGGAATAGTAGAGAAAATGGCGTAAAAGAGATTGGGGTTCCAGGGCTGAAAGACTCCATTACCAACCATTTTATCGAACCTACCCTAGGAGCTGTTAGGTAAACCTAACCGTATGTCTGCGATAAAGACACTTAAAGCAGGGAGTGTTGATCCACTCCAATCAAGGTGGTACCGCGGAGCCATTCCGTCCTTATATTGTAGGGCAGGATGGCTTTTTATTTTAACTGTAAGGAGTTATCATGATGGAGAAAATTGGTTTTATTGGTGCAGGTTCCATGGCCGAGGCGATAGTGGCAGGACTTATTAAAGGAAAAGTATTTAAAGCCGAGCAAATTACAGTGTTAAATCGTTCAAATTCAGAGAGATTAAATGAATTATCATCAAAATATGGCATTAAAACAACACATGATAAACAAAAATTAGTGGGGGATGCCTCAATTGTTGTTCTAGCTATGAAACCTAAAGATGTAAAAGCAGGACTTGAGGGCGTTCAGCATTTGATCCATGATCAAGTTATCGTTTCTGTATTAGCGGGAATCTCTATTAATACGATTACAAATATACTTGGGAAAGAAGCGGCGATCGTTCGAGCTATGCCTAATACATCTGCTGCTATCCTCAAGTCAGCTACAGCCATCGCTGGTAGTAAAAATGTTACTTCCAGTCAAATGAACAAATGTAAAACCCTTTTTGAAGCGATCGGAATATGTAAAATTGTTGAAGAAAATCAACTTGATGCTGTAACAGGTCTTTCAGGCAGTGGCCCTGCTTATATTTACTATTTGGTAGAAGCAATGGAAAAAGCTGCAGTTGAGGTTGGACTAGATCCATTTGTTGCTCGTGATTTAATTGTCCAAACATTGCTAGGGGCTTCTGAAATGATTGCTGTATCTGACAAGCATCCTTCACAATTAAGAAAAGAAGTAACAAGTCCAAACGGAACAACAGAAGCCGGCATTTCAATACTCAAAGAAAAACAAGTTGAAGAAGCTTTTATTTCATGCATAAAACGTGCTACTGAGAGATCAGAGGAATTAAAGGCAATGTTTTCAGAAGAGCTTATTACATTTAAAAAATAACTTACAGGGAGTGCTTCTAACCGGCACTCCCTTTATTTATCTAAAGTTTTATAATAAAAAATAGTTGCATCAAAATTTCCACTCGAAGAAATAGCATAGTCTGGAATACGGCCTGCTTGAATATAACCTAATGAGGAATAAAGAAAATTAGAAGGATCTCCCTCTCTAGTATCTAACACTAGTAACGATCTCTTTTCTTGCAGTGCCATCTCCTCAGCTACCTCCATAAGAGAACGCCCTATTCCTTTGCGTCGGAAATCGGGATGTGTCATTAATTTAGCAATCTCAGCTCGATGTCGACCATTTGGTTTAGAAGATAACTGCAGTTGAACAGATCCGACGACCATATCATTTATTGTGGCTATAAATAAGAATGTATCATCATCTCCAACATCTTTCCAGTAGGCTTTTGCTTCAGAAAATGATAATGGCGGCAAAAAACCAATAGACGCCCCATCTTCGACTACTTTTATCAACAACTCTGAAAGTCCTTTTATCCATTTATCTGTACCCGTTATTCTATTAATAACGACCTTTTCCATTTCATCAACCTGCTTTCTTCGAGATTTTTGGTAAGACTGAATGATTGCCTAGAGACTTACCTTTACAAAATGCTCGACTGTTGGAAAAGGATCATAATAGTGATGTAAAAGTTGCTTCCATTCCTGATACTCTGCCGATTCCCTAAACCCCTTTGTATGATCCTCAAGCTTTTCCCATTTTACTAAAAGTAAATATTTCCCCTTTTCTTCTAAACAACGTTGTAGTTCATGAGAGATATACCCATCCATCCGAGAAATAATGCGGGACGCCCGGCGAAATTCCTCCTCATATTCTTCTTCCATTCCTTGTTTAACTTGAAGCATGACAGCCTCTAAAATCATAAAACACACTCCTTAAGGAATTCTTACGTTTTTATATCTTTTCCCCGATTTTTTTGAATACATGTTTGACATATACAACGATCCTTTTTTCCTCCCGTAAGGGTCAGAACCTTATCTGGTATTGTTATGTTCATACACCAACAAGTCTGTTTTCCTTCTATTAGATCACAGTGATTTTCACCATGACAAATCGGACATTTATTCATTTTTCAAGCCTTTCTTTGTATTATCATCCCTATATTTTACCATCAAAAATACGAGTTGAATATGATTTCTCTCATCACTTCCCTTGTCTTTTAGGTATGTTTATATACAAATTAGAATTGAATAAATAACAGTCTTTAGCACAAGCTAAGTTTAGTGTTATCAACACTACTTTTAATGTGGAGGGATCAATATTGAATATCCTACTTAGCTTATTGTTTAGATTGTTTTTTGCAGGCCATAAGGCTGCGTATTTATACAGCCGCTTACTCACTAGAGTAAAAAGCATGTTTAACGTACCGGCATTCATATAAGCAAAGATATTCATTGCACTTCTCTTTAACACATTAAACTTCACCAAAAAACAAAACAGGAATAGCAGGTATGTATTCTACTTGGATTCCTGTTTTTATACTTATATTAACTCCTTAAAACAGCAGACTTTAAACTACATGATCAGTCCCTAAAAAGAATCGACATAAGCGACACATTATTAATTGGTACGTCTTTTCGGAATGTCAATTTGCATGAAGTCTGAAGCAATAACAGTAGATGGAAAAACAGACTTCGCTTCTTCTACTAACGCACCAAGCTGTTCAGGTGACTGATACCTTGAACTAATATGGGTTAAGACCAACTTTTTTGCATTTGATGCTTTGGCAATTTTTGCAGCATCTTCAGTAGTAGAATGATAATAGTCATAAGCGAGGTGGTGGTCATCTCTCGCAAAAGTTGCTTCATGAATTAATAAATCAGCATTTTCTGCGAGCTCAAGACTTTTATCTGTAAACCGAGTATCGCCAAGTACAGAAATGACCCTTCCATTTATCGATGGTCCAATAAATTCACTCCCCTGAATAATGGAACCATCCTCTAATCGAACTGTTTCTGCATTTTTAATCTTTTGATAAATTGGTCCTGGTTTAATACCGACCTTTTCTAATTTATCAACAAGTAATGTTCCTGGCAGATCCTTCTCAATTACACGATAACCATATGAATCAATCCCATGCTCAATTTTTTTTGCTCGCACTTGAAAGGATGTATCATCAAAAATGATCCCTTCCTTTACATTCACAAATTTAATTGGGTAAGTCAGGTAGGTGTGACTAACAGATAATGCTGTTTTTACGAATTGCTCCGTTCCTTCTGGTCCATAAATCGTTAAAGGGGTTTCTCCCCCCTGAAAAGAACGACTGCTAATAAGGCCAGGCAAGCCATATATATGATCACCATGCAAATGGGTAATAAAGATTTTTTCAATTTTCCTTGGTTTTATGGATGTATGTAAAATTTGATGTTGAGTTGCTTCCCCACAATCAAATAACCATATTTCATTTCGTTCTTCTAATAATTGAAGAGCAATACTCGTCACATTCCGAGCTTTTGATGGTATTCCTGCACCTGTTCCGAGAAATATCACATTCACTAGTACTTTCCTCCTCCGTAACTTTCTTTAAGCATACACGAAAGCAAAAATTAGCGAAATACACCATTGGTTTATTTTTTTAAGTTTCTTGAAACAAAATCATCACATTATCTTGACCAAATCCATTATTATGTCTAAAATAGACTGAATTATAGAAAGATTTCTACAAAATAGATGCTTAATAGACGATAATTTTTCGTTTATCGTTTATAATAAACTATGTAGAAAGACATTATAGTCTATTATGTTTGATTTAAAGGAGAATAACCTTTAAAATTAAGTATTTGTATAGGAGTATTTTCCAATCAGTATAATAAGAAATTCGATTTTCCTATTTTATTTATTTTTAAATATCGATTTTTCAAAAATGCTGATGAAATAAATAAATGTATTATGACAAAGTGAGGTACGAACGTGATTACACAAGAACATCCTAAATCAGTAATTGTCATCTTTGGAGCAACTGGTGATCTAGCGAAACGAAAATTGTTTCCATCTATTTATCGCCTTGTTCAAAACGAAAAAATCGGAAAAAACTTCGCTGTTGTCGGGGTAGCAAGAAGACCTTGGACGACTGAAGAGTTTCGCAGTAATGTATCTGATTCTATTCAAACATCGATGAAGGAATCAAAAGATTTAGAAGATTTCACTTCCCATTTTTATTACCATCCATTCGATGTCACAAATCCTTCCTCTTACTTAGAGTTAAATGGATTGTTAAATGAGCTTGATGGCACCTATCAAACAGAAGGAAATCGCATCTTTTATTTAGCTATGGCACCAGAATTTTTTGGTACTATTGCTCAAAACCTGAAAAAAGAAGGATTAACTGCTACCCAAGGCTGGAGCAGGCTAGTGATTGAAAAGCCATTTGGACATGATTTACCTTCTGCTCAAAAATTGAATCAAGAAATTCGTGAGGCATTTAACGAAGATCAAATTTATCGTATTGACCATTATTTAGGAAAAGAAATGGTGCAAAACATCGAGGTTATTCGTTTTGCTAATGCTCTATTCGAACCATTATGGAATAATCGCTACATATCTAATATTCAAGTTACATCTAGTGAAGTATTAGGTGTTGAAGACCGTGGCGGCTATTATGAAAAATCAGGTGCTCTTCGCGACATGGTTCAAAACCATATGCTTCAAATGGTTGCATTACTTGCGATGGAGCCACCAATTAAATTAACAACAGATGAAATTAGAAGCGAAAAGGTAAAGGTATTAAGAGCCTTAAGACCAATTAATGACCAACAAGTTGCAGAACATTTTGTGCGAGGTCAATATGGAGCAGGAACGTTTGAAGATAAAGAGTTAATTGGATATCGTGAGGAAAGTAATGTTGATGAGAATTCTGAAACTGAAACATATGTAGCTGGTAAGTTGCTTATCGATAACTTCAGATGGGCTGGGGTTCCTTTCTATATTCGTACCGGGAAACGTATGGCGGCTAAATCAACGAAAATCGTTGTACAATTCAAAGATATTCCAATGAACCTTTATTACAATAAAGGTGAAACAGTGCCTCCTAACTTACTTGTAATTCACATTCAGCCTGAAGAAGGTATTACACTTCAATTGAATGCTAAAAAGGATGAAGCTGATGGCGGTTATTCAAAGCCTGTTAAATTAGATCTTTCTAACAATTTCTTTGATGGAATCAATACACCTGAAGCGTATGAAAAACTTTTATTTGATTGCATGCGTGGCGATGCAACTAACTTTACACACTGGGATGAGGTTGCCCTCTCCTGGAGCTTCGTTGATCCAATTTCAGAAGCGTGGAAAAAGGGCAAAGCAGTACTCGCAACATACCCTTCTGGTTCTATGGGACCTAAAGAAGCTGACGAACTTCTTGAAAAAGACGGAAACCAGTGGTGGCCAGTTAATTAGTTGTTGATCACTTTTACTGGAATCGATATCAAGAAATAAAAGTAACATTCATTATTTATATTGCCGATTGAATCATTTGTATTCAATCGGCTTTTATATGGGCTCTGATGATCAAAAATTGTGCGAATGAGCTCGTCTATTTGCCTCATACAAAATATTTTTAAAAGAATAAACTAGTTAGTGTAAGAAGCAACCCTTATATCTCCTTAACTTGAGCTATCACTGAGTGATAGCTTTTTTCATAATGTTTTTTACTATATCAGCAGTTCTGCTGTTCATCCCTCATATAACGAAGAAATCGGTTGTATATACCACAATAAATTAAAATGGGACATTTTTATACTATAAACTCAAATCATCCTCTTAAAAGGCTTTTTGAAGCTCCATTGCACTACATATATTTTCATAAAAAAGAGACAAAGCCCCCAAAAAGACTTTGTCTCTTTATATAAAAATTATTTTTCCATCCACTCAGTGTGGAATACCCCTTCTTTATCAACACGTTGGTACGTATGAGCACCAAAATAGTCACGTTGAGCTTGAAGAAGATTTGCTGGTAATGTTTCAGTACGGTAGCTATCATAGTAAGCAAGCGCTGATGAGAAGCAAGGTACTGGAACTCCGTTTTCAATCGCAACCGTTAAGATTTGGCGTAATGCACTTTGGTAATTCTCAACGATTTCCTTGAAATAATCATCAAGTAATAGATTCGCCAATTGTGGCTCTTTATCGTATGCATCTTTAATTTTTTGTAGGAAAGCTGCACGGATAATACATCCACCACGGAAGATCATCGCAATATCCCCGTATTTTAGATCCCAGTTATACTCTTCAGACGCTGCTCTCATTTGAGCGAATCCTTGAGCATATGAACAAATCTTACTCATGTATAATGCTTTACGAACTGCTTCGATAAGCTCTTCTTTGTTTCCTTCGTAAGATTTAGCAGATGGTCCTGAAAGGATTTTACTTGCTTTTTGACGCTCCTCTTTCATTGCAGAAATAAAGCGAGCAAAAACAGACTCTGTAATAATCGGAAGTGGCACTCCTAGATCAAGAGCACTCTTACTCGTCCATTTTCCAGTTCCTTTTTGGCCAGCAGTGTCAAGGATAACGTCAACCATAGGTTTACCAGTTTCCTCATCTTTCTTCGTAAAGATATCAGCCGTAATTTCGATTAAGTAGCTGTCAAGCTCACCTTTATTCCATTCAGCAAACACTTCATGAAGTTCATCAGCTGTTAAACCTAATACATTTTTAAGTAAAAAGTATGCTTCAGAAATTAATTGCATATCTCCATACTCAATACCATTATGAACCATTTTTACGTAGTGACCTGCACCATCTGGACCGATGTAAGTACAGCATGGATCACCATTTACTTTTGCAGAAATCGCTTCTAGAATTGGTTGAACTAAGTCAAATGCTTCTTTTTGACCGCCAGGCATAATAGAAGGCCCTTTTAATGCTCCTTCTTCTCCACCAGATACCCCTGTACCTATGAAATGGATTCCACTCTCTGCAAGTTCTTTGTTACGGCGTTGTGTATCTGTATATAATGTGTTACCACCGTCGATTAGAATATCACCTTTATCAAGATGTGGTAAAAGCTGTTCAATTGTAGCATCTGTAGGTACACCAGCTTTAACCATTAATAAAATTTTACGTGGAGTTTCCAATGATTGAACAAATTCTTCAATGCTGTATGTTCCTACCACATTTTTTCCTTTTGCTTCAGTTAAAAATTCTTCTGTTTTTTCAGCTGAACGGTTAAAAACGGATACTGAAAAGCCACGACTCTCAATATTTAATGCTAAGTTCTTCCCCATTACAGCCAAACCAATAACACCAATTTGTTGTTTCGACATTACCTTACGTCCCTTCTAATCCTTTTAGTATGTAAAACTAAACAAATTAATAACTCTTCTATTTTCTTATGATAGCTGTTAAAAAGTTTAGTTTTCCGCCAATAATTGCTAAATTGACACATAATTCGAATTATTTCATTTAACTACAACTTTAAAAATACACATTTTTCTGTAACATTTCAAGTGACTTAACTTATGTAATCGTTTTCTACGTCAAAAAATCTTTATTAAAGCTTGTTCCGGGTGTTGGTAAATCTTTTTTTACTCCTTTCATACCTTTTTTTAAAAGCTGCTCACCATATTTTTGATTAATTTGATCAATAATCGAAAGGATTGGCTCGTCCTTTGCATCCTGTTCAAATGAAAACAAGTCTAATTGCTTAACTGCGTCATCCTTTTCAACTAACTCTTGGCCTGTAACACCCAGCAATCGAATTGGCTCTTCATTCCAATGAGAAAAAAAGAGATCTTCTGCCTCTTGAAGTAAATCTTCTTCTTCCCCGATTGGATTTTGTAACTTTTTACTTCGCGTTATTGTCTTTAAATTCCCATACCGGATCGTGACAAGAACTTTTGTAGCTAATACCTCTTTTCTCTTCATCCGAATGGATACTGACTGACACAGTTTTTTTAAAACCTCTCTTATTTCATTCTCTTTCGTTGTATTTTTAGCTAAAGTCGTAGAGTTTCCAATACTTTTGAAATCGTAAATTGCATTTGGGTTAACCTCTCTATTATCAACACCGTTTGCTTTTTGAATTAACCTCTCTCCGTTAATCCCTAATAGATTTTTCACCTGTACCTCATTAGCATGAGCTAAATCATAAATTGTATGAATCCCAATGGTATTAAGCTTCTCAGCTGTTTTCTCTCCTACTCCATGCATTTCATGAACTGGTAAAGGCCATAATGTGTTTGGTATATCCCTTTTTCTTAAAATCGTAATACCGAGAGGCTTTTTCATATTTGATGCCATTTTAGCTAAAAATTTATTTGGGGCAATCCCAATGCTACATGGCAGCAATAATTCTTCGACTAGCCTCTCTTGGATCAGTTTAGCAATTTCCAAAGGCCGCGAGCCTTCAAAATTGTTTAAATCAATATATCCCTCATCAATAGAAACCGGCTCTACTAAATGTGTGTATTCTCTTAATAATTCAAACATAGCTTGTGAGGCTTTACGGTATCGTTCAAAATTGGGTTTTCGTATGATAAGATCGGGGCATAGTCTACGTGCCTGCCACAGCGGCATTGTGGCTTTTACACCTTTGGCACGTGCCTCATAGCTGCATGTAACGATAATCCCTTTTCTTTCTTCAACATTACCAGCAATCGCTAAAGGCTTTCCTTTCAAAGAAGGATCATATGCCGTTTCTACAGAGGCATAAAAGCTATTCATATCCACATGTAAAATAATTCTACGATTTACAGCTTGCTCCACTGCCCACACCACACTCACAAATTTTTCATTCTTTTCTAGTTTACCATTTTTCTTGAGAGAAATGCTTTTAAAAGAGTTAAAGCCACCAATAGTTATTGGTGGCTCATCATCTCTTCCTTTACTATCGTGAAATTTTCAAGGCTTTCTAATAATAGATTAGGATTGATAATTGTTATTAAACGCTGCTCTAAGCTTGCTACGGCTGAAAAATATTTTGTCGATTGAAATGCACCGATTGCAATTGTTTTTAACTGACTCTCTTGGATATCAATTATTTCTTTTGCATCTTTAACAATAAGGGCTGCTGACATATCATCTGATTGAATAACAATCAATTTTACATCATGATCAATTGTTATATTTTGATGATAAAAGATTTGATAAGTATCAAGAACCGGTATCAATTCTCCCCTTACCTTTACTACACCTTTCATATAATAGGGCATATTAGGAATGATATTTATATCTTCTAGTTTTTCAATCGAAATGACATGTTCAATCGGTAATCCATACTCTTCGTCACCTGTTTGGAAAACCACTACTTTTGAGACATCCATTCTATCATCTCCTCCATCAATACTTGAGGTGAATTCCTAAGACTATCATACTATGAATGTCTAACCATTTAAAGATACTATTTAACATCTAATCTAGTTCCGCAAAGATGGTCATAAAAAGCAAATACTAATATAGAGAAATTATCTACCACTTGCGCCATTCTATCATCTCTTTGTTCTCTAGTTGCTCACGAATCACCTTTTCACAAATAGATAAAGTTATTTCGATGTCTGGTGTGCTAAAAGCTAAAACTCTTATTGATAGTCCATTTGTACTAAGAGTACTAATGCCAAATCGAGAGTGATTTATAGAATTCAAGGCGATTCTTATTTTTTCAATTAATGATTCGTCAACTTGCGGGTGAATCATAAACAGTGTGCCTATATGTGAATAACCCTCAAGCTGCATTAGGTTTTGTAGATTTTCTTCTTCTGGAATGAACAATTGATGATCATACACCTGTAACTCCCCATCAATAAAGATTTTCATTTTAGAAGAAAGCTTCTTATATTGAAATAACTTCCCATCCTCAGACCAGCCTGATGTAATAATATCCGTATAATAAAAAATAGATGTTGACTCCATATACACATTCGTTTGCTGAGAAAACCTTGCATCTTTATAAAGGATTAATGGATCTTGTTTAATATATAATTCGCTGCCAGCTTTTAAAAAGCATTCCATTTCCTGACGAACCCCAAGGTGAAGTGATTTATAAATTTTTGTAGATGCCTGGGTGGTTAATGCTAGTTTGGCCTTTTCTCCAACCACTACCTCTGTTTTGTATGAGTCTCCATCCACATATCCGCCACCAACATGGATAAGCGTTAATAGCGGAAGACCTTCCGGCAAATATGTTGGCCTTGTAATTTTTAGAACTCCATCAAAAAAACTATTGCTTACGACAGAACGATGACCCTTTTTCTCTACCGTTAGCTCAAGGTAGCCTGTGTAGGTCATGCCTCTAGACCAACTAAAAATGCTTCTTTACGGATCCAGTCTATAACGTCCTTTACACCAGTACCATCTTTAAGATTTGTGAAAATATAAGGTCGATCACCTCGAGAAGCTAGAGTGTCTTTGCGCATAACTTCAAGATCTGCTCCAACATAAGGAGCTAAATCAATTTTATTAATAATAAATAGGTCTGATTTAATCATCCCCTGCCCACCTTTACGAGGGATTTTCTCTCCTTGCGCAACATCTATAATATAGATAGAAAAGTCGACCAATTCAGGACTAAAGGTAGCAGCCAAATTATCGCCACCACTTTCCACGAAAATTAAATCAAGGTTTGGATGCCGGTCATTCAATTCATCTATCGCATCAAAATTCATTGAGGCATCCTCACGAATAGCTGTATGGGGACACCCTCCAGTTTCAACACCAATAATGCGATCTTCCGGTAATGCACCATTTTTTATTAAAAATTGAGCATCCTCTTTTGTATAAATGTCATTTGTAATAACGGCAACCTCAAGATCTTTCATAAGCTCTCTTGTTAACTTATCGACTAATAATGTTTTTCCTGCACCTACAGGGCCTCCGATTCCAATACGTATTGGTTCACTCATGTTATGTTTCATCCTTTCTTAATTTCATTGTGTTTATGACATAAATAGACGAACAGACAGTTGTTCATGGAGCATTTGAGCTATTTCCAGACCCGGTGCCCCCGCTCCAAACTCTTCTTCATCTAGAGACAAAATCTGCTTTACCTTTTCCTTAAAATAAGGTTGTAATAAGACTAATATTTTTTGACCATCTGTTTGACCAATAGGAATTCCTCTAACTGCGTTTTGAACAAGTGATGAAGTGGTAGCAAAAAGATAAGCAGAAAGAGTTGTTTCTAAATCAATGTCCAGTTCAAGACAGACCATCGCAAATACAATTGAGCTATGTCCATAAACTTGTTTATCCCTAATCATTGTTTGGTACAAATTCAAATGTCCGTTTGAGAAAAGCTGGTTCATTACCTTAACCAGCTGTCGACCAACTCTACGATTTCCATTACGCGTTTCTTTAGCCATTGCTAGAGCATTAAGCTCTTTGTCTATACGCCAAACGTATTCCATCTCTTGTGTTTTCAAAGCTTCGTAGGCTAACCTGCATGCCATACCATCTGTGTACACAAATTGTGTTTGTAAAAATTGCTTAAGTGCAATAAGGAAGGTTTTTTTATCGGTTATTTTATTTTCTTGGATATACGTTTCTAATCCATAGGAATGGGAGAACGCACCTGATGGAAAATTCGAATCACAGATTTGAAGCAAATGAAACAGTTGATTAATCATGTGAATGTCCAATATGTTTAAATGCTTTGCTCACCTTTCGTTCTTCTCGAGCGAAGGGAATTCCCAATTCATTTAGTAATCGCTCTACAAGATAGTCATATTGAATGATCATTTCATTTCCTTCAAATTGTGCTGGTAAATGACGATTTCCAAGTTGATGGGCAATCTCTCCCATTTGCAAAATGCTTATTGGCCGAATGACAATAACATCATCTGCAAGTACACTGATAACGATAGAATTTTTCTCATCTTGGTATAAAATGTCCCCATCTTCCAACTCTTTCCCTTGTTGAAGACGAATCCCAAGTTCCTTTCCATGATCTGTTTTCACACGCTGAATTTTCTTAACTAAATCATCACTCCTTAGATAAACACGCTCTACGTGCAGTGGAGCTGTTTCTAAGTCTTTTACATTTCCTAAAATTTGTTCAATTATCATTTTCTCACCTCAAAATAGAAAGTATCGTTGTGCTAAAGAAACCTTTTTATCGGGTTCACATGTAATGATCTCACCATCAACCTTAACCTCATATGTTTGTGGGTCTACTTCAATTAATGGCGTTTCTCCATTTAATTTCATATCTTTCTTAGTAAGTTGGCGAATGTTTTTAGCAATGCCAATCTTTTTTTCAAGCCCAAGTTCTTCGTGTACTTTTCTTTCAAATGCAGCCTTTGAAAGAAAAGTCATAGAGGTTGAATGCTTCGCCTTGCCAAAACCCGCAAACATCGGGCGATATAATACCGGCTGCGGAGTTGGGATAGACGCATTTGGATCCCCCATTACACTCCATGCAATCATCCCTCCCTTAACGACTAGTTCTGGCTTTGCTCCAAAAAAGGCCGGATTCCATAAGACAAAATCTGCCATTTTACCAATCTCAATTGATCCTACATACTCTGAGATTCCATGTGTAATAGCAGGATTAATGGTATATTTGGCAACATATCTTTTAGCTCTAGTGTTGTCGTTTTCTTCACCTTCAACTAGTTCTCCACGTTGACGCTTCATCTTATCTGCTGTTTGCCATGTTCTTGAGATCACTTCACCTACTCTTCCCATTGCCTGAGAATCTGAGCTAATCATGCTAAAAACACCTAAATCGTGAAGAATATCTTCAGCTGCAATCGTTTCTTTACGAATACGAGAGTCTGCAAAAGCCAAATCCTCAGGAACAGATGGGTCTAAATGGTGACAAACCATCAGCATATCTAAATGTTCCGCAATCGTATTAACCGTATAAGGTCGCGTCGGATTTGTTGATGATGGAAGAATATTTGAGTATGATGCTGCCTTAATGATATCAGGAGCATGACCCCCACCAGCACCTTCTGTATGGTAAGTATGTATAACGCGCCCATCAATAGCCTTTAAAGTATCCTCTACAAAGCCGCCTTCATTTAGGGTGTCGGTATGAATAGCGATTTGCACATCATATTTATCTGCCACCGACAACGCCTTATCGATATTTGATGTAGTTGTACCCCAATCCTCATGAAGCTTAAGTCCGATGGCACCTGCTTGGATTTGTTCAAACAGGGCCTCTTCATTGGAAGCGTTACCTTTTCCAAGAAACCCTAAGTTAACAGGAAACTCCTCAGCAGCTCTTAGCATTTGTTGAATATTCCATGGCCCAGGTGTACAAGTTGTCGCATTCGTACCAGTTGCAGGACCAGTTCCGCCTCCAATCATTGTTGTAACCCCTGATTCAATCGCTGTTTGGATTTGTTGAGGGCAAATAAAATGGATATGGGCATCAATACCACCTGCTGTGACAATCATTCCCTCTGCAGCAATCACCTCTGTAGAAGGTCCAATGACAATATCAACATGGTCCATAATAAGAGGATTTCCCGCTTTCCCAATCGATGTAATGACTCCCTCTTTAATACCTATATCTGCCTTGTAAATTCCTGTGTAATCAAGAATTAATGCATTCGTTACAACAAGATCAACTGCTTTTTCACTAGTTACTAAAGGATGCTGCCCCATTCCATCACGTATGACTTTACCACCGCCAAATTTCACCTCATCACCGTACATTGTGTAATCTTTCTCAACTTCAATAAATAGTTCTGTGTCTCCTAGTCTCACCTGGTCACCAACAGTCGGACCAAACATGTCTGCATATTGATGCCTCGACATACGAAAACTCATATCTACACTC
This sequence comes from Metabacillus sp. RB-C-LZQ-3-1, assembly GCF_058315175.1. Lineage (NCBI taxonomy): Bacteria > Bacillati > Bacillota > Bacilli > Caryophanales > Bacillaceae > Metabacillus > Metabacillus sp. RB-C-LZQ-3-1. The sequence continues at coordinate 322,826 of NZ_JBZFLI010000004.1, read as the reverse complement.
CTTTATCTAGTACGTCATTTGTTAAATTATTGAGTCCGAAGATTTTTCTTTCTCCTGAAAAGGAAATGAGCTCAATCACCTTTTTATCTCCTGGTTCAAAACGAACTGCTGTACCTGCTGGAATATTCAGCCTTTTCCCAAACGATTTCTTACGATCAAATTCTAGTGATCTATTAACCTCATAGAAATGAAAATGAGAACCGATTTGAATAGGACGATCACCATTATTTATGACGTCTAACTTAAATGTTTGTTTATTTTGATTACATATTATTGGCTCTTTTTTGAGCTTAAACTCTCCTGGTATCATCTTTCACACTCCTGACCAAAGCTTATAAAATAGGTTCATGAACTGTTACCAACTTTGTTCCATCCGGGAAAGTTGCTTCCACCTGGATGTCATGAATCATCTCGGGAATTCCTTCCATTACATCATCTCTCGATAGGATTTGACGGCCGTATTGCATTAACTCTGATACTGTTTTTCCGTCTCTGGCCCCTTCTAACACCTCATAGGTTAAGATAGCGATTGCTTCCGGGTAATTGAGCTTTAAGCCCCTTTTTTGTCTTCGTCTCGCTAAATCTGCGGCCACAACAATCATAAGTTTTTCTTGCTCACGAGAAGTAAGCTTCATTTCTCATTCCTCCTTATACTGCTAAATGCCTCTGAAGATCATCTTCATTAATTTGATCACAGCGGCCACTCATCACCATTCGACCTTGATCAAGAATATAAACGTAATCTGCACAAGATAAGACTGCGTCTAAATTATGTTCCACTAAAATAATTCCCATTTCTTTTTCTTTCGAAATTTGAACGAGCACATCTTGGATCAGTTGAACAATGGAAGGCTGAATCCCTTCCATTGGCTCATCTAATAACAAAAGCTTTGGGTTTGAAATTAAAGCTCTTGCTATCGCTAGCTGTTGCTGTTGCCCTCCACTTAAATCTCCACCTTTTCGATCGATCATTTCTTTTAGAACAGGAAACCATTTAAAAATTTCTTCCGGAATGATTGTCGAGCGTTGAGATTTAGGCAATGCCTCCATTCCTAAAAAAAGATTCTCCTTAATCGAAAGATCTGAAAATATTTCTCTACCTTGTGGGACATAAGCAATACCAGCTCTTGCACGATGTTCCGGCCTTTCCTTCTTAAATTTTCCCCCTTCATACTGTATAGTTCCACTAGTTATAGGTACAAGGCCCATCAATACTTTCATTAATGTTGTTTTTCCTGCTCCATTACGACCCAGTAGACCGACAATTTTCCCCTTAGGTATTTCAAAATTTACATCCCTTAAAATAATGGTTTCATCATATCCTGCTTGCAGATGTGATACATGAAGCATATTATCCACTCCTTCCAAGATAAACATTCTTCACTTCTTCATTTTCCTGAATATCCTTCATCACACCCTCACATAGAACCTTACCTTCATGCATGACAACGACTTTAGTCGAAAACTTTCGTACAAAATCCATGTCATGTTCAACAATTAAAACCGAACACTGTTTTGAAATATCTAAAATTAGTTCACCAGTTTTCGTCCTTTCCTCAGCAGACATTCCAGCGATCGGTTCATCCAACAACAACAATGTCGGTTCCTGAATTAATTGCATCCCGATTTCAAGCCATTGCTTTTGCCCATGTGATAATGAACCTGCTAATTCATGCCGTAAATCATATAATCCAATCTTCTTTAACATCCCGTTAATTTTGTCTCTTTGTAAATCCGACATCCTTGCAAATAAAATAGAAATTAATTTTTTCTTTTGTTTCATCGCAATCTCTAAATTTTCGAAAGGTGTTAGGTGCAAGAAAATACTTGGCGCTTGAAACTTTCTAGCAATTCCTGCTTCAACGATTTTCTGCTCCTGCAGTTTTATTAATGAAATATCATCTTGAAAAATAATTTCTCCACCAGTTGCTCTGGTTTTTCCACAGATTACATCTAATAAGGTCGTTTTTCCGGCACCATTTGGACCGATTAAAAACAGTACTTCTCCATTTCCCACATCTAAATCGACTCCTTGAAGAGCTTTAAAACCTGAAAAATCTACAACGACATTATGACACGAGAGTATCGGCTTCACCTTGCTTTGCCTCCTTCAGGTCCTCTTTATTGGAAAATCGTATTTTTAACTTTTCTATTAAACCAGCTAAGCCATTTGGTAAATATAAGACAACAATTAAAAATAATACACCTAAAAAGATCGTCCAGAAATCTGGATACGATTCACTCAAAAAGCTTTTAGCACTGTTTGTTAAGATCGCACCAATTGCAGCACCTAATATTGAGTGACGACCTCCAATTGCAACCCAAAGAAGCATTTCAATTGAAGGGATGATTCCCATCATCTCTGGGGTAATAATGCCAACTTGTAAAACAAAAAGAGCCCCCGCTACTCCCGCAAATGCTGCAGATAACGCATAAATAAACACTTTATAAAATGTAGGATTATAACCAAGAAAACGAAGGCGATTTTCACCATCTCGAATCGCAATAAGCAGCCTTCCAAAACGTGATTTTGTTAATAATAATGCGACTCCCATTATAATGGCTAATACCACAACCGTTACAAAATAAAGAATTCTCTTTGTCTCAGGATCTGCTAGCGGAACATGATAAACTGTAAAAAAGTTTGTAAGTCCACTTGTTCCACCAGTAATGTGTTGTCCACCGATAAATAAAGTAACTGTAACGACTACTACTGCTTGAGATATTAGCGAAAAAAATACCCCTTTTATTCGATTTTTAAATGTGAAGTATCCAATAACAGCTGCGATAATAAACGGAAGGAGCACTGCTGCTAAAATGGCGATGATCGGACTTTTAAATAATGTCCAAATATATGGTAATTCAGTGATCCCATTCCATTCCATAAAGTCCGGAATCCCTGAAGGTGATGCTTCTAGCTTTAGGTACATGGCCATACAATAGGCACCTAGCCCAAAAAACACACCATGACCTAAACTTAAGATACCTGAATATCCCCAAATCAAACTAATTCCAACTGCGATAATTGCAAAACACAAAAACTTTGCTAATAAACCCATTCTAAACTCGGTAAGAAGCAATGGAGCAAGAAATAACAGTAAGAAGAAGAGTCCATAATTGGCCCATTGGCTATATTTTTTTAACATATTTGCACCTCCGTTAGTCTAATGCTCGAACCTTTACATTGACGAGGCCAGCAGGCTTCCACTGTAGGAAAATGATAATAAATGCAAAAACAATTACTTTTGCAATGGTAGCACTTGTCGATAACTCAACAAATGTACTTAAAACCCCTAACATCAACGCAGCTATTATCGTTCCTTTTAATTTCCCAACCCCACCTAAAATTACAATCATAAAAGCATCTACTATATAAGTCGTCCCTAGCGTCGGACCAATTGAACCAATTAATGTTAAGGAACAGCCAGCAATCCCGGCAAATCCACTTCCTAGCGCAAATGCTGTACTATCTACTCTTCTAGTTGAAACCCCAAGACAAGATGCCATATCCCGATTTAACGTAACAGCTTTCATTCTTCTTCCCGATGAAGTTTTATATAGATAGAAAAACAATAAAAAAATACTAACGAGTACAAGGGCGATAATAAATAACCGTTTGTACGGAAAAGTAAGGCCTGCAATTGTAAGTCCTCCATTTAACCATTCAGGTGCTGTTACAGCAACATTTGGTGCCCCAAAAATAGACCGAGCTGTTTGCTGTAAAATAAGACTAACTCCCCAAGTAGCTAATAAGCTATCTAGTGGTCGTTCATACAGAAATCTTACAATCGTTTTTTCCATAACAAGGCCAATAAGTGCTGCAACCATAAAGGACAATGGTATTGCTAGAATAAAATAATAGTCAAATGCTGATTGGGGAAGATACTGAATAAACACTTGTTGGAGGACATATGTTGTATATGCTCCGATCATGATAAATTCTCCATGAGCCATGTTTATAATGTTCATAAGACCAAATGTAATGGCTAAACCAAGTGCAATTAATAATAGAATCGACCCTAGACTTAGTCCATTAAATAATTGTGAAATAATAATTGACAAGGAATTCTCCTCCTTTTCTATGGAGATAAAGGTTAAGCAGAAGCAACCTATCATTTAAGAGGAAATATAGATTTTTCCGGTCCTGTTTAGCTCGTTAGCTTCTTACCCTTTTCACCTATTCACCTGTTAAATACCTAGCCAAAACAAGCTTAGGCTAGGTATCAGAATTATTGGTTATTCTGGACTTAAACCTTTAGCCCAATCATACGACTTTAAATACGGATCAGGTTTTACTTGTTCACCAGAATTCCAAACTTCTTTGAATTGACCATCGGCTTGAACTTCTCCGATACGGACAGTCTTATAAATATGCTGTGTTTCACCGTCGATTTTCACAACACCGCCTGGAGCTTTATATTCAATACCATCAGAAACTTTTTTTACTTCATCAACTTCAAAGGAACCAGCTTTTTCAACAGCTTCTTTCCATAAATATACGGCAATATAAGCAGCTTCAATCGGGTCGCCTGTTACTCGATCTTCGCCATATTTAGCTTTATAATTTTCTACAAATGTTTTGTTTTCTGGGGTATCAGTTGTTTGGTAGTAGTTCCAAGCTGCATAATGTCCTTCCAATACATCTGTCCCAATTCCGCGAATTTCTTCTTCCGCTACACTTACTGACATAACTGGTATATCTTCTGAAGTAATCCCTGCATCCTTAAGTTGTTTAAAGAAAGCAACGTTACTGTCTCCGTTTAATGTGTTGAAAATAGCATCTGGTTTTTCTGCTTTAATCTTGCTAATAATCGTGTTGTAGTCTGTGTGGCCAAGAGGGGTGTATTCTTCAGCAACAACTGTTCCGCCTTTAGCTTTTAGTTGTGCATTTACAATTTTATTTGCTGTACGAGGAAATACGTAATCAGATCCTACCAAAAAAATGTTTTTCCCTTGATTTTCCAACATCCAATCAACTGCAGGAACAATTTGTTGGTTTGTTGTTGCTCCTGTGTAAAAAATATTCGGAGATTCTTCCATCCCCTCATACTGAACTGGATACCATAATAATCCGTTATTTTGTTCAACAACTGGAAGCATTGCTTTACGGCTTGCAGATGTCCACCCGCCAAAAATGGTAGCTACTTTATCTTGCTGCAGAAGCTTTCTTGCCTTTTCCGCAAAAGTTGGCCAATCAGAAGCGCCATCTTCAACAATCGGTTCAATTTGCTTTCCTAATACTCCACCAGCAGCATTAATTTCCTCAATCGCCATAAGCTCTGCATCCCGTAAAGAAACCTCACTGATTGCCATCGTTCCACTTAAAGAATGTAAAATCCCAACCTGAACAGCATCACCTTCTGTAGTTACAGAAGATTCGTTTGATTCATTTCCCGAGGACGATTCATTCGTTTGGGCTGCACAGGCACAAAGCATAAATACAGACATCACCATAGCTAAAAACCCTTTTTTTACTCTCAACACGTCAACACTCCTTCTCCTCTTAATAAAACTCACAATAAATTCTGACAACTTATGTAAGATAAGTTAACATCTATATAATCACATTATACAGAATTTACCTAACTTAACAATATATTTTTGCAAATTTTCAAAATTTTTTAATGATAATGTTAACAATGAAGAAGTTTCTGTTCTTTTTTTACTCAATTCATTTATTTCATGTTACTTTTTGTAACATACAATATTTACTTAGGTAAAATAATAAAGTTCGTAACTTCTACCCTGTTCAGTTCGTCAAACTTGATAAATACATTTTGAAAGCGGGTAATATCATTGAAATTTACGATAGGAATCCTCTTAACAATCCTATTACTTTCTGGTTGCGGAATTAGTGATTCGACAGATGATAAAAATTCTCTCAATAATGGAGGTGATAACAAAAGAAGCAATGTTGAAGATCATATGACAGCAACATTAAAAGAGATTGCACCTCTTCATTATCAATATCAAGTAAAAAATCATACGAATAATCCCATTACTCTAAAATTTACTAATTCACAAAGAATTGATTATTCTATAACGACTAATAGCGGGGAAGAGATTTTTCTTTTTTCCAGCACAGCTGCTTTTCTTTCTGCATTAGGGGAAGAAAAAATCTTACCAGAAGAAGAATTTTCATACGATATTCACTTAGCAGATTTACAATTAAATAAAGGGAAATACACACTAACAGCTTGGATGACTCCTAAGGAGGGGAAGATGAAGAAGGTTTCCACAAATATTTATATTGATTAATCGTTTTTAAAAAGGCTATCTTTTATTAGATAGCCTTTTACTAAATTTATTTACCAATAAACATTTGTGTCCAGTGATGACCATTTGAGTCATAACCAATACCAATATGAGTAAAATCTTGACTCAAGATATTTTTTCTATGCCCTTCACTATTCATCCACGCTTGAACAACTTCTTGTGGTGATTGTTGACCTTGGGCAATATTTTCACCTGCTGTTTTATATGTCACACCAAAATCTCTCATCATATCAAACGGTGAACCATAGGTTGGGCTTGTATGTGAGAAATAATTATTTTGTCGCATATCTTCCGATTTTTTTTGGGCAACACCACTTAATTGTGAGTCAGCCTTAAGAGCTGGCAATCCATTTCTTTTTCTTTCAGCATTCGTTAAATCTATAACCTGTTGAGCAACTTGACTAATCCCTTCCTGTTGTTCAGTTTCTTTTTGTGCTTCTGGTTCAGCAGGTGCTTTTTCTTGTGGTTGAGCTGGTGCTTGCTCTTGCTGCTGAGACGGCGCTTGCTCTCTTTGCTGAGCTGGTGCTTGCTCCTGTTGTTGATTTGCATTATTTTCAGCCTGTCTATCTGTTGGAGCCTGCTGCTGGTTAGCTCTTTGTTGTTGCTGTGGTTGATGTTGTTGTGCAAAGCGGTTCCCAAACTCAAGAGCTTGTTGTTTTTGTTGCTCAATAAATTGACGTGCTTGTTGTTCAGCTTCTTCTTTAGAGTTTGCTCTTATAAATTTAAACTTAGCATCTTGAACAGGAATAGCTATTGTATGCGGATAATCTTTACTCGTTATATCGGTTTTTGAACTAGAAATTGTCGTTCCATTCGGATCTCTAGTTGCCCTCCTAGCCGGTACAAAATTGACATCCTCATCTGCCATATTGATCTCAGGATCTCGAGTATTAATGTCTCGTGCAAATGGACCATAGGTACGCCCATTGTAATTAACATTTTCTGCAACATCGATATTATTGTCTCTATATTCACCATCTAATGCACCTTCATTGTTGTTACAAGCGACTAAACCTACAATCATTACACTAGTTGCAACCAACCCAAGCTTCTTTTTTATCAATATAAACCCCTCCTTTATAAAATCACCTGCTTTTATATTTTCTTTCTTTTTGATGAAACTATTAATGGTAATAAACTTTTTAAATGGAGGATAAAATACATTTTGGGTAAGAAACACCAAAAAGGCTGTCCTTTTACAGACAGCCTTTCGTTTAAATTTATTATTGTGCCACTTCTTGGATAATTGCCAAAACTAGCTCAGCTGTTTTTTCGAGCTCTTCAATTGGCATCTTTTCATTGGTTGTGTGAATTTCTTCATAGCCGACAGCTAAATTAACAGTCGGTATTCCATTTCCTGCAATGACATTCGCATCACTACCGCCACCACTTGTTTGGAGTTCACTTTGGCGGCCAATTTTTGCTGCAGCTCGCTTTGCTACCTCAACCACATGATCACCATCACCAAATTTAAATCCAGGGTACATGACATCAACTTCAACTTCTGCTCTTCCGCCCATTTCAGAGGCAACACCTTCAAATGCTTCTTTCATTTTTTTCACTTGTGCTTCCATTTTTTCCGGTATAAGAGACCTTGCTTCAGCAAGAATATGTACGAGATCACAGACAATATTTGTTTGAGTTCCACCCTCAAAACGCCCAATGTTAGCTGTTGTTTCATGATCAATTCTACCTAAAGGCATTTTCGCAATAGCTTTCGCTGCAATTGTAATAGCTGATACACCTTTTTCTGGTGCTACACCAGCATGTGCAGTTTTTCCATAGATCGTCGCTTTTACCTTTGCTTGAGTAGGGGCAGCAACAATAATTGTTCCAACTTTCCCATCACTATCAAGCGCATAACCGTATTTTGCAGTCATTAATTTAGGGTCTAAAGCTTTTGCACCTACAAGACCTGACTCTTCACCAGCTGTGATGACAAATTCAATTTTTCCATGCGGAATCTCTTGCTCTTTTAGCGTCTTAATCGCCTCAAGCATTGCAGTTAAACCGGCCTTATCATCTGCTCCTAGAATGGTTGTTCCATCTGTAACGACATACCCTTCTTTAATACTTGGCTTAATGCCTTTTCCAGGAACAACTGTGTCCATATGAGATGTAAAATAAATTGTATCAATATTTTCCTCTGTAGCCTCAAGTGTACAGATTAAGTTTCCAGCTCCATGACCTGTGGCTTTCATAGAGTCGTCTTCTATCACTTCTAAGCCTAGATCTGAAAACTTTTTCTTTAATACTTTCGCAATTTCAGCTTCAAATTTTGTTTCTGAGTCAATTTGAACAAGCTCTAAAAATTCGTCAAGTAAGCGTTGTTTATTAATCATACGTGACTACCTCCTATTTAATTAAAGGGGAATATTCCCATGTTTTTTTGCCGGTCTACTTTCTTTTTTTGTTTTTAACATGTCAAGTGCTTGAATAAGCTTTATCCGAGTTTCTCGAGGATCAATCACATCATCAACCATACCTTGGCTTGCTGCAACGTAAGGATTTGCAAACTTTTGCCGATATTCTTCAATTTTTTCTGTTCTGGTTTGTTCAGGATTAGAACTTTCCTCAATTTCTTTTGCAAAAATAATGTTAGCTGCTCCTTGTGGACCCATTACGGCTATTTCTGCATTTGGCCAAGCAAAGACAAGATCAGCTCCTATCGATTTACTATTTAATGCCACATAGGCTCCACCATAGGCTTTTCTAAGGATAACCGTTAATTTCGGAACTGTTGCTTCAGAGTATGCATATAAAATTTTTGCACCATGCCGGATAATACCCCCATGTTCCTGTTTAACACCAGGGAAAAAACCTGTTACATCTTCAAATGTAATGAGAGGGATTTGAAACGAATCACAAAAACGAATAAACCTTGCTGCTTTATCAGATGAATCGATATCTAATCCACCCGCCATATATTTTGGCTGATTACAAACAAGCCCAACCACTTCTCCTTTGATTCGCGCTAACCCTATGACAATGTTTTTGGCAAAGTTTTTTTGTATCTCAAAAAAAGACCCTGCATCAACAACCTGCTCGACAACAATTCGAACATCATATGGGCGAATAGAGTCAAATGGAATAACATCTGTTAAATCAGGCCGATAATCTGATTTACCCTCGTATGGAGAATCAGGTGGTTTTTGCTCATTATTCTGTGGTAAATAACTTAATAATGTTCGCACCTGTCGTAATACATCTTGTTCAGTTTCTCCAGAAAAATGAGCATTACCACTTATCGTATTATGTACAATAGCTCCCCCTAAATCCTCGGAGCTTATTTTTTCACCTGTTACAGTTTCAATCACTTTTGGTCCTGTGATAAACATCTGACTTGTATTTTCAACCATAAAGACAAAGTCTGTAATTGCCGGTGAGTAGACCGCCCCACCAGCACAAGGTCCAAGAATGACAGAAATTTGCGGAATGACACCTGAGTAAATCGTATTTCGGTAAAAAATTTGTCCGTAACCATCTAATGATACCACACCTTCTTGGATTCTCGCACCGCCTGAGTCGTTAAGACCAATAAAAGGTGTCCCATTTTTTGCAGCAAGATCCATAACAGCTGCTATCTTTTTCGCATGCATTTCACCAAGTGCTCCACCAAAGACAGTGAAATCCTGAGAAAATAAATAAATTGGCCTTCCATTTACTTTACCATATCCTGTAACAACTCCATCACCGGGACCTTTTTTAGAGGAAAGACCAAAATCACTACATCTATGCTCGGTAAAGGGGTTAATTTCCACAAAAGATCCTTCATCAAGCAGTAAATCAATTCTTTCTCTCGCAGTCAGTTTTCCCTTTTCATGTTGTTTTTCTATCTTAGTATCTCCTCCACCAAGTTCCACTTCACGCCTTTTTTCGTATAATTCATTTATCTTGTCATAGATATCATGAGTCATTTAGATCACCCCCATTATTTTTTTCACATAATTCAACCAAAACTTTGTTTGCAGCTTTTGGATGGATAAAAGCAATTTGAGAATTTGCAGCTCCGTCTCGAGGAACTTCATCAATAAGCGGAATTCCCTTCGTCTTTAATTCTACTAGTCGAGCCGATAGATCATGCACCCCAAACGCCACATGATGAATGCCTTCTCCTTTTTTTTGTAAAAATTTCGCAATTGGGCTATTCGATGTCATCGGTTCCAGTAATTCAATCTTTGTTTCTCCAGCTGATAAAAATGCAACTCTAACCTGCTGTGAATTTACCTCTTCGGTCCCTAAATATGTTAGCTGCAAAATATCCTTATAAAACAGCAAAGCATCTTCAATTGAATGAACAGCGATTCCAATATGATCGATTTTTTTTACCATATGTAAACTCCACCTCATTTGTAAACGTTATCAAGATATAATAATCTTCTCTTTGTATAAAAGAAATTCCTCTATTTTTGACGAATTTCTTTCACATTTTAACGGTTGTCCATTTGATTCTTTCACGTTAGAATAATACTTACAAGGAGTGAAGAAATATGTCTCGTAAAACACAAAAAGTTGTTGTTTATTTAATGATTGGTGTTATGCTAATTACGACTTTACTAGCTGGAGTATCTGTTTGGTTTTAACATTTAAGCCGGATTAATTTATTAAAAAACAGGTAAAGGAAAAACTTAACTTATTTCAAAGTTAAAGACGGACTTTTTAGTTTTTCTTATCCTTTTGCTGATAGTACAAAAAGAGCCTGACCGCAATTTTTTATTGCGTTTCAGACTCTTTTTTTATCGCTCCATGTTTAATTGCTAATTGTTGAAAAGATTGATTTGAATCTATAATTAAAACCTTTGTTCCTAAAGGGATTTTATCGTAAAGGACTTCGACTTCCTTGTTTTGCAATCGAACGCAGCCTTGTGTCACGTAGGAACCAATTGAATTGTTGTTATTTGTTCCATGTATTCCATATGTCCGTCCATCTGTTCCTTCAGCATCAAAGCCAATCCACCTTGTTCCAAGTGGATTATTCTTATCACCTCCGGGAATATTCTTTTTGCGATAATAAGGATTGATCGCTTTAACAATGACAGTAAATTCCCCTTCAGGAGTCAGCTCTTCCGTCATACCTGTTGCAACTTGGTGAGTCTCTTTTACTTCATTATCATAAACAAATGCAAGCTCATTTGTCTGTTTATTAATAATTAAATATGGATCACCCGGCAAAGGATTTTCTCCAAGCGGCCAGATTGGGGATTGAACAATAAAAAGAAAAAGAAGCAACAGCCTCATAAAATCAGCATCCTTTTTCCCTTAATATGATCTATAAATTAAGGTTCCATTCCTTTAAACTGACTTTTAATGATGAGATAATGCTCCATTTCTTTCACAAAATGATACAAAGCAGCCCTCGCCTCAAATTCCTCTCTTGTTTTTGGTAAATCCATTTCTTCAAAGGACTTTTTCATGTCTAGAAGCTGTACTAAAAACTTATGAGCTGTATTACCAGGATGAATATTCATTCTCAGCTCATGAAGAAAGTGAGCAATCATCTTACTTTGTTCAACAGCTATATGAATAGAGGTAATACTCGGAATGACTCGTTCAATAATTTCAAATTGTTTTTCTCTCATTTTAAAATAATGATAATATGAATTCTCATGGCGCAAAAAATGGTTTTCAACATCACGAAATGCTACTGTTTTCGCTTCATTAATAAGCTGTGCTGTTTGGGTAATTTCTTTCCCATCCCATTTTCTATCTTTTTCTACTAGATAAAGTTCAATTTCTCTAAAGATAGTTGCTAAATTCTCTTCTATCTGAATTTGATAATTTTTCAATTTCTTTTCTACACTTGGCATATATAAGTTCATCACTAGTGCAACACCAATTCCGATTGTCACTAGTAATAATTCATTTCCAATTACTTGGAGGTTTATTTGATTAGTACTATAAAGATGAAAGATAACAACCGTACTGGTTACGATCCCTTCTGACGCTTTTAATGCAACTGTTGTAGGAATAAAAAGTAATAATAATAAACCAATTACCAGCGGATGATAGGCGATCCCCTCGAAGAAAACCAAAGAAAAGACCATTGCGACAGAACATGCTAGGAATCGCTCCCATGAGCTTCTAAGTGACTTCTTTTTTGTGATTTTTATACATAGAATCGTAATTATTCCTGCAGATGTATAAAACTCCAAGTCAAGAAATTGTGCCAATATAATAGCAATTGTTGTACCAAGAGCTGTTTTTGCTGTTCGATAACCAATTTTAAACATAAAGTACTCCTTACTAGATAATTCTGTTGAATAGTTTACACTATTTAACAGGAAAAAACGAAAAAAGATGATCAACATGATCATCTTTTTTCTAAGACTAATGTTTTTAGAGCATCTTCTCTAAGAACTCTTGTGCACGTTTTGTCTTTGGAGCCGTAAAAAATTCGCTTGGTGGTGCATCCTCTACTAATAATCCTCCATCCAAGAAAAGAACCCGATCAGCAACTTCTTTTGCAAATCCCATCTCATGTGTGACGATTGCCATTGTCATCCCTGTTTGTGCCAGGTCTTTCATAACCTCAAGCACCTCTTTTACCATTTCTGGATCGAGTGCAGATGTTGGTTCATCAAATAACATCACATCCGGATTCATTGCAAGGGCCCTCGCAATGGCCACCCTTTGCTTTTGTCCACCGGATAATCGATTAGGATATTCAGATGCCTTTTCTAGAAGACCTACTTTTTGTAATAGTTCTTTCCCATTCTTCTCAGCTTCTTGTTTAGAGAGACCCTTAACAGTTATTGGGGCATACGTAATATTATCCAAAACAGATTTGTGAGGGAAAAGGTGAAAGTGCTGAAACACCATTCCTACATTTTGTCTTACTTTTGCAATATCTGTTTTAGGATTAGTAATATCGACATCATTAATATATATTTTACCTTCTGTCGGTTTTTCTAATAGATTTAAGCAACGGAGAAAAGTTGATTTCCCTGAACCAGAAGGACCTATAATCGCAATTACTTCACCTGAAGCAATCGAAGTTGATATTCCTTTTAAGACTTTTAAATTTCCATAAGTTTTGTGCAAATTGTCTACTTTAATCACTGCGTCTCATTCTCCCCTCTATTCCCTTACCAAGAAGTGTTAAGAACATGACTAATAGATAATAAATTAATCCTGCAAAAAGCAATGGGGCGAAATAGTTATAAGAATCTGCTCCTACTTGGTAGGCTCTTCTCATAATATCTTGTACTCCAATTACAGTTACAATAGCAGATTCTTTTGTTAATGTAATAAATTCATTCATTAATGCAGGTAATATGTTCTTAAATGCTTGAGGTAAAATGATATCCTTCATCATTTTTGAATATGGAACACCTAACGCCATAGACGCTTCTTGTTGTCCTTTATCGATTGCATTAATTCCTGCACGAATGATCTCTGAGATATATGCCCCTGAATTCAATGTAAAGGCTGCTACCGCAGCAGGATATGGATCAATCGGAAAACCAAGGATTTGTGGCAAACCAAAATAAATAATTAATAATTGTAAAACAAGAGGAGTTCCTCTAAAAATCGATGTATATGCATCTGCGACCCACATTAACGGTTTAATTCGACTTATTTTAAATAATGCAAGAATAATTCCCCACACAAATCCGAGTAGCAAAGATAAGACAACAATCTTTAAGGTTACCCAGATTCCCTCTAATATAAAGGGGAGCGATGGAACGATTGAAGAAAAGTTTAAAAAATCCATTCCTTCTCTATCTCCTTTCTTTGTCCAATCTTTTATAACTTTCTTATGAAGATTTGCAACCAGAACAAAAACGCAAGTGCCTCGGTCAGCCTCAGGCAAATAAGTCACAAATGAATAGAAGACGTTTCTTTGTCTTCTATTTATTTGTGGCTTATGATCTCGAGGGGGACTAGACGCTGGCAGTCTAAATACCACGACGTCAATCTCCACGACTCACTTGCACATCCTCTGCTTCGAAGCTAGATAGTGTGCATTTATCCACAGTTCAACAAATTTTATAGTTCTTCCAAAACGATAAAAAAGGGCTGACTCAAAACCAAAGGGAATCCCTTCTGAGTTAGCCTCTTTCTATCAATTCCAATCTAAGTTATTCTTTCCCACCGAACCATTTAACAATTAACTCATCAAGTTCGCCGCTTTCTTTCATTTCTTTTAATGCTTCATTGAACTCTTGAGTATATTCGCTTCCTTTTTGGAAGGCAATTGCTGAACCGGCTTCTTCGGTTGATTCAAGAGTGAAACCTGTTAATTGATCATCTTTTGCAAAATAACCTTCAGCAACTTTATCTTCAATAATAGCTGCATCTATACGACCTGATTTCATTTCCTGAACTAATTCAGAGATTTTATTACGGTTTTCAATTTTAAGATTCACTTCTTCTGAAATTTCAGCTGCTTTCTCTTCTTGAATTGATCCTAATTGCACACCAATTGTTTTACCATCTAATTCTTCAACACTTTTAATTTCTTTGTCTTTAAGTGAAACAATCATATGATTTGCACTATAGTAAATATCAGAGAAATCTACGTTTTCAGCACGCTCTGGTGTTGGTGTCATACCAGAAAGAACGATATCAATTTGCTTTGCCTGTAAAGCTGGAATTAAGCTATTAAAATCCATATCCTGAATTTCAACTTCATATCCCGTTTTTTCAGCTAAAGCATTTACTAAATCGATATCAAAACCAATGATGTCACTGCCTTTTGCTGTATCAATATATTCAAAAGGAGGGTAATCTGCTGATGTCGCCATCTTTAATACCTTTTTATTCTCTCCTTCTGCACCAGTTGAGGACTCATTTCCCTCTTGCTCACCTGCTCCACAAGCTGCTAATAATCCCACAACTAATAAACTTATAATGAATAACGAAAGTTTCTTCATTTTAGTTTCCTCCTATAGCTTCTTATCTTTTTAGTATTATCTACATACCTGTGATAATCTATCTAATATTTATTCGATAATTTGTATTTTATCACAGGTTAATATTTATGCAATCACTATTTATAAAAATGTATTTATTAAAATCTTTTGACAATTAAAGTTTTCCCAAAAAAGTGAATAAACCTTTGATATCATTGTATAAATTATCCAAAAATAAAGAGACAGGTGTGTATTAACCTGTCCCTCCCTATACGTTTTCCGGTTTTACACTTCTTCACAATATTCATCAAATGCCGCTTGCAGCTTTGATACAACTGACATTGGATCATGACCTTCTATCTCATGACGTTCAACCATCGTAAGAAGCTTTCCATCTTTCAATAAAGCAAATGAAGGTGATGAAGGCGGGTAGCCTGTGAACATTTCACGAGCTTTGGCAGTTGCTTCCTTATCCTGACCAGCAAATACAGTAACGAGTTGATCTGGACGCTTATCATAATGAACAGCATGTGCTGCTGCAGGTCTTGCAATTCCTCCTGCACAACCACATACACTGTTTACCATTACAAGTGTTGTCCCTTTTTTATTCAGCACCTCATCTACTTCTTCTGGTGTCGTTAGCTCAGTGTACCCTGCCGCAACAATTTCTTTACGCGCTTGTTGCACAATATCATTCATAAATAAATTAAAATCCATGTTCAAAGAAAACCTCTCCTTTACAATCAATATTAATATTCTACCAAGCTTTTTATAAAATGAGCAAATAGATCGCTTAAAGTTTATTTTCCATAAATAAATTTACTAGTTCCAAAGCTGCCGAACTTACATGTTTTGTTCCGGATTTCACTGTTTTTTCAGCTAAAATAAGTTTTTCTTTAATCATTGGGTGATCATAAAAGTTGCGATATAATTCTTGTTTTAATAGATCATGAAGCCAATTCAGTTGCTGCTCGCTTCGTCTTTGATAAAAAAGATTGCTTTTTTTCGTTTGATTTTCGAAGTCTTTCATGATCTCCCATACTTCTGCAATCCCTTTTTCCGCTAATGCAGATGCAGTAACAGCCCTTGTCTCCCAGTCTTTTGTATATGAAGTTAAAAAGTGAAGAATAGAATTGTATTCACTTTTTGCTTTATTTGCTCTAGTTATATTTTCTCCATCTGCTTTGTTCACAACAACTAAATCAGGTAGCTCCATAATTCCTTTTTTCATCGTTTGTAATTCATCACCAGCTCCAGTTAATACAAGGAGAAGAAAAAAATCAACCATTTCCCGAACAACAAATTCACCTTGGCCGACACCCATCGTTTCTACGAGAATAATATTATACCCTGCTGCTTCACATAAAATGATTGATTCCCTTGTTTTCCTACTTACCCCGCCTAGATTTCCTCCAGAGGGGGAGGGTCTGATATAAGCATTTGGATGTTTTGATAATCTCTCCATTCTCGTTTTATCTCCCATAATACTTCCTTTAGAAACTTGACTTGTCGGGTCGATGGCAAGAACAGCCACACGGTATCCTAATTCACAAAGGTATGTTCCAAACGAGTCAATAAATGTACTTTTACCTGCACCTGGTACCCCTGTTATTCCAATTCGAATAGTAGAGTTTTTTTTGTGAAGCAAAGCTTCAATTATTTTTTGTGCTTTTTCAAAATGTTGCTTTGCATTGCTTTCCACCAATGTAATGGCTTGTGCTAATATAACTCGATCCCCATTTTCGATTCCTCTAATAAACTGTTCAACAGAAATGTCAGGGTTTTTCTTTACGAGCCTTTTCATTCGTCTACTTCCTCATAACCAAGTCTTTCAAAAATTTTGTTTATCACCTTTGTTGCTGCAACAGGAATCACGGTTCCGGGTCCAAAAATTTCAGCAGCCCCTTTTTCCTTTAATTCTTCATAATCTTGATATGGGATAACTCCACCAATAATGACTACTATATCTTCCCTGTTTAGCTTTTTTAATTCATCAACTAGTTGTGGCAATAATGTCTTATGCCCTGCCGCTAATGAGCTCATCCCAATGACATGAACATCATTTTCCACAGCTTGTGCTGCTGTTTCAGCAGGTGTTTGAAATAGTGGACCAATATCAACATCAAAGCCTAAATCAGCAAACGCTGTTGCAATTACCTTAGCTCCTCTGTCATGACCGTCTTGACCCATTTTTGCAATTAATATTCTTGGTCTCCTACCTTCAAGCTCATAGAATTGATCTGTCAAATCTCTTACTTTCTTTATTTCTTCTTCATTAGAAAACTCAGAACTGTACACTCCACTAATTGATCTGATCATGGCTTGATGACGCTTTGAAACTTTCTCAATTGCGAAAGAAATTTCTCCTAATGTCGCCCTGTGTCTCGCTGCTTCAACAGCTAGTTCTAATAAATTCCCCGTTCCATCGGCAGCAGATTTTGTTAAAGCATTCAGTGCTTGTGTAACTTTTTCATCATCCCGATTTGCTTTTAACTGTTTTATTCCTTCAATTTGCTTATTTCTTACTTCTTGATTATCAATTGATAATATCTCAATTGATTCTTCCTGTTCTAACTTAAATTTATTTACACCAATAATTGCCTCCTGGCCAGAATCAATTTTTGCTTGTCTACGAGCCGCCGCTTCCTCAATTTTCATTTTTGGCAGACCTATTTCAATTGCTTTCGTCATCCCGCCTAACTCCTCTATTTCATCCATATGGAGCTTAGCCCTCTCAATTAAAGAATTAGTGAGAGATTCAACATAATATGAGCCTCCCCAAGGATCAATAACATCACAAATTCCAGTTTCATGTTGAAGGTAAAGCTGGGTATTTCGAGCAATCCTTGCCGAAAAATCAGTCGGTAGAGCAATCGCTTCATCTAGAGCATTTGTATGTAAAGACTGAGTATGTCCCATTGCTGCTGCATGTGCTTCAATACATGTCCGAACTACATTATTATAAGGATCCTGCTCTGTTAAGCTCCACCCTGATGTTTGAGAATGTGTTCGTAATGCAGTTGATTTAGGATTTTTCGGATGAAATTGTTTCACAATTGATGTCCACAGGTAACGAGCAGCCCTCATCTTTGCTACTTCCATAAAATAATTCATTCCAATAGCCCAGAAGAATGACAAACGTGGTGCAAACAGGTCAATGTCAAGACCAGCTTTTAATCCAGTACGTATATATTCAAGACCGTCTGCAAGCGTATAGGCAAGCTCAAGGTCTGCAGGTGCTCCCGCTTCTTGCATATGGTAGCCTGAAATACTAATACTATTAAATTTCGGCATATGTTTCGCTGTGTATTGAAAAATATCCCCTATAATTTTCATAGACATATCCGGAGGATAAATATACGTGTTGCGAACCATATATTCTTTCAAAATATCATTTTGTATTGTACCTGAAAGCTTTTCTTTTGGTACACCTTGTTCTTCTGCTGTCACAATATAAAAAGCCATAATCGGAAGCACTGCACCATTCATCGTCATGGAAACAGACATTTCATCTAAAGGTATTCCATCAAATAATCGTTTCATATCCAGGATCGAGTCTATCGCTACTCCAGCCTTTCCAACATCTCCAACTACGCGAGGATGGTCAGAATCATATCCCCTATGTGTTGCCAAATCAAATGCAACGGATAAACCCTTTTGTCCCATTTCTAAATTTCTTCGGTAAAAAGCATTGCTTTCTTCGGCTGTTGAAAAACCAGCATACTGTCTTATAGTCCATGGTCGATTTACATACATTGTTGCATAAGGGCCTCTCACATACGGTTCTATTCCAGGATAAGACCCAAGATGTTGAAAAGAAGCTAAATCATCCTGATCATAATGACTCTTTATATCGATTTGTTCATTTGTTACATGAGTTGTGATGGCCGTTTTTTGTAGATGTTGTGATCGAACGAATGGTGAATCAGATATTTTACGTCTTTTCATGCTCTTTCTACCCCCAAAATATTGTGCATGTTTAGTAAAAATTGATACACATCTTCATCCATTGAAATTTGGCCAGCTAATTGAAGTTCATCAATTATTCCTTTTTGATCCCCTAATATATAGATGTGTCGGGATGGAGCATCTGACTTTAATTGTTGAATATAAATAGGGTCTAAATCTTTAAGGTCTTCTGTTTTCCCACAAAGAATCACCACTTTTACATTTGATAAAGTGTTTAATTTCTTGAAAGAAGTTTGTTCTACCTCAATTCCTCCTGCCGCTAACATCCCACTAATATAATCAAGGCTTGGTTTATAATCTTTTAACTTTCCAAACGTAATAACACCAACTTTTAAGGTGCGGCCTTTGCTTTTTACTCTTTCAGCTTGATATCGAAGTTCTTCAAAGTGCTCAACTATTCTTTGACGTTTAATAGGAATTATTTTTATTTGTTCTTTTTGATACTCGCTTATTAATGTTGGAACTCTTTTTTCTTTTTCAATATAGTTTATTGCTTCTTTGAATGAAGGAACACTAACTGTTAATTTCTTGGTCGTTTCTACTTTTTCCTTAGCTTTTTTTGCTGTGACTTTTTCATTTGAAATAGCAAAAGCATTTGTTCCAATTACTAACTTCTTACTTTTATTAATGTCCGCCTTTCTTTTTCCCTGCATAACCTCGATCTCATGTTGAATATTGCCTTGTTTTAGTTTGGTTAAAAAACCTCCTTCTTGGTCGTATTGCTTTATCTTCTCCCATGCTGTGGTACCAAGCTGTTTTGTTAATGTTTCAACATAATAAGAGCCTGCTGAAGGATCAATAACCTTCGATACTAGACCTTCTTCTTTTAAAATAAAATGAGTATTTCTAGCAATTCTTTCAGCAAGATTACTAGATTCACTAAAAATACAATCAAAAGGTAAAATTGTTACTTCATCTACTCCAGAAATAACAGCAGAAAAGCCCTCTGTTGTTGTACGAAGTAAATTCACATGAACATCATAGGCGGTTTTGTTATATGTTGATGTAATAGCATGTAAATTCACTTTATGTTCTTGATCATTTCCACCTAAAGCACTGATAAGAGAAGCCCATATATCTCTTGCCGCTCGTAACTTAGCAATTTCCATAAAGAAATTTGATCCAACACCGATTGAAATCGTTAATGAATTCGCAATTTGATCAATTGACATTCCCCTATTTATAAGCTGATTTATGAGATCGAGAGCATGTGAAAAAGTAAAAACTAACTCTTGAAGGGCATTCGCACCCGCATCACTATATATATTTCCTTTAATCAGAAGACAACGAATCGATCCTTCATTGGCGATAGACCATTTCGCCGTATCAGCCAAAAAATCGATTTTCGTTTCTAGAGAAACCTTACTTTCCCCTTCCAACAAAAGTTCCTCATAAGGATCAAAGCCAATAGTCCCAGCAATATGTTTAAAATTCTGATGTATTTTTTGATGATGAAAAAAGAATGGTGAAAAGGCAATATTGTCACCTACATCAATAAAAATAGAATCTTTTTCCCAATTTATTGAAGAAAAAGCATCCAATACAGCTTTATCATGGTCTATATAATTAATGTCAGTAAGGTAGAAAGAGTTCTGCCCTCTTGCTTTTGCATATTTTATTTTTTTGTTGAGATTTTTTGGATCCTTACCCTTTATCATTTGACTGATTTTCCACTCATGACCGTTTCCATATCGTCTACAGGTATCATCATGTTCTAAGTCTGTTTCATCATATAATGGCTTGATAGCCAATCCTTCATATGACATTTTTATTAAAGTTTCTAAAGGTTTTCCTCTTAATTGCCTTTCCGCCTCTGTTTTCCATACAATTTGTTTCTCCCTTTTTTCAGTTGAAACCTGTTCATCTCCCATATTGTGCCTCCGAAAATTGGAGGCCCACCCCCTTTGTAACATGGCCTTTACTTATTTTATGCACCAGAAAAGCCCTTTTTACAAGATCTGTAAAGTATGCGCTTACATTCACTAATTTTATTCTATTATAATTTTTTCATCACAGCAATGAACTTCTTCTTTTCCTTTTTAGAGAATAACAAAAAAGCAATCGAAGTTTCGATTACTTTTTTTGCCACTTAATAAATTGATGTTGTTTCTTTTGATGTATTTTCAAGAATCTCTTTAACTCTAGAAAGGAAACGACCACATATTAATCCATCAAGTACTCTATGATCTAAAGACATACATAAATTCACCATATCTCTTACAGCAATCATTCCATTAATAATAACAGGACGTTTCACAATGGATTCAACCTGGACAATACCTGCTTGAGGATAATTGATGATTCCCATTGATTGCACGGATCCGAACGAGCCAGTGTTATTCACTGTAAATGTTCCACCCTGCATATCCTCAGAGGTTAGCTTTCCATTCCGCACCTTGTATGCCAGATCAGTTATTTCTCTTGCAATTCCTTTAATTGTCTTTTCATCTGCATTTTTTATGACAGGAACATATAAGGAATCCTCCGTTGCTACCGCAATTGAAATATTAATATCCTTCTTTTGTATAATTTTATCTCCTGCCCACATGGAATTAATTTGCGGAAATTCCTTTAATGCTTGTGCAACAGCTTTTACAAAAAAGGCAAAAAAAGTTAGATTAAATCCCTCTTTTTTCTTGAAATCATCTTTTACAGAGTTCCGAAACTCAACAAGCTCTGTCACATCTACCTCCATCATCATCCAGGCATGAGGAACCTCTTGCTTACTTCTCGCCATATTATTAGCAATAGCTTTTCTTACACCTGATACAGGTATTTCAATATCACCTGTTTGTGTTTTAACGAAAGCTGGTATTTTTTGATCTTCTGTTTTTGCAGGTAACTCTTCTTTTTCGTTCTTTTTCGCCGCTTGAGTAGGGATAGAGCCTGTTTCAACAATTTTCAATACATCTTTTCTGGTGATACGTCCTCCTGCACCAGTACCATTGACCATCTCTAAATTTATATCATGTTCTTGTGCAATTCTAAGGACAGCTGGGGAATAACGTTTTTTGTTTTGATCACTTTTTGGTGATTCACTTTGTACATCATTTTCATTCTGCTTTAATGACGTGTCTTTTGTATCTGATGTTTTATCACCCGCAACTTCAATTTGACAAATAACTTCTCCTACAGCTAAAGTGTCTCCTTCTTCCGCTATAAGCTCCTTTATTACTCCGCTAAAAGAAGAAGGAACCTCTGCATTGACTTTATCTGTCATAACCTCTGCAAGCGGCTCATACTTCTCTACCTTATCACCTACAGAAACAAGCCACTTACTTATCGTACCTTCTGTTACACTTTCACCTAACTGGGGCATTTTTATTAGTTCTATGGCCATAATCAAACCTCCTCGGTTATAAGCCCTTTTATGATAGTCTTTATTAAAATTTAGCCAATTTTCGTATGGCATCCTCAACTTTATCGGGATTTAACATAAAGAATTTTTCCATCGTTGGGGCATAAGGCATCGCTGGTACATCTGGACCAGCTAATCTCATAATTGGGGCATCTAAATCAAATAGGCAGTTTTCAGCTATAATGGCAGATACCTCACCAATAATACTTCCTTCTTTATTATCCTCGGTTATAAGTAATACTTTACCTGTTTTGGAAGCTGCTTCAATGATTGTTTCTTTGTCCAATGGGTAAACTGTACGTAAATCTACTACATGAACAGAAATTCCATCATTAGCCAATCGCTCAGCAGCTTGAAGAGCAAAATGGACACATAACCCATATGTTATAACTGTTACGTCATCTCCTTCACGCTTCACATCTGCTTTTCCGATTGGTAACACATAATCATCTGTCGGTACTTCACCTTTTATCAAACGATATGCGCGTTTATGCTCAAAGAAAAGAACTGGATCATCGTCACGGATAGCAGCTTTTAGCAGCCCTTTTGCATCATATGGTGTTGAGGGAATGACAATCTTTAATCCAGGTTGATTCGCGAATACCGCTTCTACGGATTGAGAATGATATAATGCTCCATGAACACCACCACCAAAAGGTGCTCGAATCGTTATAGGACAGCTCCAATCATTGTTAGATCGGTACCGGATTTTTGCAGCTTCAGAAATAATTTGGTTTACAGCAGGCATAATAAAATCGGCAAACTGCATTTCTGCGATCGGTCTCATTCCATACATTGCCGCACCAATTCCAACACCAGCAATGGCTGATTCTGCAAGAGGTGTATCAATCACACGTTCTTCACCAAATTGATCATATAGCCCTGCCGTTGCTTTAAATACGCCACCTTTACGACCTACATCTTCTCCTAATACAAAAACTTTTTCGTCGTGCTCCATTTCTTCACGCATCGCCATCGTAATGGCATCAATATACGATATAACAGCCATATTATCTCCCCCTACTCTGCGTAAACATATTTTAAAGCGTGCTTTGGATCCGCATAAGGAGCCGCTTCTGCATATTCGGTTGCTTCATTTACAACCTTCATAATGTTTTCGGTAATGTCTTTTTCTTTTTCATCTGTTAAAATTCCAAGTGATTTTAAATAGTTGGCAAATGTTAATATTGGATCATTTTTCTTTGCTTCTGCTACTTCTTCTTGTTCTCGGTAACTTCTATCATCATCATCACTTGAATGTGGTGTTAGTCGATAGGATATCGTCTCTACCAATGTAGGACCCTCTCCACGTCTTCCCCGATCCGCTGCTTCTTTTACTGCTCGATATACTGCTAGTGGATCATTCCCATCAACAGTTTCACCTGGCATTCCGTATCCAACAGCTCTGTCTGATATTTTCTCACAGGCAACCTGCTTGTCATAAGGAACAGAAATGGCATACCGGTTGTTTTCACACATAAAAATAACAGGCAGTTTATGCACCGCAGCAAAATTGACTCCTTCATGGAAATCTCCCTGGTTTGAGGATCCTTCCCCAAACGTAACAAACGTAACGATATTCTTTTTTTGCATCCTTCCTGCAAGGGCAATACCGACAGCATGCGGAACCTGTGTCGTAACTGGCGAAGAACCAGTAACAATTCTATTTTTCTTTTGTCCAAAATGTCCTGGCATTTGTCTTCCGCCTGAATTTGGATCCTCCGCTTTTGCAAAAGCTGATAGCATTAAATCTTTAGCAGTCATACCAAATGTTAATACAACTCCCATGTCTCTATAATAAGGAAGAACGTAATCCTCCCTACGATCTAGTGCAAAAGCCGCTCCAACCTGAGCTGCCTCTTGACCTTGACAAGAAATAACAAATGGAATTTTTCCAGCACGATTTAAAAGCCACATCCGTTCGTCAATCTTTCTTGCCATCAGCATCGTTTCATACATTTTTAATACATCTTCATCTGTAAGGTTTAACATTTGATGACGATTTTCAGTCATTTGTATACCTCCTAATTTAAAAGCGTAAGCGGCCGTTTTAGCGACGTAAGAACTGGAGCACTCCGTATATGAGATAAAGCGAGACTTATCCGATCTCCCTACGAGTAGTCAACTTATTACCATTAAAGGCGGCAAAGGAAACATGAATAGCGCGAGTGATTCGATGTTGACGTATCGTAAGGAGGAGTGTAAAGTTCACTAGTCGATGGCGCTGGAGCTAGACACTAAAACAAAGTTAAAAACTAAATACTAATTACACAAATTTTAAAAGCATAAGTTCGACATTTGAAAAAGATATTCCTTACGCTCTATTTTATCCTTAAAAGTGGATGGCTTTTCCATCAACAGCAAGAGCTGCCTCACCCATCACTTCAGATAAAGTAGGGTGCGGGTGAATTGTGTGTGAAACCTCCCATGGAGTTGCATCAAGAACCATTGCAAGACCTGCTTCAGATATCATGTCTGTTACATGCGGTCCAATCATATGGACCCCTAGAATATCATCTGTTTCCTTATCAACGACAAGTTTGACAAATCCATCACTTTCACCATAAACAAGAGCTTTCCCAATCGCTTTGAAGGGAAATTTCCCAAGCTTCACATTATAGCCTTTTTCTTTTGCTTCATCTTCTGTATATCCTACACTTGCTACTTCAGGGGAGCTGTATATACATTTAGATATTAATGCATGATCCATTGGAAGCGGATTTTTTCCAGCCATATGCTCTACAGCAATTATTCCTTCATGTGAGGCTACATGCGCTAACTGTAATCCACCAATAACATCTCCTATTGCATAGATGTGAGATTCCTTTGTTTGATAAAACTTATTGGTATTTATATAACCTTCTTCGATTTGAATTTCCGTATTTTCAAGCCCAATTCCCTCAACGTTTGGTTTTCGTCCTACAGATACTAGCATTTTCTCGGCTGAAAATTCCTTTTCTTCACCTTTTGATTCAGCTTGAATGGTTACACCATTTTCCTTGTTAAGTGTTTCCGGTAATACTTTTGTACTTGTATAAATTTTCACACCTTTTTTCGTCATCAACCGATTCATTTCTTTTGATATTTCTTTATCTTCAGTCGGAAGAATTCGATCCGCGTATTCTATTAGTGTTACGTCAACTCCGAAGTCAGATAGCATGGACGCCCATTCGATTCCAATAACACCGCCTCCAACAATCATGATTGATTGCGGTAGTTTAGTTAATTCAAGAGCTTCATCGGAACTTAAAATGTACTCACCATCAATGTCAAGTCCATCAAGACTTCTCGGTCTTGAACCAGTAGCAATCATTACATTTTTAGGAATGAGCATCTCATTTTCCTCTCCATTGTTCATCTCAACCGAAATAGTACCTGGCATTGGAGAGAAAATAGACGGTCCCAGAATACGCCCAAACCCTTCATATATATCAATCTTTCCTTTTTTCATTAGCTGCTGAACCCCTTGATGCAGTTGGTCGACGATTGCTTGTTTCCTTTTTTGTACATTTAAAAAATTTAGTTTCACATCGGTTGTTTCCACACCGAACTCTTCGCCTTTCTTAACCGTGGCCAGCACTTCAGCACTTCTTAATAATGCTTTACTTGGGATACAGCCTTTATGAAGGCAGGTCCCTCCAAGCTTACCTTTCTCAACAATTGCTGTTTTAAGGCCAAGCTGTGAAGCACGAATTGCTGCAACATAGCCACCTGTCCCTCCACCAAGGATAACCAAATCATAATCAGTAGCCACTTTTACACACTCCTTCACTTAATAAGAAGCAACAATTGCATTTTAAAGATAAACTTGTCTTTTCGCTAATAGCGAAAGTCTTGGCCTTCTATACTATCATCCTCAAAATTCCTCATTCGTTGTTCTTACATTTTCTACATTTTATTGATGCTATCAGGTTTAATCTCACTCATCGTTTGGTTACTTATTGAAAAACCTTAGACATCATTTTCTTATTAGGATAATGCTTGGCTTTCTCTTCTTTTCTCAATACCCGAAGTGCCCCTTCAGCTAAAGCCTGTAGTTCATTTTCACCTGGAAAGACTAATACATCTGCAATCCAATCAACATAGGATGAAATTTCTTTTACAAAGGTTTTCCCATAGGCTAACCCTCCTGTTAACACGATTGCATCGACCTTGCCTTTTAAAACGGTACTTGCAGAGCCAATTTCTTTCGCAATTTGATAAGCCATTGCTGAGTATATTAATGCAGCTTTTTGATCTCCCGCTTCAATCATTTTTTCAACCTTTGTTGCATCGTTTGTGCCTAAATAACCTACTAAACCACCTTGCCCAACAAGCTTTTTCATTATTTCTTCTCGATAAAAGTCTCCCGAATAGCACATCGATACAAGATCTCCTGCCGGAACAGTCCCTGCTCTCTCCGGACTAAAAGGTCCATCACCATGAAGTCCGTTATTCACATCAATAACACGGCCATTTTTATGGGCCCCCACGGTGATTCCGCCACCCATATGGGTGATAATTAAGTTTAGCTCTTCATATTTTTTATTAAAATCTGCTGCCACTCTACGTGCAACCGCTTTTTGATTTAGAGCGTGAAAAATGCTTCTTCTTTGTATAGAAGGAACACCGGAGATTTTTGCTATTTCCTGCATTTCATCTACAACAACCGGGTCAACGATATAGGCCGGGATATTTAAAGCACTTGCTATTTCAAAAGCAATAATTCCGCCTAAATTTGAAGCATGCTGACCTGCATATCCTTTTCTTAAATCTTCAATCATCTCGTCATTTACAATATACGTTCCGCCTTCTATAGGACGAAGCAGCCCACCGCGACCACAAACTGCATTTAGTTTGGAGATATTAATTCCTTCTTCATCAAGTGTTTCTAAAATTGTTTGTTTTCGAAATTCATATTGATCAATGATCGTAGGAAATGTATTTAGCTTTTCATTATCATGCCTTAATGTTTTCTCAAAAATGGATCGTTCATTGTCAAACACACCAATTTTTGTTGAGGTTGAACCTGGATTTAAAACAAGTATTCGGTATTCGTTGATCAGCAATGTCCAAAACCTCCATATTCAGTCAATCATTTGGTTCGTTGTTTTGATATGTACTATAAACGAGTTATATGTAAATATAGAATTAACCCCAACAAACTGCTTTGAACATGTACTTTATAAGAAAACACTGGTTGTAGAGGCTAATTCATAAGCTTGCTATTATTAAGATTTACGACTTAAAATATGATGACCATTTTGCAAAAATTGGCTACGAGAGTTTCTCATTCTCTCAATTCGTTCTTCTGCTAAACGATCAGCAGCTTGGTAAGTTGGGATTCCATCTCGTTTTGCTATTTCAATGACGCGGGAGATATTATTGTAGATCGTTTCTACTTTTTTTAGCGCTCTTTCACTATTATAGCCATATAATTCATCTGCAACATTGATAACACCGCCTGCATTAATAACATAATCAGGTGCGTAAACTATGCCCATTTCATGAATAATGTCACCATGTTTTGTATCTTTTAATTGATTATTTGCTGCCCCGGCGATCACCTTTGCTTTCAATTGAGGAATTGTTACATCATTAATAGTTGCTCCTAATGCACAAGGCGCATATATATCACATTCAACACTGTATATATCATTAGGCTCAACAGCCATAGCATTAAAATCTGCTACTGCTCTTTGAACAGCTTCTTTATTAATATCTGTTACAATCAATTTTGCTCCTTCTTCATGAAGATGTTTGCAAAGGTTATACGCAACATTTCCTACACCTTGTACAGCCACAACTTTTCCTTCAAGCGAGTCAGTACCGAATGCTTCTTTTGTAGCAGCCTTCATGCCCCTATATACTCCATATGCTGTTACAGGGGATGGATTACCGGAAGAACCAAAAGCAGGAGAAATCCCTGTTACATAATCTGTTTCCTCGTGAATTAAATCCATATCAGCAACAGTAGTCCCAACATCCTCAGCAGTAATGTAGCGTCCATTCAAACCCTGAATATAACGTCCAAATGCACGAAACATTTCCTCATTTTTATCCTTTCTAGGATCTCCAATGATGACTGTTTTTCCGCCTCCAAGGTTTAATCCGGCGGCTGCATTTTTATAAGTCATCCCGCGAGCAAGACGAAGTGCATCCTCTATCGCATCTTCCTCTGAAGCATATGTCCACATTCTGGTTCCACCTAGAGCAGGTCCTAATGTTGTATCATGAATGGCGATAATTGCTTTTAACCCAGATTGCTTATCTTGGCAAAATACCAATTGTTCATAATCATATTGTTCCATATATTTGAAAATTTCCATGTTGTGTTTCCTCCTAAGGGTTTTACTTTTCTGAAGAACATAAAGCCAAAGCTAACGAGTATAGCTTACTTTCTGAACTGTCCGATCGACTTGTTAGGACAATTGGCGCCTTTGCTCCAGCAATTACTGCTCCAACCTTTGCATGTGAAAAGTGGATCAAAGATTTATAAAGAACATTTCCTACCTCTATGGTTGGGACAAACAAAATATCAGCATCCCCGGCTACTTCACTTTTGATTCCTTTATGCTTTGCAGCTAGAAGTGATATTGCATTGTCAAGCGCTAAAGGACCATCAATGATACAATCCTGAATCTGTCCTCTTTTGTTCATCATTGTAAGTGCAGCTGCATCAAGAGTGGCTTTCATAGATGGATTTATCACCTCTACAGCTGCAATTGCTGCAACCTTTGGAAAAGAGACTCCAATTGATCGGGCCACATCGACAGCATTTATAACAATTTGTTCCTTTTGTTGTAAATCAGGCTCAATGTTCATTGCAGCATCTGTAACAATAATTGGTTTTGAATAACCAGGAATCTCAAATACACCAACATGGGATAAAACTCTTCCAGTTCTTAACCCATATTCCTTATTTAAAACAGCTTTTAGCAGGCTAGAAGTTGGTAGATGACCCTTCATGAGGACTGACGCCTCATTTTGATGAACCGCTCTAACAGCAAGCTCTGCTGCTTGTTGATTAGACCTGGAATGAATGATTTGAACCTTTTCTTTACTGATTCCTTTTTTATCTAATTGAAGTTCAATAACATCCCTTTGACCAAATAACATAAAATGAGCTAAGTCACGATGAATAGCCTCCGCTACTGCCTCAATCACCTCTTCATCTTGAGCTGATGCCACTGCTACAGTTTTCCCTTTTATATTAGCAGCCTCCATTAGTAGGTTTTCAAACTTCATACACATTCATTTCCTTCCAAGAACATCAGCTTAAACAACTGATTGTTTCTTAATTAAATATCAGCAAAAAGCATGCCAAAAAAGCAGGTCTTGTCCAATTTTAATGTTCAAGAGTGACTAAGATGTGTTTTTACTTAGACACCCCTATAGATTATGTATAAAAGATAAAGAAAGACTTCTTCCATCATCCTTCTTTATCATATAACGATCATGCACCTTTTTGCAAACTATGAATTCTATTGCATGCTATTGTTTGCAAGATTATACTTTTCCATTTTGTAATAAAGACTTCTTAATGAAATCCCTAAAGCCTTTGCTGTTTGGGTTCGATTGTATTGATGAAACTCAAGAGATCGTTTAATAACATCTGCTTCTACTCGTTCAACAGCTTCAGCTAGTGTTTCTTCATTATTATGAACAAATGCTGTATTTTCTTGAACTTTTCTTTCATACTGAGATAGGTGAAGCATAGGAATATGTTTCCCACTAATTGTCGTTTCATGATGTTCCATAAAGATAATCGCTCTTCCAAGAACGTTTTCAAGTTCTCTGACGTTTCCAGGCCAATCATACTGAATTAGCTGATTGATAGCTTGTGAAGTTAAACCTTCTATATTCCTTCCATAGTCCTGATTTAATTTTCGAATTAAACGTTCACAGAGAGCAGGAATATCCTCTTTTCGATCTCTTAACGGAGGAATAGAAATCGGATAACGATTCAATCGATAATATAAATCTTCTCTAAAGCTCCCATCTGCCATCGCTTTTTCAATATTGACATTTGTAGCAGCTATCACTCGTACGTTTACAGGAATTGGCTTCGTTCCTCCAACTCGAACGATTTCATTTTCTTGCAACACTCGCAACAGCTTTGCCTGCATGTTGGCTGAAAGCTCACCTATTTCGTCTAAAAAGATGCTTCCATTATTCGCTTCTTCAAAGAAGCCTTTTTTCCCACCACGTTTAGCCCCTGAAAATGCCCCCTCTTCATATCCAAACAACTCACTTTCAAGGAGATTTTCAGCAATCGCAGCACAATTCACTCGAATAAACTTATTGTATTTACGGTTACTTGCGTTATGGATAGCATGGGCAAACAACTCTTTACCTGTTCCTGATTCCCCTCGCAGCAGAACTGTTGCAGGTGTTTTCGCTCCTAACTTCGCCTGTTCAACTGCCATTTTCATTTCTTCACTAATACCGATAATGTCTTCAAATGAATACTTCGCTTCCAGCGTCCGAATAATTTGCCTAGCCCGATTCAGTTCGGTTGTTAGGGTTTGGATTTCAGACATATCATGGATAACCCCTACACTTCCCTTAAGCTTTCCACTTACGATGACCGGAGCAACATTGACAATCACATCTTTTTTGGCAGGTCCCACTTTCATTCTTGCACCACGAACAGCACGCCTTGTTTGCAAGACCTTCATATGCATACTCTCGCCCTCTGAAATATCGGCTGTTGCTGGCTTTCCTATGACTTGATCCTCTGTTAATCCAGTTAGCTTCGTATAGGCTCGATTAATTAGAATACCTCGTCCTTCTTCATCAACAACTGATATTGCTTCTTCAGAAGATTGTATAATCGCTTCTAGCATCATCTGAATATCTTTTAAATTCGTGACTTCCTCTGCTAAGTTTACTACCTCTGTAATATCTTTAAACAATGATAATGCCCCAAGTAGATTACCTGATTCATCGATCATCGGAATTCTATTAGTAATAATCTTCAATCCATTTTCTAGTACTTGCTCTTGATTTATTTCAATTTCGCGAGTTTTTAATGTTCTGCCAAGCTTACTAGACGGAATGACCTCTTTTATGTTTAAACCTAGTGCTTTTTCCCTTGGAAAACCTGTGATTTTTTCAGCCATCTTATTAAATAAAATAATGTTTTCATTAATATCAATCACAATCATGCCATCATTTGTCGAATTAAAAATCGTTTGCTGTTTATACGTTTCTTCTTTAAGTCTTGCAATTAATACTTCTTTCTCTTCAACAAGCTCAGAGATTATAAGAGCTACAGAACCCGGAATAATCATCATATCCGAATGTTTTTCCTTTTGTAACTTTTGCATTACTTCATTAGCACCAGTTGCCTCAATAATGATATTAAGCTTAGAATCCATAAACGGTTCCCAATTTGTACTCGTTTGAATTCCTCGTTTTTGCGCATACTCTATTCCAGGTGCATGCTCATTTTTGTCCACAACAGCAACTACTTTCATAATCTTTGTTTCAACCATTCTTTTTAATAGTGCTGTCCCAGCTTTACCTGCCCCAACTATCATAACTCGCTGCATAAAAATCTATCCCCTTTGTACACATCGGAATGACCATAATATTTAATCCAAATGTTTGCAATTTTTTGCACACCTTTATCATATCGTATAAGAATACTACTTGACAAATACACTGAAGAAACAGACAATTATTTTTGAGTATAAGAAAGGACGTACTTAATATGTCAAGAATCATTGCCCTAATTATTATGGTTATACCAGGATTAATCGCAGCTTACGGTATTAAACTTATGCGTGATATGACATTTGGTATTCTTCAACCGCCTATACCATTTCTATGGCTACAATTCATATTAGGACTTCTGTTTTTTCTAGGAGGCCTTTCCTTTGTTGCAGGTTTTATTTTTTACAGAGATCGCAAGCGCAATAAGGTCCAAAAAAAATTCAGCAGCAACAAGAGATAGAAAAGTAAAACAACAGTAAAAAGAGTGAACCGGGGCTCACTCTTTTTTTGTAGTATAAATTTATTTTTTTCTTACCTTCACTGCCTTTTCTGGAAAATCTGTAAAAAAGGCGGAACATCCATTTTCAATTAAATTTAACATATCCTCCTCACTATTAACTGTAAATGGCCTTACTGCAACTTGAGAGGATATAGAATGCTTAATGATTGATTGATTTACTGCATAATAATGCGGATGTAATCCCGTTGCACCAACTTGTTTTGCGTATTTCCACGGCTCATATAATCTCTCCATATAAAGAATAGCCGTTTCAATCTCATCGGAAAGCTCTCGGCATTTCACCAAACTATAATGATTAAAAGATGACAATATCGTACGTTTTTGAAGGCCATATTTTCGAACCAATTCAATCGTTTTTCTCTCAATCATCGGATATTCAACAATCCCATTTTTCAATTCGAGATTGATTAAAAATGATGGAAGAGTTGCAGCCCATGTTAACACTTCTTCAAGAGTAGGGATATTGACCTTCCCACTGTAATCCAAAAACGTATAACTCGCATCCAACTCCAAGATATCAGACAACATTAAATCCTTCACAAATCCGGAACCATTTGTTGTACGATCAACAGTTTCATCATGAATGACAACAAGTTCACCATCCTTTGACATTTGTACATCTAACTCAATTCCATCAGCACCAGCCTGATAAGCTGCTTTAAAAGACAGCATTGTATTTTCAGGGTATGTACCAGCTGATCCCCTATGACCATAAATTAACGTCATCTTGATTGCACCCTCATTTCATGTG
The DNA here is from genome assembly GCF_058315175.1 of Metabacillus sp. RB-C-LZQ-3-1. Lineage (NCBI taxonomy): Bacteria > Bacillati > Bacillota > Bacilli > Caryophanales > Bacillaceae > Metabacillus > Metabacillus sp. RB-C-LZQ-3-1. The sequence goes on along the minus strand of NZ_JBZFLI010000004.1, from coordinate 289,617 downwards.
AAAATAGATTTTAGGAGGTTGATTACATGAGACCATTACAAATTTCTGCAGAAACAGCTCAGAAACTAGCTAAATCACTTAATGTTCCACTTGAACAAATTATGCATATGCCACAGCATATTCTAATTGCTAAATTAGCAGAACTTGACAAAAACGAAGAAAAAAAGAACTAATTCGGTTAACCCCCTTGCCTACCATATGCTAAGGGGGTTATCTACTCATCACACGAAACCACTATCTTGCTTGAATTCGCTTTCTATACCACCTTTTCCTTTTTTACTCAACTATTTTCAAAAATTAGTACCAAGTAATAACAATAGATGATATGATAAGGTTATAAAAACTATGAGGTGAATCAAATGTACTCTCAAGCTCGAATCACTGCTATTGGATCTTATGTACCGGAACGAGTCATGACAAACGATGATTTCGAAAAAATAATCGATACAAATGATGATTGGATTACAAAGAGAACAGGCATTAAAGAAAGACGCTTTGCAAAAGAAAATGAATTCACCAGCGATCTCTGTGTTAAATCAATTGATGATTTAGTCCTTCGCTACAATAAAGAAATTAGTGATGTAGATTTTATTATAGTTAGTACAATGACTCCCGATTACCATACACCAAGTGTTGCTTCATATGTACAAGGGAGATTAGGAATACAAAACGCCGGAGCGATTGATCTTAATGCAGCATGTGCAGGATTTACCTATGCTCTCCATCTGGCAAACGGATTAATTACTAGTGGAATTCATAAAAAAGTGCTTGTCATTGGTGCTGAAACGATTTCTAAAATTACAGACTTTACTGATCGAACAACATGCATCCTGTTTGGTGATGGCGCAGGTGCTGTGCTTGTAGAAGAAGATCCAAATGGGCTGTTCCTTGCTTCTACTGTTCATTCTGAAGGAGAAAAAGCCATTCATCTGTATAGCACAAATTTATCTCATACAATGTTCCAACAAAACCTTGAACACAAAAGACAACTTGTTCAAAACGGAAGAGAAGTATACAAATGGGCTGTTACAACTGTTCCAAATGGCATGAAATCTCTACTTTCAACAAATAATCTAACGTTTGACGATATAGATTGGTTTATTCCACATAGCGCAAATTTAAGAATGATCGAATCTATTTGTGAAAAAAGCGGGATTAGTATAGAAAAAACAATCTACAGTTTGGTTAAATACGGGAATACTTCAGCAGCATCAATCCCATTATCTATCGATCTTGGAATCAAAGAAGGGAAAATTAAAAACGGGGATACTTTATTATTATATGGCTTTGGTGGTGGCCTGTCCCATTCTGGTCAGGTTATAAAATGGGGGTAGCAATGTTGCTATCCTTTTTTTATGCATAATTCATTAATAAATAAGAGAACTTACTAATAATTTCCTCATAATAAAGGAGTGAATTGACATTAGACTACATCTACTCTCCGTCATTTTTTTCCTATCGGTTATACTCCCACCTCATTCTTACAGTGAAAAAATTACAGCTTATGGAGCGGAACAAGCGTTACAAGACGATGAGCTTTCACTTGCAAAAGCTCTTACCTACGCTTTAGAAGATGAATTTTTGACACAAGCAAATGTCGATTCATATATTGAAGCTTTCGGAGGTATTCGACCACTTATTCAAGTTAAAATCGCCGAACGGCGTCGTATTAATACGTTACTACCGTTGTTTGAAAAATATAATATAGAGATACCTGAAAATATAGCAACTAATTATATTTCCAAACCATCCACTCTTTCCGAAAGTATTCAGCAATGTATAATCCAAAAGGATAAGACCATTAAAATGTATAAAAAATTCACTTCTATTAGAGAATTTCCAGACGATATCCTAAGAATTTTTGAGGACTTAGCTTCCTCATCTAAAATCCAATTAGAAAAACTCAAAATAGATCAGTTGAAATACAAATAAGCTATATAGGCTTAAGAACGAAATCCTTAAGCCCTTTATCACTAAAATAGTTGGGATCGTTCATTTCATCCTATCTTCCAACATCATTTGCATGCAATAATTGCACTTTTGGCATTTGAGGAAATTCCAAATTAATTTGTTCAACCCATCTAAAAAACTCAACTTTTCTTTTATGATGGTCAACCGGATGAAAAAATGTAACCGGGCATCCATAGGGAACTATGACAGGTAATAAAAGCGTAACAAACATATTCACACCCCTTTTATCGTATAGTATATGTTTGTGGAAAAGTGAGGTGATATATTGCTGAAGGCCTCAAACAAAAAAAGCCTTTCTCGAGTAGAAAGACTTTTTACAACTCCACTTAACTTGCTTTATGTTCCAAACGAAGCTTATCTGCTACCATTGCGATAAACTCTGAGTTTGTCGGCTTTGCTTTTGTCATGCTGACTGTGTAGCCAAATAAAGAAGAAATGGATTCGATATTACCGCGGCTCCATGCTACTTCAATTGCGTGGCGAATCGCACGCTCTACCCTTGATGCCGTCGTGTTATATTTTTTCGCAATATCTGGATACAATACTTTTGTTATTGATCCTAGCAATTCAATGTCGTTGTAAACCATTGAAATAGCCTCACGTAAGTATAAATAACCTTTTATATGTGCCGGAACTCCAATTTCATGAATAATGCTTGTAATACTAGCATCCAGGTTTTTCCCTTTAGATTGTGGCTCATTAGTTCTAATTGAAGAATTTGTCCGCTTGATGATTGGGGCTGCATTTCCACTTACTTGACGAATGTGGCTAGCTAAACCTTCCATATCAAAAGGTTTTAAAATAAAGTAAGCAGCTCCTAAATCAACAGCTTTCTTTGTTACATCCTCTTGACCAAATGCTGTTAACATAATGACATTCGGTTGTGGACGATCCATTTGTCTGAGCCTTTCTAATACACCTAAGCCGTCTAAATGAGGCATAATAATATCTAATACAAGTACATCAGGATCTTTATCGTTTAACATTGTTAAACACTCTTGACCGTTATATGCTACACCAAGAACTTCAATATCATCCTGACTTGAGAGATATTCCTCTAATAAGCCTACGAGTTCCCGGTTATCATCAACTATACAAACTTTTATTTTTCCCACAAATACTTCCTCCTCAGTCTTGATTTGCCAATATGTCTGATATCTATACATATGATTACATAAATCATTTCGACAATTCCATGAAAAACCCTTTATTTTTTCTGAAAAACTTTAAAAAATGGAGGAAAACAATGATTTTCTTCATTTTACTCTATTTTTCGACTAATTACTTCATTTGACAATTATTCAACATCTTGATTTTGTCGAAAAATCTTTCTCCTTTATTGTACATAAATCTTTCTTAAATGAAAAGGTTAAATTAGGGAGTACAAAATAATAAAAGCTCAAGCGCTTTATCAACCTCGGGCAAATAAGACGCAAATGAAAAGAAGACGTTCTTTGTCTTTCAATTTTTTGTGGCTAGGCGCTGGCAGTTTAAAACCGCAACATCCTGTTGCAATAACCGCACTTGCACGTACACTAAAAATAAGTACAAATATATGTCTATTTAACAAAAATAAAAAAACTGTCAAGAAATAACGTTTTCTTGACAGTAAACATTCAGCTTGCTTTTTGTTCTTGTTTTCCATATATATCTATACCCGCCTCATTCAACATCCACTCTATATGAACACCATAACCTGAAGTTGGATCGTTAACAAACACATGAGTTACTGCACCAATCACTTTACCATTTTGAATAATGGGACTACCGCTCATTCCTTGAACTATTCCACCTGTTTTATCAAGTAACCTTTGATCTGTTATCTTAATGACCATACCTTTTGTTGCGGGGAATTTTTGAGGGACAGAACTAACGACCTCTACTTCAAATTCCTCTACTTTGTCTTGATCAACAACAGTTAAAATTTTTGCTGGGCCTTCTTTTACTTCGGTCGACAAGGCGATCGGCAAGGCTTTATCCATCACACCATTATTAATTCTTTGATTAAGTTCACCAAAAATACCAAAAGGACTATTTCGTGTAATATTCCCAATAACTTGACGATCACTTGAGAATCTAGCTAATTTTTCACCAGGATTACCATTGCTTCCTTTTTCAATTGAGGTAACCGTTGAACGAACGATTTGTCCATTTTCCACGACAATAGGTTTTTTCGTATCCATATCAGAAATGACATGTCCCAAAGCCCCGTACTTTTTTGACTTTGGATCATAAAACGTCATTGTTCCAATTCCTGCTGCTGAATCACGAATATATAAGCCGATTCGATATGAGTTATCATGCTCATCTTTGAGAGGGTACAGCTTCGTTTTCACCTCTTTTTGTTCCCTGTTTAATACTAAATCAAGAGGCTCTCCTGTTTTACCTGCTTCCTGAATAAACGGAGTTACATCACTCATCTGTTCAATCTTTTTTCCATTAATACGTGTAATGATATCTCCTACTTCAATACCTGCTATTTCACCGGGAGATTTTTTTCCTTCAGTTGTATTAATTTGATGGTGTCCCACCACCAATACGCCAAGGGTATTTAGTTTTACACCAATTGACTGCCCACCAGGTATTACCTTGAAATCAGGTAAAATCTTCACACCTGCTTTTTTTACAGGAAATCCGGCAAGGTCAAAAACAACTTCTCCTTCACCTGCTTCTTTTCCATGTATATCAATTGTTTTGCCATCATAATTTTTTTGAACAGTAAATGCATCTTCAGATGGTTGAATTGCATTTACAGGTAATGAACTGCCTATACTGACTTTTTGTGATTCAAATACCGTTAACGTCTTTGGTATCTTTACGTATTCTTGAATCTCTTTTACGAATCCTAAACTTATTACGAACACAAGGAGAAGTACACCAATTAATTTTCTCATTTTATCTGTTTGCAAAAACCTTCACTCTCCTCGCTCCTAACCCACACCATAAAGTCTTTATGGCTACAGTTTTAATGTAGCCTTTTAGGAGCTTATTTATAACTTGAATCACTAGAAAAATGAAGGTTTTGTTGCAAGTTTTAGCAGGATTTTACGAAAATCATTATGTATGTTTTTAAGTGGAAACTTTTATTTAAATTATATGTATTTTATTTTTATCCTAACCTCAAAAAAATAATTGTTCCCTTTCATTTGCATAGTTTTTTATTAAATAGGCAATTTTAAAAATTGATTGTGCAATCACAACATTTTTTTCAGATAGTAAAAAAACTACCATAAAAATGGTAGCTTTCCCTTTATTGTTTAGCCGTATGTGCAAGTGCAAGGAGCTCTTTTGCATGCTCTTTAGATAATTCAGTAACTTCAACTCCTGCAATCATTCGACCAATTTCTTTAATCTTTTCTTCATTATTTAATGGTTTTACACTTGTTTTTGTTCTTCCAGCTTTTATTTCCTTAGCAATATATAAATGGGTATCAGCCATTGCTGCAACTTGCGGCAAATGGGTAATACACAATACTTGTGAACCATTTGAGACTCGATATATTTTTTCTGCTATTGCCTGAGCCACTCGGCCGCTTACACCTGTATCCACTTCATCGAATATGATCGAGGTAATACCTTGATGTTGTGAAAAAATACTTTTCATTGCAAGCATAATTCTTGAGAGCTCGCCACCCGATGCTGTTTTATTTAGAGGCTTAAGCGGTTCTCCAGGATTAGTTGAAATATAAAATTCAATTTCATCAATACCTTGAGACGTGTATTTTAGTTCGTGTGTTGGTGTTCGTTTCTCTTCTATATTCACACTAAAGCTTGTTTTTTCCATATAAAGTTCTTTTAACTCTTTATGGATTTCAGCGATTAGAACCTTAGCATATTTCTTGCGAATATCAGAAATATTTTTAGCCTCTACAGATAAATCCTCTAAAACTGAATCAAGCTCTTTTTGCAGCTTTGATAAGTGACTATCTTTATTTTGAATCGTATCTATTTCTTCCTCGATTTTTGCAGAATAGGATAAAATTTCTTCAACTGTTTGTCCGTATTTACGTTTCAAATGATTTATTTCATTTAAACGGCTTTCTACAAAATTCAACCTTTCAGGATCAAATTCAAGAGAATCTAATTCATTCCTGACTTCATATGAGAGATCTTCCAACATATAGTACGCATTAGAAATAGTTTCAGATAATTCTTTTAGCTTTGTGTTTATACCACTTACATTTTCAAGATGACTCATCGCTAGACCAACCCAGTCTAATCCTCTTTGCTCTCCATGCAGTGCATTGTAACTATTGTTTAATGAGTCATAGATTTTTTCATAATTAGAAATTTGATGTTTTTCTTCTTGTAGAAGTTCGTCTTCTTTTGGTTGTAATTCAGCATTTTCAATTTCCTCTAGCTGAAATTTAAGCAAATCAAGACGATGTGCCATCTCTTGTTCATTTTCAGAAAGCTGTCTAATTTTTCTTTTCAATCCATCATAACGCTGATATAGCTCTGAATAAGCAACAAGTTCAGCTTTTATTTCTTTCCCGCCATATTGATCTAACAATGATATGTGATTTTCTTCATTCATTAGCTCTTGATTATCATGTTGACCATGGATATCAACTAATAATTGACCAACTTCTCTTAAAACTGCAATTGTCACTAACTTTCCATTAATTCGGCAAATACTTTTTCCAGAGGAACTCATATCTCTTCGAAGAATAATCATACCATCACTTACATCAATTCCGAATTCCTCACACCGCTCATATACAGGGTGCTTGTCCTCATCCAAAAGAAAAAGTGCTTCCAACTCTGCACGTTTTTCACCGTACCGTACAAATTCTGAGGAGCCTCGAGCTCCTGCTAATAAGTGAATTGCGTCTATAATAATTGATTTACCTGCACCTGTTTCACCTGTTAAAACTGTTAATCCTTTTTCAAAGGAAATGGTCAGAGACTCAATAATGGCAAAGTTTTTTATTGATAATTCCGCTAACAAACAGAATCCACCTCTTATTAATATTCTTTAAATTTAAAGCATATCTAAAAATCGTTGTGTAATGTTTTCCGTATCTAATGGTGTTCTACAAATTATAAGAATTGTATCATCACCACAAATTGTTCCTAATACTTCATCCCAATCAAGGTTATCAATTAATGCTCCAATTGCATTAGCATTTCCTGGTAATGTTTTCATAACAAGCATATGTCCTGCTGAATCGATCTTAACAAAAGCATCCATTAAAGCCCTTTTGAGTTTTTGTAGCGGATTAAATCGTTGATCTGCTGGTAAGCTATACTTATAACGACCATCTAACATTGGAACCTTCACTAAATGAAGCTCTTTAATATCACGAGAAACCGTAGCTTGTGTAACATTAAAACCCATTCCTTTTAATAAATCAACTAATTCGTCTTGTGTTTCAATATCATTATTCGTAATAATTTCACGTATTTTGATATGTCTCTGTCCTTTATTCACTTTAGGCACCCCTTTTTCATTGATGCAATCATTTCATCTCTGTATGTTTATACCCTTTATCTTATATTAAAACCCTCTAATTGTACAGGTTTATTCAAATACACAGATGAAAAGATGCATAAAACACACCCAAACTTTAGATAATGATATAAATGACAGAATTCTTTTTTTGTATGAATATACAGATAATTCATATAAAAAAAACAGGAAAATAGCATCTAGTGCTACTTCTCCTGTTTTTCAATTTGTTTCTTTTCTTTTAATATCAAATGTGCCTCGTCGACAATTTGTCTTTCCGTTTTATCAACAAAGTTCGTTCCTTTTTCTTGGCTACCTTCCCACCTCAAATGAAGGAGAAATTCTATATTTCCATCTCCTCCTGTAATAGGTGAGTACGAGAGATTATGAACATCGTAGCCTTCTTTTAGAACAAAAGCGAGCATTTCTTTTAAAACAAATTCATGAACAGAAGGATCACGGACAATCCCTTTTTTCCCAACGAACTCTTTCCCCGCTTCAAATTGAGGCTTGATTAAAGCAACTACATCACTTTTTGGACGAAGAATTGTTTTAAGAACCGGAAAAATTAATCGTAAAGAAATAAAGGAAACATCAATAGATGCAAATTCAGGCATTCCTTCTTGAAAGTCAGCCGGGGTGACATAACGAAAGTTTGTCCTTTCCATCACAATAACACGTTCATCCTGACGTAATTTCCAAGCTAGTTGATTATAACCAACGTCAAGAGCATATGAAAGTTTTGCGCCATTTTGTAGAGCACAATCAGTAAATCCTCCAGTTGAAGATCCGATATCAATCATAATTTTATCTTGAACATCAACATTAAACTCTTTTATCGCTTTTTCTAATTTTAACCCACCACGACTTACATATGGAAGAGTTTGTCCTTTGACTGTGAGGACCACATCTCGTGAAACTTTTTCACCCGGCTTATCAAGTCGTACTTCATTGCCGTATACAATGCCTGCCATAATGGCACGCTTAGCTTTTTCTCTTGTTTCAAATAACCCATTTTCAACTAGAAGAACATCTAGTCTTTCTTTTTTATTACTCATCATCGTAAGACTCTTTTCTCCTGTTCTGGTATCATGGTGACTAGTTGTTTGACAACCTCTTCTGTTGTCATCCCTATTTCTTCAAGTAATTTTGAAACACTTCCATGCTCAATAAATCGATCAGGAATACCCATGCGAGAGATAATCGATTGTCTATATTGATGCTCATGTGCGAATTCTAGAATGGCGCTTCCAAATCCTCCCTGCAATACCGCTTCTTCTATTGTTAAAATCGGAATTCTTTCTGCAAATATTTCATGGAGCATATTTTCATCTAAAGGTTTAATAAAACGAGCATTCACTACTCTTATTGACTTTCCTTGTTCTGCTAATTGCTCTGCAGCCTCCATTGCCATTTCAATTGTTGTTCCAAATGTAAGGATTACTGCATCACTTCCTTCTTTTAGCACTTCCCAGGTTCCAATTGGGATCACCTTAAGATCTTTATCCATTGCTACTCCCACACCATTTCCTCTAGCATAACGAAGGGCGATTGGTCCATCATTATATTTTAACGCTGTATTAACTAAATGCTGACCTTCATTTTCATCTTTTGCCATCATAATCACCATATTAGGCAAATGGCGTAAAAAGGCAATATCAAATACACCTTGATGGGTTTCTCCATCTGCACCAACTAGTCCAGCTCGATCTATCCCTATAAAAACATTTAAATTTTGACGACAAATATCATGAAGCACTTGGTCATAAGCTCTTTGAAGAAATGTAGAATAAATGGCTAAAAACGGCTTCATATTCTGGGTTGCTAATCCTGCAGCCATTGTTGTAGCATGCTGTTCAGCAATTCCAACATCAAACATTCGATCTGGAAATTCCTCTGCAAAAGCTTCAAGTTTAGAGCCAACAGGCATTGCAGGAGTAATCGCAACAATACGATTATCTTCCCGAGCCACTCTTTGAACTGTGTCGCTTACTAATTTACTCCAAGCAGGTCCTATAACCTTTGGTTTTACAAAGTCACCAGTTTCAATTTTGTAAGGACCCGTTCCATGCCAAGTACCGATTGTATCAGACTCAGCTGGTTGATAGCCCTTCCCTTTCTTTGTGATAACATGAAGTAAAACTGGACCAGATGTTTTTTTCGCATATTGAAGATTTTCGAACAAATCATCATAGTTATGTCCATCTACCGGCCCTAAATAAGTAAACCCAAGTTCCTCAAAAAAGACACCGGATACAAGCAAATATTTCAAACTATCTTTTACACGTTCAGCTGTTGAAGCGAGCTTTCCACCAACTGCAGGAATTCTCTTCAATAGATATTCCAGCTCATCTTTAACCCATTGGTACTTTCCAGCTGTTCTCAGTCTTCCGAGCACATTATGAAGAGCTCCAACATTTGGAGCAATCGACATTTCATTATCATTTAGAACAACGATAACATCCTTTTTTTCATGGCCAATGTGATTAAGAGCTTCAAGCGCCATCCCACCAGTTAATGCACCATCTCCAATAATTGGTATAATATGCTCTTTTGTCTTTTTAATATCTCTTGCAATCACCATTCCCATTGCAGCAGATAGTGAAGTAGAGCTATGACCTGTTTCCCATACATCATGTGGACTTTCATCGCGCTTTGGGAAACCAGACAACCCTTTATATTGTCGCAAAGTATCGAAGTCACCAGCTCGTCCTGTAAGGATCTTATGTACATAAGATTGATGACCTACATCCCAAATAAATTTATCCTTAGGACTGTTAAACACTTTGTGCAGTGCCACCGTTAATTCAACGACACCTAAATTAGGACCAATATGTCCACCTGTTTCAGATAAATTTTCTATAAGAAATTTACGAATTTCCGCACTTAGTTTTTCAAGATCATTATTAGATAATTTTTTCAAAAAATTTGGGTCTTTAATGGATAGAAGATCCAAATGGATCACTCACTTTCAATTCAGTTTGATTCTCTATTATATACATTAGTTCTATTATATTCTTATCTATATATTTTAACGTAAAAATCTTTAGGTTAAAACGTTTTTGGAAAACAATTGCTTATTGTATACATTTAGTAAGCAAAAAAAACTTACCATAAATAAGCTATAATTACAATGTTTTATGTATTATAATGCCAATTTACCGCGGACTAACCCTGGTTTTTTTGTGCTCTTGCTAAATGTTCTTCCTGGAATACAAACTAAAACAAGCCTTGAGTAAGACGGTAAAAAACCGTCTCCCATGGAAAACGGTTTTTGCTAAAAATAAATCAATGATCTCTTTTTGCAATTAAATCACATATTTGCTCCAATAACTGCGCTTTAGCAGTAAGATGCTGAAGCAGTTCCTTTGCTTGCATAATATGATCCTGTAGTTTATCCTTTGCGCCTTGCATTGATAGGATTGAAGGATAAGTTGTTTTTTCATTTAATGTATCTGATCCTACAGGCTTTCCAAGCTTATCTTGATTACCCTCAATATCTAAAATATCATCTCGGATTTGAAAAGCGATCCCAATATGATAAGAAAATTCCCTTAGTTTTTCAATATCTTCTTCCGGTGCGTCAGCTAATATTGCTCCTGCAAGGATGCTAAAACCTAATAGTTTGGCCGTTTTATTTTCATGGATGGACTGAAGTTCCTCAAGACTAAGCTCTTTCGCTTCCCCCTCCATATCTGCCACTTGTCCACCAACCATTCCTTCTACACCTGCTGATTTGACGAGTTCAGCTACTAATCTTAACTTTTTCTCTACAGAAACAGTCGGATCATTCACAATAAGAGAAAAACTCTGAGTTAATAAACCGTCTCCCGCTAAGACAGCAATCGCTTCTCCAAATACTTTATGATTGGTTGGCTTGCCTCTCCTAAGATCATCATCATCCATACAAGGCAAATCATCATGAACTAAAGAGTATGTATGAATCATTTCAATCGCACAGGCTGTCGCTAAACCTGTGTCTTCTGGTTTGTTATATGTATGAAGCAAAGCTAAAACAAGTACTGGCCGTAAGCGCTTCCCTCCTGCTTCCAGAGAATAGAGCATCGAATCCTTTAGTATTTGTGGAGTAGACAAATTCTTTATATATAGCGGAAGAGCTTCTTCTATTGTTTGTTTACGTGAGATTAAAAAATCGTTTACCGTCATATTCACGATTTTTCTTCCTCCTGAAGCTCAAACGGCTTTAATTCACCGTCTTCACGCAAAATATAATCCATTTGCTTTTCAACATGTTGCAGCTTATCATGACAAAGCTTTGATAGCTCCATTCCCTTTTGAAAATATTCAATTGCTTTTTCTAGGGGAACATCACCTTCTTCCAGCTTTCCAACGATTTCCTCTAGTTGTTGCATGGCATTTTCAAATGATACTTCTTCGTCTTTTGTTTGTTTTTCATTACTCATGAATCGTACGCTCCTCTATACCCTGAACTTCGCAATCAAGTTGTCCATCCTTTAATTGAACTTTTAGTACTTGACCTGGTTTAATTTGGTTTACACTTTTAATAAGCTTATCCTCTTGGTAGACAAGACTGTACCCGCGATCCATTATTTTTAATGGACTTAATGCATTTAGTTTATCAATAGTTGCCTGAAATTGCGAATGTTTATGCGTTATGATTGATACCATTTCTCGATTAAGCTTTTTTACTAAAGCCTCATATGCATCATTTGAGCGCCTTACCTGGTCCTTTGGATGAACTTTTTCCAGACGGCTCTTTATATATGTATAGGTTTCCTTTTTACAGAGGATTACTCTTTGCCCCTCTTTTTGCAATCGGTCCATCACATTGTCGAGCTGTTGTTCTTTTTGAAGGTAAAGCTGCTTAGGATATCGAAATGCATAGGAGGTTCTGTAATGATTAAGCTTTTCTTTTTGTGAACTTATTTTTTCAGTCATTGTTCTTGTTAATCGGCTTTTTCGTTCTAAGATTCGTTCCAACAAATCAGTTGAATGAGGAACAGCCATCTCAGCAGCACCTGTTGGGGTTGGAGCACGCAAATCGGCTACAAAATCGGCAATTGTAAAATCAGTCTCATGTCCAACTGCTGAAATGATCGGCACTTTTGAAGCAAATATCTCACGTGCAACAATTTCTTCATTAAATGCCCATAATTCCTCAATTGAACCACCACCACGACCAACTATTAACACATCAAGAGTCCCAAGCCGATTAGCTATTTTTATCGCTTCTGCTACAGAAGGTCCTGCTTGAACACCCTGTACAAGTGCAGGAATTAATATGACCTTTGCCATTGGGTAACGTCGATTAATGGTTGTTAATATGTCTCGGATCGCAGCACCTGTCGGGGAAGTAATAACACCTACTTCATTAGGATATCTTGGAATTGATTTTTTATATTTCTCATCAAATAGACCTTCCTGCTGAAGCTTTTTCTTTAATTCTTCATAAGCCAAATAAAGGCTGCCAATTCCATCTGGCTGCATTTCCTTCACGTATACTTGATATCCCCCGCTTTGCTCGTATACAGTGATTTCGCCACGTAAGAGTACCTTCATGCCATTTTCAGGTTTGAATTTTAACGTTTTATTCGCCCCAGCAAACATGACAGCTTGAATCCTTGCTTTTTCATCTTTTAGCGTAAAGTACATATGTCCCCGACTATGTAAATTAAAGTTGGAGATCTCTCCTTTAATCCATATATCTGTTAAATGGGGATCAACATCAAACTTGCGTTTTATATATTTTGTAAGGGCTGTAACCGTCACATACTTAGGTTCCGTCATTTTAACACCACCTTTTCAATCATGTTTGAGCGTAAAAAATTCAAGGACAGAATGCTAATCCTCATTCCGTCCCTGAAGCTTCCTTAATCGAAAGAGGCTTTTATTTACTTTCTAAAAACTTCTTTGCTGATTGTACAGTATTATGAGCTAGCATTGTGATTGTCATTGGCCCTACTCCGCCAGGAACTGGTGTTAAGTAGCTAGCTACATCCTTTACCTCATCAAATACAACATCACCAACTAATTTTCCCGTTTCAAGTCTATTCACACCAACATCAATAACAACAGCTCCAGGCTTGATTTGGTTCCCTTTAATAAAATTAGCTCGGCCAACAGCAGCAACTAAAATATCTGCTTCTAGTGTATAAGAAGTTAAATTCTCTGTTTTGGAATGACAATAAGTAACTGTGGCGTTTTCGTTTAACAATAATTGACCTACAGGCTTACCAACGATATTACTTCTTCCCACAACTACTACGTTTTTACCTGCGATCTCAACTCCAACTGATTTAATCATTTCAACAATACCTGCCGGAGTACACGGCAAAAATGTATCTTGTCCAGTCATCATTCGACCAATATTAATTGGGTGGAAGCCGTCCACATCTTTTTGAGGCGAAATTTTCTCTACAACAGCTGTTTCGTTAATATGTCCCGGTAATGGAAGTTGAACCAAAATTCCATGATATTCGTCATTGTTATTATAGTTCTCAATCACGTCAAGAAGCTCATTTTCACTTAGAGACTCTGGGAAATGCTCCAGCTTAAAACCAACACCAATTTCTTCAGCAGCCTTTTGCTTTCCTCGAATATATGAAACTGAAGCAGGGTTATCTCCTACTAAAATAACAACAAGCTTTGGTAGTAATCCCTTTGCTTTAATTTGTTCAACCTCAACTGCTAATTCACTTCTTTTTGTTTTCGATAATTCTTTACCATCAATGATTGTTGCAGCCATTCTTAATTCCTCCTCAAAAATCGTCTTTATCTTTCTAGATTTTGTTTAATTTTAGAAAGTACACCATTAACGAACTTACTAGAGTGGTCATCACCAAATGCTTTTGCTAATTCAACTGCTTCATCAATTGCTACATTAGCGGGAACATCTTCTGCAAATTTCAATTCATAAGCAGCCATTCGTAATATCGTTTTATCGATATTTGCTAAACGGTCAATTGTCCAGTTAACAAGATGTGGAGCAATAAGCTCATCCAACTCCTTTTCATGTTCTATTGTGCCGAATACAAGCTGATTCATAAATGCATCAGATCTTGCCTCATCTAATGCATGTTCAATTGCTTCATTTGGATCAGTTTGACTAACATTCACCTGAAACAGTGCCTGTAGTGCCTTTTCCCTTGCTGTTCTACGTTTCATTCTATACTTGCTCCTTTAATGTTTAAAAATGTCGAATGTCATAAAGTGATCATACCATATCTACCTAGTAGATTCATTCGTAATTTCATATGTTTTTTGTCATTTTCCGAATGAAAAGGCTTTTATATATTTAAACATTCGTTATTTGAATTTCATCTTCTATTTTCAATATAACCAGTGATATCTATACTATAACCCCATTTAAATAAATCCTATGTAACAAAAAAAGAAACCAAAGGCAAAACCCTTGGTTTTTCTTAAAATGAATTCCTTTTGTGTTTACATTTCTTGATCTACTTCAACATCCTGAGATTTTGTTTCAAACTGAACACCCACAACATGAATATTCACTTCGTTTACTTCTAATGCAGTCATATTCAATAATGCTTGACGGATATTATCTTGAATTTTTTGAGCTACAGTCGGAATAGAAACACCAAAGATCATGACACAATATACTTCAATAATGATGCCTTCGTCTGTTAAATCAACTTTTACACCCTTACCGTGGTTTTTCTTTCCTAAGCGTTCCACTACACCTGCAGCAAAATTTCCGCGCATTGACGCTACACCTTCGATTTCAGATGCCGCAATACCGGCAATGACTTCGATTACCTCAGGAGCAATTTCAACCTTACCTAATCCATTATTTTCAGGGTTCATCTCTAATACATTATCTTTCAAGAATCAGCACCTCCGTGTATTTTTATGATTCCATCACTTTATGCAGTTCTAAGAATTTCGTATTAAAATCTCCACTTACAAACTTTTCGTGATCAAGAAGTCTCAAATGGAATGGAATTGTGGTTGAGACACCTTCGATCACAAATTCACTTAATGCACGTTTCATTCGAGCTATCGCTTCTTCTCTTGTTGCACCATACGTAATAAGCTTTGCAATCATTGAGTCATAATACGGCGGAATTGAATACCCCGGATATACTGCTGAATCCACTCTAACACCCAAACCACCCGGCGGCAAGTACATCTCTATTTTACCAGGAGACGGCATAAAATTCTTTTCAGGATTTTCTGCATTTATACGACACTCAATTGACCAACCATTAAATGTAACTTCACTTTGTGTTACAGATAATTTCTCACCGGAAGCTACCTTAATTTGTTCTTTAATTAAGTCAATTCCCGTTACCATTTCAGTTACTGGATGTTCAACTTGAATACGTGTATTCATTTCCATGAAATAAAATTTCTTATTTACATGATCAAAAATAAATTCAACTGTACCTGCACCAGTATACTGAACAGCTTCAGCTGCTTTAACTGCTGCCTCTCCCATTTGGGTGCGAATGTTTTCATCAAGAGCAGGTGAAGGAGTTTCTTCAAGCAACTTTTGGAGTCTGCGTTGAATTGAGCAATCACGTTCACCTAAATGTATTGTATTGCCATGAGTGTCGGCTAGAACTTGAATTTCAACATGACGAAAGTCTTCAATGTATTTCTCAATATAAACACCCGGATTTCCAAATGCAGTTGCTGCTTCTTGTTGGGTAATTTCAATTCCTTTGATAAGTGCCTGCTCGTCTTGAGCAACACGGATTCCTTTACCCCCACCGCCAGCAGTTGCTTTAATTATAACAGGATATCCCATTTCATTCGCCAGTTTTTTTGCTTCGTCAATGCTTTCGATAATTCCTTTAGATCCTGGGACAATAGGAACTCCCGCTTGGCGCATCGTTTCCCTCGCAACATCTTTCGTTCCCATTTTTGAAATTGCATCAGCACTCGGACCAACGAAGGTAATATTACATTCTTTGCATAGCTCAGCAAAGTCGGCATTTTCTGCTAAAAAGCCGTAACCTGGATGAATGGCATCACTTTCCGTTAATTTTGCAACACTAATTATATTTGTAAAGTTTAAATAGCTATCTTTTGAAGCAGTTGGCCCAATACAGTAAGCTTCATCAGCTAATTGTACATGCAATGCCTCTCGATCTGCTTCTGAAAAGACAGCAACTGTTTCAATATCAAGCTCTTTACATGCTCGAATAATTCGAACAGCTATTTCTCCTCGATTAGCTATTAATAATTTCTTTATCATCATATTATCTCCTTACTCAGGCTTTACTAGGAATAGAGGCTGACCATACTCAACAAGTTGTCCATTTTCAACGAGTATTTCAACAATCTCACCCTTAACTTCTGCCTCGATCTCATTAAAGAGTTTCATCGCTTCTACAATACAAACAACTGTATCATTTGTGACTTTAGAGCCAACTTCAACATAATTTCCTGCTTCAGGTGATGAAGCAGCATAAAATGTTCCAACCATTGGTGAAGTAATTTTATGTAGATTTGCTGTGTCTGCTTTTGGCTCTTCGGCTTTTGGTGCAGCAACTTCAGGTGTTGATGGCTGAGCAGGTGCAACTTGCTGTACTTGCGGCTGAGCCTGTACAGTTTCAACTGGTGGAGCAGCTACAACATTACGTACAACTGTTTCAACCTCATTTGATTGTTTTCTCATTTTTATTTTTGAGCCATCTTGTTCAAATGTAAATTCGTTAATAGATGAATGATCGATTAATTTAATGATTTCTCTGATTTCTTGTATTTTTAGCATGCTTAGGCACCCCTTTAATTCATCTGATCATTTAAAAACTCATGATCTTTTATTTTATAGTCTAGTACTAAAACTTAGTCCCATACATAATACCATCTTACGATACATACGAGAAGAAATTCAACAATAATTCTACCCATTTATATTCAATTATACAGAAGTAGCGGGAATTTTTTCTTATCAAGGGTTTCTAAAACATATTTTTTAAATAATATGGATAATACTGGGAAAGTTTTGTTTGTCACCAAATTAGCCTTTCGAAAGCTTTATTTTTCATAACTTTTCAAGTTTATACTATCAAGGAGCACAAGAAAAGGATCAATCCTTTTTTCGGATTGATCCTTTTGATCTTCGTATTATTGAGCAGGCTCAAATGTTACAATAACATCTTCCATATTTTCCATTTCATCTCTTACAAGTGTCATGATTTGGTTAGCAGATGAAGCATTATGTTCTTTTGCTTTTACAGTTATCTTCACATTATTCCCATCTGCACGAACAAGTGCATCTTCAAACCCTTTTGATTTAATCAGCGTTTCTAATAGCATCTCTTTTCTAGCTGCATCATTTAATGCTTCCATTTCGTCATAAGCATCACTCTTCTCAGTCGCAGAAGCATCATTACTAGCAACAATAGCTTGCAGCTGCTCTTTTAACTCATTACGTTGATCATCTAATTGCATACGTAGCTCAGTAAATAACTCGTCACTGGAAACACTAGAGATAACTGTTCCATCTTCTAACTCTTCTGTTTGTACTTCTCCTTCTTCACTAGCTTTTGTTCCTTCTGACTCTTCGGCATTTTCAGCACTTTCGCTTTCAGAACTTTCACCTTTAACACTTTCGCCTTCAGCGCTTTCTTCCTCTGTTGCCTGTTCTTTACCTTCTTCAGTTGTTGCCTTTTCACTCACTTCTTGATCCTCACCTGTCATAACAATATCACTTGTTCCACCTTCTGGTGAAGTTACATAGTACACGGATAATACCACCACTAAACTTAACATTGTTAATAACCAAACAGTTTGCTTTTTCAACATCATCTATTCATCCTCCTTCATTTTTTTCGAAGCTACAGCTACTCGATGGCTTGGTACTCCTAACACTCTAGTAACTGAATCTACAATTGTTTTCTTTATGTGAATGTTGTCAGCACCCCCAGCAACGACTAAAACCCCACGAATCTCCGGCTTTTTAGTTTGGACTACGATGGGTGTTTCTTTTTCGCCATCTTGGATAATGACAACTTGTTCATCTTTTGAAAGATCCTCTACTTCTCGTTTACCACCTTCACGGTCTGTCTCTGTTGTTGTTTGACTTTGTGTAACCGTATTCTTTTCGACAATCTTTTGTGAGGTAGAATCCACATTAACTACAACATGTACCTCACCTACACCAGATATCGTTTCTAGTACTTCTTTTAATTGGTTTTCATATTCATCTTCATAATCAGAGATGGAGTCAGTCGTTTCACCTTTGGTTTGCTTAAATACCGCTGTTTCTTCATTTGAAGCTGTATTAGCCGTTGTCGTAATTGCATTTTGTGATTGTTCAGGACTGTCAGTAAACAGATTGCTTACTAGCATAAAAGCAACGCCTAGTACAAATACAAGAATAAAATAATGATACTTTGATGGTTTCTTAGAGTTTGACTGACCGAGAATCGACTTAAGCTTATCTAAAAAGCTTTCTTTATTGCTCATCTAGTGACTCCTCCCCCCTTTCCAAATCTAATGTGATCTTTTCTTCTTCAACTTCCCAAATTTTTGCTAACGATTTTACAATTTGTTCTGAAGGAATTTCATCTGCTTTTTCATCTTTTGTCACATCTTTTGTTGTATCAATAGTGACTGGTTCAACGACCTCCACTGTTCCATCCCCAACTGCTTCTGTTGCATTATTTCGTTTTAAGACTACCTGAATATGCTGCAAATCCTTTTGAGAGGTAATGTCTCCTACGTTTTCTGATTCGGAAAGAAGGATTGTTTCAATCATCACATCATAGTTTTGCACCAGCTCCTCTTCTGCCATCGTTTTCATTTGGACAGCCATCTGTTTTAAAATATATGCACGCTGTGAGGCTTGTATTTCTTTTTTCTGAAATTCTATTAAATTTTTTCCGTTTTTATCGTCTGAAGCTGTTTGGATCTGGAATTCCGATAGTATTTCATTCATATCTGAAGAAAAAATTTTAAAAATTGGATTAATAATCACGATGATTAATAGCAAACTAATGACCATTTTTGCATATTTTTGCATGGAGGAATTTGGAAGCAATAGGTCGATGATTACAGCTAGCAGTATAAATACAATAATATTTGTAATCCATTCTGTGAGAAACGACACTTTTATTCCCTCCCTTTATCTCATCATGATTGTCAAATTACTAGCTGCTATAATAACCGTTAAACTTAAGAAAAACATTAATGACACAATAGCCAATGCAGCAAAAATATAAATAACGCTTTTACTAATAATGTCTAAACATGTAATGACAGGTCCTCCGCCAAGCGGTTGTAAAATTGCGGCAGCAAACTTATAAATCAATGCAAGAGATAAAACTTTTATCGCAGGGAAAGCAACAATAAATAACAAAACCGCTACACCAAGTACTCCTACCGTGTTTTTCAATAAAATGGATGCACTTATCACAGTGTCAGTAGCATCCGTGAACATTCTCCCTAATACAGGTATGAAATTTCCTGTAATAAATTTAGCCGTTCGAATTGTTATTCCGTCTGTTACCGCAGCTGAAGCTCCTTGGACAGATATAACACCTAGAAAAATAGTCAGGAATGAAGCTAATAAACCAATACTAATATTCCTTAACAAGCTAGCAAGCTGTGTTACTTTGTATTGATCAGTTAATGTACTTACGATATTCAATAAAGCAGACAAAAAAAGTAGCGGCAAAACCACATTTTGAATTAATAGCCCGCTAGTATTCATTAGAAAGATAATGACAGGATGAAAAAATGCCGCAGAGGCTAGTCCACCCGAAGAAGCCATTAATGCTAATAGAAGCGGAATTAATGCTAATATAAAATTCGTCATGGCATGTATCGCTTCATTTGTGTATTCAATAGCAACGTGGAAACTATTTAATGCGATAATAATCAATACCATATAAACCAACGCATAAGCCACTTTACTTACAGCACTTTGATTAAAAGCATTTTGTAATAATTGCAAAAGCATACTAAAAATCGTTAATAAAATAAGTGTGCCTAGCAATTTACCATTAGCTATTAATTCATGAAACATAAATTTCAAAAAAGCCTTAATCCATTCCTGAAAGGAAAGTTCCTTTTCACCATTTAAGAATTGGAGAAGACTACCTTTTTGACTCTCGGGTAAAAACCCCCCATATTTGGTCATTACCTCATCCCAATAGGTTTTGATGTCAGTTATATCAAGTTTTTCAACCTGTTCATTAACAAATCTCTCTGCGTTTATATCTAATTCAGGGTCTGATTCTTCCGTTTGCTGTGGTGTCGTGGAAGCTTGTACATTTATTGGAACTGCTAGAAAGATAGAAACAAAGAATAAAAAAATAAGTATTGGCCGCATTCACACACCTCCAGCTAAATAAAGCTTCGCTCCCTATTTATTCATGTTATTTCATATTCCAAGATGAGATTGACTTTCCTTGCTACGTTCCCGGTATCATCCCTAAAACCGTTTCTATAATAACGGTTAAGATTGGAATGGCCATTGTAAGAATTAGAATTTTTCCTCCTAATTCAATTTTTGAAGCAATGGCTCCCTGTCCAGCATCTTTCGTAATTTGTGCTCCAAACTCAGCAATATAAGCAATCCCAATTATTTTTAGTATCGTTTCAACATAAATTAAATTTACATTTGCATTTAAAGCAATCCGTTCAATCATTCGAACAATTTCATATACCTGATCGATTAAAAAAAGAAAAATCACACAGCCGACAAAAACAACAAGCATAAACGCAAAAGTAGGCTTTTGCTCCTTTACAATCAGGGCAAGAAAGGTTGCGATTAGTCCTAGTCCAACAATTTGGATGATTTCGATGAAAAACGCCCCCCTTACCCTTGAAAAAGAAAGACTGATTTAATCTTTTTGAATAAATCATCAACAATTGATGCCACCATAAACAATATATATATGAAGCCAATTAATGTGACCCATTGTGCATACTCCTTCTTGCCCATTTGATCTAAAATTGTGTGAAGGAATGCAACGACGATTCCTATCCCGGCAATTTGAAAAATGGTGTTAATATCTACGCCCATTGCGACAACTCCCTTTCACCTACATCAATAAAATAACTAATAATAATCCTGCTAAGACTCCTAAACTTTTTACCATGCGCTCATATCGGTTTTGACGATCAATTGCATCTGCTTCCTCTCTTTCTAAATGGGTAAGAGCTAGCCTTATATGCTTTTGTTGTGAAACACGATCATGTTGACCTAATGTTTCACCAAATTGCTTTAAAACTTCAAATTCTCCTTGTTTAAAAGCCGTAAAGCGCCATATTTCTTTCAGAGTTTCCTCCCATGCACCTTTTACGCTTGTATGTCCTTTTACAAGCTTTATAGCAAACTGTTCAAAAAACCAAGATAATGGTTTCGGAACCTGCTTTGATATATTCTGAGAAGCTACAATGAGCGAAGTATGTCCATACATGATCTCTGCCTCTAAAGATTGCAGGGCGACTTTAAGTTGTCGAAGCTGTCTTGTTCGTTGACTTAAATGCTTTGCTACTTCAAAGCCAGCCCAGGTTGTGGCAATAATAATAAGGAATGCACCCATCCATTTGATCATTTACGATACACTTCCTTCTTTTAAGTGTTGACCATGATGATTAAGGATTTGTTGAACTGTTCCAGGTCCGTCTCTTCTTGATAATTCAAGATATCTGTCAAAAACATTTGCTTCCACTAACGCTTTTAGGCTAGGTCGATTCAGTAGTTCCTTTGCATTATAACCATGTACAGAGACAAACAACTGAACACCTGCATGCACAGCTTCTAAGACGGCTTCCGCATCTTCGGCAGTACCAATTTCATCAACTACAAGAACATCAGGACTCATTGATCTAATCATCATCATCATTCCCTCTGCCTTTGGACATGCATCTAGAACATCCACTCTATCCCCAAGCTGATGCTGAGGAACTCCTTTTACACACCCTGCAATTTCAGATCTCTCATCCACAATACCGACTTTTTTTGAATCAATATGTCGATAACCGCTGCTGATTAATCGAGCAAAATCTCGTAACAGGGTCGTTTTTCCAGTTTGCGGCGGACCGATAATAAGTGTATTTAACCACTTTTGTTCAAACACATATGATACATAGGGTTCCGCGATTCCTAGCTTCTCTCTGGCAATTCGAATATTAAAAGATGTAACATCACGTATCGCCTTGACTCGTCCATTTTCCGTAATCACTCGCCCAGATAAACCGACACGGTGACCCCCACGAACCGTGATATAGCCCTTTTTCAATTCGTCCTCTAATGTATAGATTGAATAATGGCTTAGTTCGTTTAATAGATTGATTGAGTCTTCATATGTTGTAATAGATGAGATAAAAATAGGGCGCCCAGCAATGATGACCTCAACCTTCTTCATGACACGAATACGAATTTCTTCTATTCGGGACAAACTTGCCGGATGAATCTTCAAGATTTCTTTTCTAATGGATTCCGGAAGCATTTCTAGTAATTCCTTCATACCGCTTCCTCCTATTAACCGTTTCGTTACTTTAATCTATGCATGCTTGACCACAATCATGACATAAAAGCCTTGAGTTTTTGTTGAAAGAACATTATGGATTCACACCGATAGCCACATTATTTGTAAATTCCGAACAAAATAAAGAAAACCCCTAACCCAATAAATAATAGTTTTGCGTAAGATAGTTGATCAGCAATATGGAAAATGCCAATTGTCATCGTCACAATAAAAATAACTGGGCCAACTATAGCCAACAACGAATTTATTGTTACCGCTTTTTTTACATCATTAAAAAGTAACATTAAAATAGCAGCAGTTAATTCTATTCCTGCTGATAAAAATCGAAGCCCCGCCATAGCGAGTACAGTTGAATCAATATGTGAAATTAAACGTTTCATGTTGTCCTCCTAAAAGCATCAGTTTGTACACCATATGCTAGTAGCAGGAGTTTTAGAAAGGTAAAGTGAACAAAATGCAGTATTCTTCAAAAAGACGAGAGAAGTTATGCGGATTTCGTTTGAGAAGAAAGTTTTGCGAGGAGATGAGTAAAGAGTATTTCCAACTAACATGTTGAAAGCCTTCTTTTATCTTATGCGATCAAAAAAAAGAGATGCTGACTAGAGCAGCACCTCTTTAAAATCATTATGCACGTGACACGTAAGTACCTTCAGCTGTGTTAATAATTAAACGATCGCCTTGGTTAATGAAGAAAGGTACTTGAACAGTTAAGCCTGTTTCTAATGTAGCTGGTTTAGAACCACCTGAAGCAGTATCACCTTTAATACCTGGTTCAGTGTCTGTTACTTCTAGCTCAACAGTGTTTGGTAGCTCGACACCCAGAGTTTCACTGCCGAACATGACAATTTGAACTTCCATATTTTCTTTAAGGAATTTTAATTCGTATTCTATTTGAGCTGATGATAATTCAATTTGGTCATACGTTTCTGTATCCATGAACGCATGTTGATCGCCATTTGCATATAGGTATTGCATTCTGCGAGTTTCGATTTGTGCTTTTGCTACTTTTTCTCCAGCACGGAATGTTTTCTCTTGAACTGCTCCTGTACGAAGATTACGTAATTTTGAACGAACAAACGCTGCACCTTTTCCAGGTTTTACGTGTTGGAAATCCATTACACGCCAAATGCCGTTGTCCACCTCAATTGTTAATCCTGTACGAAAATCATTTACTGAAATCATGAAATAGTCCTCCTAGTAGATAAATAAATAAGGAAATCTCGAGTAGTTCTACTCAAAACCTCATTCTTATATGTAAAGAACATGTCTTCCCTATTATAAAATAATAAGATCTTTTGTCGAATGAGTTAATGACTCATTTCCGTTAGCTGTAATTACAGTGTCATCCTCAATTCTTACTCCGCCAAGACCTGCTATATAAATACCCGGTTCAACAGTAACAACCATCCCTGGTTCTAAAATTGTATCCGATTTAAAAGATAAAGCTGGTCCTTCATGCACTTCCATACCCAGACCGTGTCCCGTCGAATGACCAAAATACTCACCATAGCCCTGTTCTTTTATGTAATCACGAGTCAAAGCGTCTGCTTGTTTACCCGTTATGCCTGGCTTGATCCCATTCATTCCGCGCAATTGTGCTTCAAGTACTACAGAATAAATGTTTTTCAGTTCATCACTTGGTTCACCGACTGAAAACGTTCTTGTTATATCGGAACAGTATCCTTTGTAGTATGCACCAAAATCAAGTGTAACAAAATCACCTTTTTCAATTTCTTTTTCACTTGCAACACCGTGCGGCAATGCTGAACGATAGCCTGATGCAACAATGATATCAAAAGATGAAGAAACAGCTCCGTTTTTTCTCATAAAAAATTCCAGCTCATTTGCTACCTCGATTTCCTTTAATCCCGGTTTAATAAAGTCAAGAATATGCTTATACGCAGCATCTGCAATCTCGGCCGCTTCCTTTAATATCTTAATCTCTGCCGGTGACTTTATCAAGCGTAACTTTTCTACTGCTCCTGAGACAGGAAGAAACTCAATATTTTTCAAAGCATTTTTATAAGCTGTAAAAGCTTGATATGTAACATGGTCCTGCTCAAATCCTAATTTCTTTATACCTAGCTTTTCAACTTGATTTGCAACTTCTTCAATAATAGGGCCAGTATGTTGAACAATTTCAAACCCTTCTATTTCCTTTGCAGCTTGCTCTGTATAACGAAAATCGGTAATAAATACTGCTTTTTCCTCTGAAATAACCGCTACTCCAGCTGTACCAGTAAAGCCTGTCATATATCTTCTATTGTAACTACTAGTTATTAAAAGGCCTTCAATTGATAACTCTTTAAAACGGTTGCGAATGTTTTCTAATTTCATGCTTTCATTCCCCCTAATCGGTCTTTTAATGCAAGAATAGCTAATTCATAACCTTTAAATCCTAAACCAATAATTTGACCTGCTGTAACAGGAGCCGTAACAGAAGTATGGCGAAATTCCTCTCGTGCGTGAACATTTGAAATATGTACTTCGATAACTGGAATAGAAATACTTGCAATAGCATCTCGAATGGCATAACTATAATGGGTAAAGGCTCCAGGATTGATCACAATACCATCGTATTGTTCATCTGCTTCGTGAATAGCGTCTATTAAATCACCTTCATGATTTGATTGAAAGCATGTCACTTCACAGTTGAACTTTTCACCAAACGTTAGAAGATCTTTTTCAAGATCTATTAATGTATTTGATCCATAAATCCCCGGTTCACGTACTCCTAATCGATTTAAATTTGGCCCATTTATCACTAACACTTTCATAAATGATTTTTACACCTCTTTTCCTAACAAGGATCTACCATCTAAATGTGATTCACATATACGGTAAGTTCATGTTTACCTATATTAGAAAAACTTAGCTTGTCTCCTTGTCCTAATGGCGAAAGCCTTAGTTTTTCTTATACTATCATCCATTAAGTTTTATACTTTCTGATAATATAAAAAAAGAATGTTCATCACATGAACATTCTACCATATCAGGATGTTGTTTTCCTTAGCTTTCTAGATCAGTATTAAATTCTTTATAGTCAAATGAAATGGAGTATCCGATAAACACACCATACAATATATATAGACATAATGTCGTTACGATCGTTCCCCTTGTTAATTCGAAGACTGTTTCTACATTTGGAAAAATTGGATTTAAGACAAAAAATACCAGTAACCACAGTGCTCCTCCATAAACAATTCCAAGCCACATTCCATCGAATCGCCTTAGGATTGCGTAATAAACAAGCGCAGCCCCTATCGAGATTAATCCGATAATAATAATACTAATAATATTTCCAATTACTCCTTGTTTCCAATCCCCTAATGCAAAAGGCTGTAAAATAAGGTTAGGACTTATTTCTGTAAAGTTTAAAATATAAGCTAGATAAGCCAATGTACTCCAAAAAACCCCGCCAATAAATCCTGTGACAATCGACTTTCCCATTACAGACATATGTTCTTCTTTTTTATTCTGCTCTAGTTCTGGATCCTTTTTCTTTTCTTTATCCGCCATTTTCCAACACCTCCATTCTTACTATGTCCAATTTTTTCGTATGCATGTTTCTTTAGCTTAAGGTCTTTTTTAATATGGTTGTTTATTTCCGCTCTAATCGACTAAAAATCATAGAATTAACAAAGCAATGTTAACCAGTACCTGTAAATTAGCAGCAACATATTTCAGATAATTTTCATCCTTATGATGTCTAGTTAAAAAAAGCATGGATATAATGTGATTATAGGAATAATTTCCATCCATTTGTTTACACTATAAGTTAGAAAAAGGAAGAATCATGATCATTTGACCAAGATTACCAACCAAATGAACAGCTAAAATGGAATTTGTTAAAATGTTAGCTCTTATATTGTTCATTTCTAAACATCACTCTAGAGGTTTCATTCTAAATTCTGTATTATATAGTTAATAGCTAAACTCTGATGAAACATTGTTTACGTTCATAATAAGAATTAGATAGGTTGGTGTCACATGGCAAATGAAAAAAAACCTGCATACGGTGGGCAAGCTGTTATCGAAGGCGTAATGTTTGGTGGAAAACACCATTACGTAACGGCCATTCGTCGAACTGATAATTCAATTGATTATTTCCATTTACCAAGGAAAAATCAGCAAGTATTAACATCCCTAAAAAAGATTCCATTTCTACGGGGGATTGTCGCAATCATTGAGGCAAGTGCAAACGGTTCTAAGCACTTAAATTTTGCCACTGAACGATTTGAAGTTGATCCAGCAGATGACGAGCAAGTAATTGAAGAACAGAAGAAAAATAATTCAAAATTATCAATGTGGCTTGGCATTGCAGCAGTAGGCGTTCTTTCCTTTTTCTTCGGTAAGGTTATCTTTACGCTTTTGCCTGTTTTCTTAGCAGAATTCTTCCGTCCCCTTATCCCTTCAGATTTCGGGCAAATTCTCATAGAAGGCGCTTTCAAACTTGTGTTGCTTTTAGCATATATATATGCTATATCATTTACACCTTTAATAAGACGTGTGTTTCAATATCACGGGGCAGAGCATAAAGTAATTAACACATACGAAAACAATCTAGAATTAACAGTTGAAAATGTTCAAAGTCAATCACGTTTGCATTACAGATGTGGTAGCAGCTTTATTCTCTTCACTGTCATTGTTGGTGTCTTTGTTTACACCCTTGTTCCAACAGATCCTTTATGGTTACGAATCGTAAATCGCTTGGCATTGATACCTGTTGTACTCGGAATATCCTTTGAAGTATTACAGCTTACAAATAAGGTTCGAGATATCCCTGTTTTACGATACTTAGGGTACCCAGGTCTGTGGTTACAGCTTTTAACAACAAAAGAACCTACAAACGACCAAGTTGAAGTAGCAATCGCCAGCTTTAATGAACTTCTTCGGATGGAAAAAGAGACGCAGACATCCTCAGAGCAAATTGTGTAATTTGAACATATTTTGATTGGTATCTTTCCTTGGAGGTGGTCAGGATGAATCGTCGTACAAATTGGATCGTCATGGTTATTATTTTATTAGGAGTTATTGGTTTTGTCACAACCCTAGTGTCAGAGCCTTTATGGCTCTTAAAACAAATTGCAATCTACGCAGCAATCGGTGGTTTCATTTATCTTATCTATCGACTAGTTTCTAGAAGAAGAATGGGGAAAGAACATTCTTCCTACTTAAAAGCTGCAAAACTATCCAAAAGACGTTTTGACGACCGGAGTAATAAGGGTTCAAATGTTCGAAACATCACTCAAGCAAAGAAAGTGAAAAAATCCTCTGCAATTAAAAAGAAAAAGCAACAGCCTTCTCATTTAACAGTTATTGAAGGCAAAAAAGGAAAAAAGAAAAATCGAGCCTTTTTCTAATAAGACCATTTTTTTAGAAATTCGTTCGTTCGATTTCGACCTAGCTCTATTAGAGCTAGTTTTTTTTGTTCATCTATTTCAAATTCTGTTGAGACAATGTTTTCAACAGGTATAAAAACAATATTTTTTTCATGTCTTTTTGATATATGTCTACTATCATGTGCATCTTTCATGGTTTCAAATAGTGCGCTAAACATATCTATTGCATTATGAATTTTTTTGGGCGGTCGCTCCTGTTCATTTAAACTTAGCTTAATCCCCAGTACAGGTCTTTTCTTTGATTGTTGACTTTTTTGCTGAAAAATCCAAATCGGAAAGTTACTAAGTACACCTCCATCAACAAAAATATTAACACCTTTTGCTGTTGTGAGTTTAACAGGTTCGAAAAAGTAAGGAAGACTGCAGCTCATCCTCACTGCTTTTGCAACAGAAAAAGATAATGGTTCTATTCCGTATTGATGAAGATCATCAGGTAACACAATTAAACGTCCATTTGTTAAATCAGACGCAATGACTCTTAAACTTCCTTTTGGTAAGTCCGCAAATGTGGATATCCCTTTGTTTCTTAGTTTTTGACAGATCCACTCTTCTAGTTTGACCCCACGATACAAGCCTAAATTCCAATAAAGAGAAAGCCACTTTGTAAATGGCGATGGAAGGAATGACTTACGTGCATCTAACAACAATTTCAAGTCTAATTCATCCATCATCTGTAAGATTTCATCGCTTCTATAACCTGCCATCACAAACGCACAAATTATGGAGCCAGCACTTGTACCTGCAAGGCGTTTAAATTCAAATCCGCTTTTTTCAATCGCTTCATATGCTCCAATCAGAGCAAATCCCTTTATTCCACCGCCTGAAAATACGCCATCTATTTGCATTTCTCCTCACCTTCCTCATTTATAGTGTAAGAGGAGAGAAAGGAAAATAGACCAATCGAATTGTTATTAGAAAGCCAATTGTTATTCAATATTTCATGGAGAAAAAAAAACTCCCACAACTAGGAGTTTTTTGAAATTTATTAAAACTTTTATTTTTATATCTTTAAGAAAATCCACTCAATCATTGTTACTCTTTCATTTTTGGATCAAGAACATCTCGTAATCCATCTCCCATTAAATTAAAACCTAGAACCGTAAGCATAATGGCTAGACCTGGAAAGAACAACGTCCAAGGTGCCTGCATAAGGTACTGTTTTGAATCAGATAACATTTTCCCCCATTCAGGATTTGGTGCTTGAGCTCCTAAACCAAGAAAACCTAATGCAGCTGCTTCAATAATAGCTGTTGCAATCGCTAGTGTCCCCTGTACAATGATCGGTGTCATACTATTCGGTAGAATATGCCGAAAAAGAATTCTGTTATCCCGCATCCCAACTGCTTTTGCTGCCATTATGTATTCCTCTTGCTTTACACTCAGAACTTTTGATCTGACGAGACGTCCAAAATTAGGGATATTAATAATGGCGATAGCAATCAGCGCATTTTGCAAGGATGGTCCAAGAATAGCTACAACCGCAATAGCTAGCAATATACTAGGAAATGCTAACATAATATCAAATATCCTTGAGATGATTGTATCAACCCATCTTCCGTAATAACCCGCAATAATACCAAGAAATGTACCAATTATTGCAGAACCTAATACAGAAAAGAAGCCGACCCAAAGAGATATTCTTGCACCGTAAAGGACTCTAGAAAAAATATCTCTTCCAAAATCATCGGTCCCAAACCAATGTTCACTTGATGGAGCTAATAATCGTTTGGACAATTCCTGTTCTTTAAATCCATATGGTGCAATAATTGGTGCAAGTAACGCTAAAATGAGGAAAAAAATGACAAGGCTTAATCCAATCAAGGCTAATTTATTTTTACAGAAGGTTTGCCATGCCTCTTTCCAGGGTGGTGTAACCTGTTCTTCTGCTATCGGATTCAAAATATGTGGTTTATTCTTCATAATCTCCGCCATGGATATCCCCCTCTTTTGTTATTGATGATATTTAATTCGCGGATCGATAAGGGCATATAATAGATCGACAATTAGATTAATGAAAACAAAGATGGCTGCGATAATTAAAATTCCTGATTGAATCACCGGGTAATCACGGTAACTAATGGCATCGTAAAGATAACGACCAATTCCAGGCCACCCAAAGATTGTTTCAGTCAAAATTGCTCCTCCTAAAAGGAGTCCTGTCTGTAAACCAATAACTGTCAAAACGGGTATAATGGCATTTTTTAACGCATGTTTATATACAACCCAAAACATATTTAATCCTTTTGCTTTCGCAGTACGAATATAGTCTGATTTCATTACTTCAAGCATGGTAGAACGTGTCATTCTTGCGATAATAGCCATTGGAATTGTAGCAAGAGCAAGGCTTGGAAGGATGAGGTGCTGAAT
The DNA here is from genome assembly GCF_058315175.1 of Metabacillus sp. RB-C-LZQ-3-1. Classification (NCBI taxonomy): domain Bacteria; kingdom Bacillati; phylum Bacillota; class Bacilli; order Caryophanales; family Bacillaceae; genus Metabacillus; species Metabacillus sp. RB-C-LZQ-3-1. The sequence goes on along the minus strand of NZ_JBZFLI010000004.1, from coordinate 258,967 downwards.
AACCTGTACAAATTGATCTGCTCTGCCTTGAAGAATTGTATCAACTATATAAATATTCGTTATGGCTGTTATCGGGTTTCTTACATCTTCCCTTCCCGTTGAAGGTAACCACCCTAATTCAATTGAAAACACCCATTGCTCCATTAAACCGAGCCAAAATATAGGCAGTGACACGCCAATTAACGCTAATATCATGGCAAGATAATCAAACCAAGAATTTGAAAACCACGCACTGATAATCCCTGCATTGACTCCAATAAAGATCGCAATGATCATGGCTACAAGTGTAAGTTCAATGGTTGCAGCTAGATATGCCCATATTTCCTCATTTATCGGCCCCCTTGTCCGTAAGGACGTTCCGAGATCTCCCGTAAAAAGAGCTTGTAAATAATCTACATATTGGATATACCAGGGCTTATCTAAACCTAATTCCTTTGTTAATGTTGCAATCGCCTCTTTCGTAGCTTTTTGTCCAAGAATAACCTGTGCTGGATCCCCAGGAATTGCGCGAATTATCGCAAATACAACTAATGTCATTCCAAACAAAACAGGTATGAGCGAAAACACTCGACGAACTGTATAGGACAACATATGCTCACCTCTTTTTTATTAACATGTCGGTTTTGGTTTTATACGCCTCCTTTTTATAGAGGAGAAAAAAATATTGCATCTAGCTTTTAAGGTTAAAGTCACATAGGGATTAAGATTTACTAGGAGAGAGAAAATGTACTTTTTTATACTATTTTTATGGTAATCAACGATCTAAGGGAGACAAAGTCTCCCCATCTCTAACATCATTATTTAAATTCAACCTTTGTTAATGGTTCTGAGCCGGTAGGATGTGGAAAGTAATTAACAATATCACTTGTTCCTGCTAGTAAAGGTGTAGAGTGAACTAGCGGGACCCAAGGTGCATCTTCATGAATAATCTCTTGAGCCTGCTTATATAACTCATTACGTTTATCTTGTTCAGTCTCTTTTTGAGCATTAATTAATACATCATGAAGTTCGTCATTGCTATAGTAGGAATAGTTGTTGCTTCCGATACTATCTTTATCTAAGAGGGTATATAAGAAGTTATCAGGATCACCATTATCACCGGTCCAACCTAACATGTATGCATCAAATTCCCCTTTTGTTGCTTTTTCTAGATATGTTGCCCAATCAACTGACTGAATTTCTGCTTTCACACCAATTTCTGCGAAAGATGCTTGAATAACTTCAGCAACCTTCATTCCTTCTGGCATATAAGGTCTTGCTACAGGCATAGCCCATAGGTCCATTTCAAATCCATCTGGATATCCAGCTTCCGCTAACAACTCTTTCGCCTTTTTTAAATCATATGGATAGTCTTCAATTTCATCATTATACCCTTCAATTGAAGGTGGCATTGGGTTCTTCGCCATCTCCGCCTTGCCACCATAAAATGCATCAATAATTCCTTGCTTATCAATCGCATGATTTAATGCTTGACGAACAAGCTTATTATCAAATGGCGGGCGATTTGTCGTAAAGCCTAAGTATCCAACATTCATAGATGGGCGTTCAATTAATTGTAATTGGTCATTACTAGTGACAGTTGCCTCATCAGAATTATTCACACCATCCATCAAATCAATTTCTCCGTTAGTTAAAGCATTTAGCCTTGCCGTATTTTCAGGAATAACCCGGAATATCACTTGATTCAACTTCGGAAACCCTTCCATCCAATAGTTTTCATTTTTTGTTAGTACAATTCGGTCATTTTGCTTCCATTCTACAAATTTAAACGGACCTGTACCGACTGGATTTTTTCTAAAATTATCACCATGTTCCTCAACAGCTGTCGGACTTGCAATACCAAATGGTGACATGGCTAAATTTTTTAAAAATGGAGCTTGAGGACGATTCAGCGTAAATTCAACCGTATACTCGTCTAGAGCTTTTACCTCATTAATAACATGGCCTTCTTCCCCCTTAAACCCACCAAACATTGTGTAGTAAGGGAAATCATCAGCATTCCCATTCATCCAACGATTAAAGTTAAAAACAACGGCATCTGCGTTAAAATCTGTACCATCATGGAACTTAACACCTTGACGGAGCTTAAATGTGTAAGTTAAGGCATCGTCTGACACTTCCCACGATTCAGCAAGACCAGGATGTAATGTCGTATCTTGCTCACCGTACTCTAGTAATGTTTCAAAAATATTCTCCGTTACTTTAAATGTTTCCCCCTCAGTTGTTGTTATAGGATCTAGTGATGTAGAATCCCCTCCACGCCCAAACACTAGCGTGTCCTTTTTGGTTTCCGAATTGTTTGAAGGTTTTTCTTCTCCACCCGCTTCTTGATTTGTATTACCATTACATCCAACTAACAGCATGCTCAGTGTTAACAATGAAACTAGTAACCACTTTATTTTCCTTTTCATCTCCATTTCATACCCCCATTATTTATTTATCATAAATGCTACTTGTCAGCGATTGTATAAATGACAAGCAACATAATGACCATCAATGTTTTGATCATTAGGTTTAATTGATTTGCAAATGTCCATACAATCTGAACACCTTGTATGAAAAGCACATCCTGAAGGCGGGTTTGAAGGACTTGGCATTTCTCCTGTTAGCGGAATGTTGTGACGAATAACATCAGGATCAGCGATCGGCACTGCAGACAACAGTGCTTTTGTATATGGATGCATAGCCTTTTTATAAAGTTCTTCGCTGTCTGCTAATTCAATCAATCTACCTAAATACATCACTCCTACTCTGTCACTTATGTGGCGAACAACACCAAGGTCATGAGCAATAAAAATATATGTTAGCTGAAATTCCTCCTGAATATCCTTCATAAGGTTTAATACTTGGGCCTGAATCGATACATCTAAAGCTGACACAGGTTCATCCGCAATAATTAATTTTGGCTTTGTCATAAGAGCCCTTGCTATCCCAATTCTTTGACGTTGTCCACCACTAAACTGATGTGGGTACCTTCTGGCATGGTAGCTGCTTAAGCCGACAATTTCTAACATCTCATTTACCCTTTTCTTTCTTTCCTTTTTTGTCCCTATTCGATGGACAATCAAAGGCTCTTCCAAAATTTTTTCAATCGAGTGTCTTGGATTTAAGGATGCATAAGGGTCTTGAAAAACCATTTGGATATCTCTTCGTATTTTCCTTAATTCCGTCTTCGTCATTCTCGTTATCTCTTTATCCTCAAATACGATTTTGCCATCACTGGCCTCTATTAATCTCATTAGGAGACGACCTGTTGTTGATTTTCCACATCCACTTTCTCCAACAATGCCTAAAGTCTCCCCTTTCTTCACATAGAAGGATACATCATCAACTGCCCTAACTTCCCCCGCTTCTCTCCCAAGAATTCCGTTATTTATCGGGAAATATTTTTTTAGTCCCTCAACTTGAAGAAGAAATTCGGTCATCGTTATCCACCTCCCCACTTTTTTTATGTAAGAAACACCTTACATCATGTCCTTCCTTCATCATTTTATATAAGCTTGGGGCTCCTTCCAGACATTCACCATACACATCCTCACACCGTGGAGCAAAATGGCACCCCTGATGCAAACTTCCATGTCTCTGAACATGGCCAGGTATGCTATATAAGCGCTCTTTTTTCCCTCTAATATTTGGAATGGATTTTATTAATCCCTTTGTATAAGGATGTTTTGGTTCTTTTAAAATCGTCTTAACATCACCTTGTTCAACAATTTGTCCTGAATACATAACAAGTACCCTATCGCAAATTTCTGCTACTACACCCAAATCATGTGTGATGAAAATAATAGAGGTATCCATCTTAGTATTTAGTTCTTTCATAAGTGTTAAAATTTGGGCTTGAATCGTAACATCAAGAGCTGTCGTGGGCTCGTCTGCTATTAAGACTCGAGGATTACAGGCCATCGCCATAGCGATCATAACTCTTTGTCGCATTCCTCCAGACAATTGATGCGGATACTCATTTACAATTTCCTCCATTCGAGGAATCCCTACTAATTTCAACAATTCAATCGCTCGCATCCTTGCGCCTTTTTTTGTTAAATCAGTATGTAATCGTAATGCTTCTACTAATTGATTTCCAATTGAAAACAAAGGATTTAATGAGGTCATTGGTTCTTGGAAAATCATTGATATCTGATTACCTCTAATCCTTCTCATATTTTTCTCACTAAGTTTGATCAAATCTTTCCCTTCAAACAAAATTTCACCATTTTCAACCAAACCTGGAGGACTAGGTATTAACCCCATTGTCGCTAAGGATGTTACACTCTTTCCACTCCCAGACTCTCCCACAATTCCTAAAATTTCTCCCCTGTTTAAATCAAAACTTATATCTTTTACTGCTGGCACTACTTTTTTTTCAGATTTAAAAGATACACTTAAATTTCTTATTTGAAGTATTGGTTGTTTACTCAATTTTTCACCACCATTATTTTGTCAAAATGTTAAATTATTAAAATATAATGAAAGTACTGAATATTATTGCATATTACTTTTATACTCATTGTCATAATCGGTCGTTTATACTTAAATTTCGTTCGACAATGATTTCACTTCTTTGTTTAACGCATTAAAGCTGATGCTTATTAAAGGATTAAACTCTACCATTCTAGTTATGAATAAGTGACTTGTATATTTTTATGTATTCTTTTTATTAAAATAATAATTAATATAATATTTCCTTAATTAAGAGTGCCATAAGGCCTAAACAGGATTCGTTTTAAAACTTTATCCTGCAGGCTCTGCTATAAATAAAAAAGCGATGGGTCGTAGTGGCATCTACTTCCCATCGCTTTTTATGAATCTTCATTATTCTTTTGTATTTTACGAAGTGTATTGATTCTTTCTTCTTTTTCCTCAAAGTATTGAACTAAGTCTCCAATTCGATCAATTGCATTCCAACTTAAATGATGTTCAATCCCTTCAACATCATCATAGATCTTGTCTTGATCAACACCGATAATTTGAAGAAACTGCTCTAAAAGTTCATGGCGATAAACTAAACGTTTACCTGTTTTCTTCCCTTTATTTGTTAGAACAAGCCCTCGATACTTTTCATATATGAGGTATTCATCTTTATCTAATTTTTGAACCATCTTTGTAACAGAGGAGGGATGTACGGCCAATGCTTCGGCTATATCAGAAACACGAGCGTACCCTTTATCTTCAATAAGTAAATAAATCTGTTCTATATAATCTTCCATACTTGGTGTTGGCATGTTGTTCCCTCCAATTGCCGATCTATTTAACGAAATCATTACAATTTTACATGAGTTTGTTAACCGTGACAAGGTATTGTAGGGAAGAAAAGGCAATTATAGGTACGTTATGAAGTTTAAGTGTTAGTTCTTTAATATTGTAGGTATACAAAAAGGACCTGACATTGTCAGATCCTCTCATACATATTAGAGTCCGCACTTCAATTGCGCACCACAGCTCGTACATGTATTACAGCCGCCTAAATCTTCAACTGTACCTTCACGACAAACTGGGCATGTATTGCCAACTTCATTGCCTATCGTTACATCTGTTGAGCGAAGATCGTTAATTGTATCGACAAGAACAACTTTCCCTTTTTCCGTTGTTTCAACTTCTTCATTCTCATCAAATGTATTTTCTTCTGCTTTAAGTGTCAATACTTGCGTATCACGGCTGCCGTCTACGTAGACAGTGCCACCTTTTGCTCCGCCTTTGTATAGACGCTCATACACTTTTTCAACCTGATCAACAGAATAGCCCTTAGGAGCATTTACTGTCTTACTAATAGAGCTATCAATCCAACGTTGGATGATACATTGTACATCTGCATGTGCTTCAGGTGCTAATTCCATAGCTGATACAAACCAAGATGGTAAGTTGTTTGCATCTGCTTCCGGATGTTGATCTAAATACTCTTGAACGATATCTGCCTTTACCTCAATAAATTTCCCAAGTCGTCCACTGCGGAAGTAAGAGAATGAGAAGTAAGGTTCCAGTCCTGTTGCAACACCAACCATTGTTCCAGTGGATCCAGTCGGAGCAACGGTTAATAGATGTGAGTTACGAATACCGAATTCTTTTACGCCCTCTAAAATATCTGCAGGCATTTTTTGCATAAACCCTGTTTGTGTGAAGGCCTCACGAAGACGATTTGTTTCTGCCTCTTCTTCACCAACTAAGAATGGGAAGCTTCCCTTTTCCTTCGCTAATTCAATTGAAGCACGGTATGCTGTTGTTGCAATTGTTTCAAACACTTTATCAACTAGTACATTTCCTTCTTCAGAACCATATTCTGTTTCACAGTAAATAAGAAGATCATGTAAGCCCATTACACCTAGTCCAACACGGCGCTCACCAAGCGCTTGGTGTTTGTTTTCAGGCAAGAAGTATGGTGTTGCATCAATGACGTTATCCTGCATTCTTACACCAACTTCAACCGTTTTACGAAGCTTATCAAAATCAACCGTTTTTGTTTCTTTATTCGCCATTTCCGCAAGGTTCACCGCTGCTAAATTACAGACAGAATATGGTGCGAGCGGTTGTTCACCACAAGGATTTGTCGCAACTACTTGCTGGCCGTATGCTTTCGCATTTGTCATGTCGTTTGCATTATCAATAAAGAAAATTCCTGGCTCTGCTGAATATGTCGCACAGATATTGATTAAGTTCCAAAGCTCTTTTGCTTTGATTTTACGGTATGTTCGTACTTTATAACCTTGTTTCTCCCACTCTCGAACATCTCCAACTTTGTGCCAGTTTTCATTATAATCGTTCATTTCTTGCTGGTTATAGCTTTCAACATCCGGGAATCGCAGCTCATATTCAGCATCGTTTTCTACTGCATCCATAAAATCTTTTGTTAAGGTAACAGATATATTCGCTCCTGTTAAAAACTCAGAATTATGAACACTATAAGTACCGCCTGTACGCAACTTCAACTCAGCGTCTTTAATAATCTTCTCGCTAAATCCGCCAGTCCCGGGAATTTGTTTGTAATTAACAATTCCTTGATACATATCAATTTCTTGCTGGGTGAGCGGTGTGAATTTTAATTTATCTTGAGCGTATTTTTTAATTGCTTCATCATTTGTATTTTCAATTAGGAAGCGTAGAATTCTAGGGTTTTGCATTTTTGAGATAATGAACTCAATGATATCTGGATGCCAGTCAGCCAACATGATCATTTGCGCTCCCCTGCGGCTTCCTCCTTGCTCAACCAAATGAGTCAATTTCGCGATATCATCCAACCATGATACAGATCCAGATGATTTACCGTTTACACCTTTTGCCAATGTGTTGCGCGGTCTTAGTGTCGAACCGTTTGTTCCTACTCCACCACCGCGGCTCATGATCTCCATTACTTGCTTACGATGTTCAGAGATCCCCTCACGCGAATCCTTCACAAAAGGCATAACATAGCAGTTAAAATATGTTACTTCTGTTCCAGCACCTGCACCATATAAAACACGTCCTGCTGGAATAAAGTTTAAATTAACAAGCTCCTGATAAAACTTCTCGAACCATTCTTGGCGTTTTTCTTCTGTTTTTTCTACCGATGCTAGTCCTGTTGCGTTACGTTTCGCTATTTGTTCGTAAAAGATTTCAAGTGGTTTTTCAATGACATCTAACGAGCGTTTTACGATCCCTGTCTCCACTTCCTCAGGTTTGTCTAATGAGTGTCTGTATTCTTCATCAACTAGTACGCTTGCCGTCTTTGCTTCCCAATCAATACTTTTAATAAACCCAAGCCCTCTTGCCGGGAATTTAGGGTCCTCTTTGATCGTTAAAACAACAAAGTCTCCTTCGGATAACGTAATTTTTTCCGTATCTTTAAATGTGTAACGATCAAGCATAACAAGTCTCGAAACACCCTTATGTGTTAATTTCATATCATCAGTAATAGGATGAACCTGTGGAAAGGCAGCGATATCTTTGTTAAGCTTCTCCACATCTACGCTCATCTTTTGCTCAGTAACAACTGTCATTGTAACAACTCCTCTATCTATCTTTCTTGTAAATCTCCTGATTAAATTTATCATATACAACCCTACAATTCAACATATAGTGTTTACTTTTTGATAAATAATACTATATATAGTTTTAAGGTCAACTATTTCTCCTTTTGTCAAATGGATAACTTATTAAAAAAGGAAGCTTTTAAGAGATTTGAGATGGTTTCGACTTGTAAAAGGGGATTTTTGAAGAATTTTGTCACTTGCATCTATTTGTATATCATAAAAACCTTTGAAATCAACGTTTTCCATATAACAGAATAAAAATTTTCTTTCGTCAAATTTCTACAAGTCCAACCTCTGTCACATGGAAATAGACGTAATCCCAAGATCACGTCCCAGTGTGTAGACAAAGTAAAATTGCTAGCCCTTCAGACTGATTGCTAGCGCTTGGCTTTCGAGGCACGAAGCCTTGGGAGGAGCGGAGTTACCAGGGGTGGTAATGAGCACCGCAGCAAGGTAAGTAGCGAAGAAAGCGAGCGTTTGTCAACAGTCTGAGACGTAATCCTAAGATCACATCCTCCATCATTATCTTTTAAAATTCCATTCATCACTTTCATATTTCTCTTTTGCGAGTTGATTTACATATTCCAATTCTTCACTAGTTAACTCGTAAGGCTCAAGATCTATTTGCAGACCCTTTTCAAAGCCTTCTTTAAAAGCTTTTTTTGCCTCTTCAATTGTTACTGGCTCTTTTCGAAGGCTATTTGTTGCAACAGCCTTGTTTTTAAACGCTCTTTGCATTCTTTCTTTCACTCGGTCATTTGGATACTTAAATAAATCAAAAAGCATATCTTCATCCAGATCTAGTAAGATCGAACCGTGTTGTAATATAACTCCTTTTTGGCGAGTTTGTGCACTTCCTGCTACTTTACGTCCTTCTACAACAAGCTCGTACCAAGATGGAGCATCAAAGCATACAGCTGATCGCGGTGATTTAAGACCTGCTTTTTCCTCATCTGTACGCGGAATCGCGAAATATGCATCAAGTCCAAGATTCTTAAAGCCTTCTAAGATCCCTTCAGAAATAACACGGTATGCCTCTGTTACTGTTTTGGGCATCTCTGGATGTTCTTCAGATACAATCACACTATATGTAAGCTCTTGATCGTGAAGAACACCCCTACCACCTGTTGGTCTCCTAACGAATCCTAAACCGTATTTTTTAACTGCAACTAAGTCAATTTCTTTTTCAGCCTTTTGAAAGTAGCCTATTGAAAGTGTTGCCGGATTCCATCCATAAAATCTAATCGTAGGAGGAATCTTTCCTTCACTATGCCATTCTAAAAGCGCCTCGTCCAAAGCCATATTAAAGGCTGGTGAACAGTTACCAGAATCGATATATCTCCAAACTTCTTTCGCCATGTTGCAACCCTCTTTGTCTAATTTTTTACATTCTAAGTCTAGCAGAAGTTTATACGGAAGAAAATAATAATGCATAGAACCTGATGACAATTTGAAAAAGCTCTTATATAATAATAGAAGTCTGTATATGAGTTCTTATGAACTTACAATGATATAACCAATAAATAAAGGGGTCGAGAATATTGACAACATCAACCATTCTACTCATCATCTTGGCAGCTGCCCTTATTGCCTACACTGCATTTAGTTTTTTCTATCAACGTAAAATAATGAAGCAACTTACAGAGGAAGAATTTCGTTCAGGTTATCGTAAAGCCCAATTAATTGATGTTCGTGAGCCGAATGAGTTCGAAGGCGGCCATATTCTAGGAGCTAGAAATATTCCGCTTTCTCAGCTACGCCAACGTTATAAAGAAATTCGACCTGATCAACCAGTTTACTTCTACTGCCAAAATACTGTACGTAGCGGTCGTGCTGCACAAATGTTAAAGCGTAAAGGGTATAGTAATTTATACTGTTTAAAGGGCGGGTTTAAAGGCTGGACCGGTAAAATAAAGAAAAAATAATGGAAGAAATCCTACGAGAAGCAACTAACATCAAACCATCCATTATCTGGATGAGTAAAGTCAGTTGCTTCTTTCATTTTTTTCATTAGGTGACACATTTATCGACTTCCAGGGGAAAAATAGGTAAGATAAGATCAAGAAACGAAATAAAAATGTATCATATGTTGGAGGAATCAAATCTTGATTATTGCCATAGTGTTTTTTCTTTTTATGTCTTTTTTCTTATCAGGTAGTGAAACAGCGTTAACAGCCGTGAACAAAATGAAATTAAAAACAAGGGCTGATAACAATGATAAGAAATCACAAAAATTACTCGATCTTGTTTCAAAGCCCGACGAACTGATTACGGGAATCTTAATCGGAAACAACATCGCGAACATTATGCTGCCAACCCTTGTTACGATCATTGCTATTGAGTATGGTATTAGTGTTGGGGTTGCTACTGGGGTATTAACTGTCGTTTTAATCATATTTGCTGAAGTTTTACCAAAATCTATTGCTGCCACATTCGCAGATAAAATAGCCTATACGGTTTTCCCTGTTATTCGTATCATTATCTTCGTCTTTAAACCATTGATCTTTCTTTTATCAAGGTTTACGAGAATTGTCATTAATAGCCTCTCAAAGGATGAGGAAAAAACAGCTTCAATTTCAAGAGAAGAACTCATTACAATGGTTAACATTGCCACCTCCGAAGGAATCCTTCAAACGGATGAAAGGAAACGGATAAAGGGAGCGATTGATTTTTATGATTTAGATGTCCGCGATGCACTGAAAGTACCCAGAACGGAAATCCAAGGGATTGCATCAGGCTCTACTTTTGAAGTAACCCGTGAAATCGTTCTAGAGGGCAGTCACACACGTTATCCTGTCTACAAGGAAAGTATGGATGAAATCATCGGTGTTCTTCACTCAAAATCATTATTATCTTGGTCTTTAGAACCTCACAAAAAGCTGGAAGATTTTATAGATGATGATCCTCTCTTTGTTTTCGAATTTCATTCAATCGAAACCGTTTTTAAGCTAATGCTAAAGAAACAAAGACATTTAGCGATTGTTCTCGATGAATATGGTGGTACAAAAGGAATTATAAGCCATGAAGACATTATCGAAGCTATGATCGGCCAAGAAATTAAAGATGAAACAGATCTGGATGAAGAGATTTTAATTGAAGAAATAACCGAAGATTCTATTATTTGTAATGGCAAATTAGCCTTGCGACGATTAAATGAAGTCTTTAAAACGAAAATACCTGAACAAGAAGATATTTTGACAGGATTTCTTCTTAAAGAATTAGGACGTTTCCCAGAGGCCGGAGAAACCTATGAATATCAGCACCTTCATTTTCACATTTTATGTGTCGAAGATAACAAGCTAAAGCGAATAAAAATCGAGAAAAAATAGAACATACATAGGAAAAGGCCGCTCATTTGAGCGGCCTTTTTTACCTAGCAAAACTCAAGATCTGTTTTAAAATCCCTAGTCCTGATTTTTCCTGTTTCATTCTCTCTTGTTTATTTTGATGCTCCCTAACAAAAGCTAAGAAGCGCTCTTCACGCTCATCTGTTTTACGTTGTGCTAATTCTCTTTCATGTAGAACTTCTTCTTTAAAAGACTCTCTTTCTGCCTCTGCTGTGACCTCTAAGCTTGTGATCATATCTTGGAGATCTGAAAACTCATAACGAGCTATCTCAGTTTGAAGTTTAGCAGTTTCACTGATTTTTTCTGAGACAGTTGAAACCACTGTTTTTTCAAGTCGGTCAAGTCGCTCATCCATCTGTGACATTGACTTAATTTGATTCGACTCAATTAATGAAGTGATTTTTGATAGAGTTTCTTTTAACTCTGTTACATCTTGGCTATTCAGGCCTGTACGGGCTGTTGCAGACTGTTGTTGAAGAAGTTGTCTGATGGTCTCATTATCTAAGTTTCTTTCTTTATAGGCTTTAATTTTTTGAAAAAACTCAATATTTTCTCCAGTAAATAATCGTACATTTTTTTCATCTCTTTTTATGGTAATAAGATCACAAAAATCTTCCTCCCACTGCTTTAACACAAAAGCTTTTTCACCGATTAATGAAGCTGCTTTTGAAATCGTCACGTATTTTGCTGCCAATCTAAACACCAACCTTTGTCTAATTTTCTTAATACTATTAGTTCTATCAACTAAGTATCTAATTCCTTCCTCTCGACAAAGGTTCTAAAAACTAGTCATAATCTTGGAGAATCATTATATTTTCGGCATGAATCGTAGGAAAACATATGATCCAACATCATATTTTCTGATAGTATTAAAAAATGACCTACATCATTAAAAGTAGGTCATTTTTTAATACATTAGCGTTGATATTTTAAAATTGGCTTTCTAGCTGCAGTTGTCTCGTCTAGTCGTTTTACGACAGTTGTATGCGGTGCTTCCTGAACAATTTCAGGAGTTTCTTCCGCTTCTTTTGCGATTTGGATCATAGCATCAATAAAGGAGTCAAGCGTTTCCTTTGATTCTGTTTCTGTAGGTTCGATCATAATACATTCCTCAACATTTAACGGAAAATAAATCGTTGGCGGATGATAACCAAAGTCTAATAAACGCTTAGCAATATCAAGCGTACGAACACCTAACTTCTTTTGGCGTTTTCCCGATAAAACAAATTCATGCTTACAATGCTGATCAAACGGAAGGTCATAGTATGGCGCTAAGCGGCGCATCATATAGTTTGCATTTAATACCGCGTATTCTGTTACAGCCTTTAAACCATCAGGTCCCATTGTGCGAATATACGTATAAGCGCGAACATTGATTCCAAAGTTACCGTAGAATGGTTTCACACGACCAATAGATTGTGGTCGATTATAATCAAAATGATAGCCTTTTTCAGTTTTAACCAAAACTGGTTTTGGTAAATACGGAATGAAATCAGCTTTGACACCAACAGGGCCTGAACCAGGACCACCGCCACCGTGAGGACCAGTAAATGTTTTATGAAGATTCAGATGAACAACATCAAATCCCATATCCCCTGGTCTTGCTTTACTTAAAACAGCATTCAGGTTTGCACCATCATAATAAAGCTTCCCACCTGCATCATGAACAATTTGAGCCATCTCTAAAATGTGTGCTTCAAAAAGTCCAAGCGTATTTGGATTTGTTAACATTAAAGCAGCTGTTTGATCATCAACTACACGGCGCAAGTCCTCTAAATCAACTAAACCATTTTTATCAGATTTAACTGTGATTGTTTCAAAACCAGCTACTGTTGCAGATGCTGGATTTGTTCCGTGCGCTGAATCAGGCACGATAACCTTCGTTCTTTTTAAATCATTATTGGCTTCATGATAGGCACGAATCATCATAAGACCAGTCCACTCACCGTGTGCACCTGCTGCAGGTTGGAGAGTAACTTCATCCATTCCAGTAATTTCTTTTAAATGCTCCTGCAGGTCAAATAAAAGCTCCATTGCACCTTGAACAGTCGATTCATCTTGTAATGGATGAATATGCGCAAGACCAGGAATACGTGCTACATTCTCATTGATTTTAGGGTTATACTTCATCGTACAAGAACCTAAAGGATAGAATCCAGAATCAACACCATGGTTACGTTTTGATAAAGCCGTGTAGTGCCTCATGATATCAAGCTCTGAAACCTCTGGGAGCTCAGCTTGTTCCGTACGAATATAGTCAGAGGGGATAAGTTTATCTAATGACAATTCTTCAACTTCAAGCTCTGGTAAACTATATCCAATACGGCCTTCTCTGCTTAGTTCAAAAATTAATGCTTGATCTTGATTACTCATTGCCATCCCCCAATTCCTTTACAAATGTGTTAATTTCTTCTTTTGTACGAAGCTCAGTGACTGCAATTAACATATGATTTTCTAACTCAGGATCAACTTTACCTAAATCAAATCCACCGATGATTCCTTTTTCTAAAAGCTGTTTATTTACTTCAGAAACAGGCTTCGATAACTTCACAACAAATTCGTTAAAGATTGGCTGATCAAACGGAACCTCTAAACCAGCTTCTAAACATGCTCTTTTCGCATAATTCGCTTTTTGAATATTTTGGATTGCCATTTCTTTTACACCTTGCTTACCTAAAGCCGTCATAGCTACAGAAGCAGCAAGAGCATTCAATGCTTGGTTTGAGCAAATATTAGAAGTAGCTTTGTCTCGTCGTATATGCTGTTCACGTGCTTGAAGAGTTAGAACAAACCCTCTTTTTCTGTTTTCATCTGTTGTTTGACCAACAAGACGACCTGGTACTTTTCGAAGCAATTTATTTGTTACAGCAAAATAACCGCAATGTGGTCCACCGAATGCTGTTGGAATTCCAAATGGTTGTGCATCTCCGGCAACAATATCAGCACCAAATGCTCCAGGGGGTGTTAATGCACCTAAAGCAAGAGGATTTGATGAAACAATAAACATACTTTTGCCAGTATGGGCAATTGGCTCAATCTCTTTTAACGGCTCAATCGAACCAAAAAAGTTTGGATATTGAACTAAAACCGCTGCTACATCATCATCCATTTCCTGCTTTAATGCATCTAAATCTGTTACACCGTTTCGGACAGGTATTTCCACGACTTCGATATATTGTCCCGATGCATATGTCTTAACGACATCACGTGTTTCCGGGTTTACAGCTTTTGAAACGAGGATTCTTTTCTTTTTCGTTTGCCCGGCTGCTAACATTGCTGCTTCCGCTAAAGCAGTTCCACCATCATACATCGATGAGTTCGCTACATCCATACCAGTTAGCTCACAAATCATTGTTTGGAATTCAAAGATCGCTTGCAGTTCACCTTGTGAAATCTCGGGTTGGTACGGAGTATACGCTGTGTAGAATTCAGATCGGGATATCACGTGATCAACGATAATTGGTATATAATGATCATAAACACCAGCACCTAGGAAAGATGCATGACTTCGTAAATCCTTATTTTTTGCTGCAAGTTGTGACAATTCCTTTAGGAGCTCGGTTTCGGATTTTGCTTTTTTAATCTTGTATTCTCCCTTAAAGCGAACACTCTCGGGTATATCCTGAAACAACTCATCTACTGATTGAGCACCAATTGCTTGAAGCATTTCCTGCTTATCTTGATCTGTCATTGGTAAGTAACGATGATTCATAGCATAAAAACTCCTCTCAGATTCGGTAAATATTTATTAGCCTTTTGTTCTCTTATAAAAAGGTGTCGCAACCACTACAGCCTTTAAGCGTTTTTTACGGATTTGGACTTCTACCTCTGTTCCTTTTTGTGTAAATTCGGATTTTAGTAGAGCTAAACCAATATTTTTCTTTAAAGTTGGTGATTGAGTTCCTGTTGTCACAACACCTATTAATTCCTCACCCGAGAAAACTTCATAGCCATGGCGCGGAATGCCTTTTTCAAGCAGTTCGATCCCCACCAGCTTACGAGCTGTTCCATTTTCCTTTTGCTCCTTTAAGACTGCTTTTCCATTAAACTCTATTTCTTTGTTTGTTTTTACCGCAAAACCAATTCCAGCTTCAATCGGGGTAATATTCTTTGACAGCTCTTGACCATATAATGGTAATGCTGCTTCAAAACGTAACGTATCACGAGCACCTAGTCCACATGGAATAACACCTTTACTTTTACCGGTCTCAAGGATTTTCTCCCATAATGTCACAGCATCTTCGGCATCACAATAAAGCTCAAATCCGTCTTCACCTGTGTAACCGGTTCTTGAAAGTAGGACTTCAACACCTGCAAGCTCCACTCCATTTTTAAACTTAAAAAACTTGATCTCAGATAAGTCTGTATCTGTAAGTGTTTGAAGAACAGCTTCAGCAACCGGTCCTTGTAGAGCAAGAAGAGCAATCTCATCTGATTTATTTTCGATAGTGACATCACCGCTTCTATTTGATGTTAGCCACTCCAAATCTTTTTTTATATTCGAAGCGTTAATAACTAGTAAGTAGTCATTTTCCGCCTTTTTATAAATTAGTAAATCATCAACTGTTCCGCCATCTTCGTAACACATAGCCGTATATAAAGCGGCACCTGATTTCAGGAGAGAAACATCGTTAGTCATAACTTTTTGTAAAAAAGCTAAACTATCTTCACCACGAAGCTCAACCTCCCCCATATGTGATACGTCGAATAACCCTGCTTTTGATCGCACAGCCTCATGTTCTTCTTTAATTGAAGTAAATTGAACAGGTAAATCCCAGCCTCCAAAATCAATTGTCTTGGCACCATACTGTTTATAAACATTGTATAAAGGTGTTCGATTTAGTTCTGTCATGCGGACTACTCCCTTCATTATTAAAAAATGGCATCAAAAAAAGGACAGAAAACTCCCATTTACACAATAGAAGTCTCTGTCCTTTTCACCTGAAAGTTTACCTTATGTATGATGTTAGAAGCCTTATAAAAAGACATACTACCACCTCATACGGCTTTCCCCTTTGGTAGTTTACGAGAACTCACGCAAACACTCTCCAGAGTTGCGTCAAATAAGAGTCTTTTTGCCTGAGAGATTCACAATTGTTTGCTCCTTCGGCGCTATACCAAGCTATAGTCTCTCCCCTTATTCTCATCCGCACATATTTTATTTTCTTGTTGGTTATACTACTAAAACCTGAAAAAATGACATTTGACAATTTTAAACATTTTATTCACACAACGAATGAAAGCGTTAAGCTAACTGAAAGATATGAAAATGATGAACTTTCTTACTAACATCCTACCATGAGTATACCATTTCGACAATCACTTTTTATCTTAACAATAAAATTATTTTTTTATTAATCGTTCGGTTTTTATACAACAAAGCAAATTATTAAGCATTTTTTCACTTATTCTAAGTAAAATCATGAACATTCCGATAAAGTACTAATCACGAAAGGACTGTCTTTACAATGAACATAAAGACGAACTTCGATACCTCTTGGCAGGAGGGTTTTTTTGAAAAATTAGAAAATGATGGCCCATGGTCAAACTGGGAGCTGTACAAGCTTGCATATGAAGTGCAAAAGAACACGGCGGTTCCTTCATTTGAAGGTTTGCAAGCTCCAAAACATTTACCACATTTCACACCCCTTCCACATCAATTAGAGGTTGCCCAAAGAGTTGTTGAAAAAATGAATGGGAAAGCTATTCTAGCTGATGAGGTTGGTTTAGGAAAGACCATTGAAGCTGGACTTATTTTAAAAGAATATATGATTCGCGGCCTAGTCAAAAAAGTGCTTATTCTCGTCCCTGCATCTCTTGTTTCTCAATGGGCTCGTGAATTAAATGAAAAGTTCTTTATACCTGCTGTAGAACAAAAGAAAAGTTATGTATGGGAAGCATGTGATGTGGTTGTGTCTTCTATTGATACAGCAAAAAGAAGTCCACATCGGGAAATTGTCTATAACCAAAACTATGATTTAGTCATTATTGATGAAGCTCATAAGCTTAAAAATAATAAAACAAAAAACTATGAATTTGTTCAAAATTTAAAGAAGAAGTATTGTTTACTTTTAACAGCAACACCTGTTCAAAACAGAGTAGAGGAAATTTTCAACTTAGTATCCTTATTAAAACCTGGCCATCTCGGGAATGAAGCCTATTTTTCAGATGTGTTTTCTGCAAAGGAACGTTCTATTGAAGATCATGAACAACTAAGAGAGCTTATTAACAAAGTGATGATTCGTAATCGGCGCGGTGACACAGGAATCGAATGGCCAAAGCGAAATGTCGAAACAATACCAATTGAATTTTCAGAAACTGAACAACATCTTTATGACACCATTACAGCTCTTAAATCATCATCACAATATGCAGCAAACACGTTCTCAATCATGACTTTACAGCGAGAAGCCTGCAGTAGTCGTGAAGCTGTCTATATGACGCTTAAGAAAATGCTTGACCTCCCTGAGGAAGAGGAAGCTGCCCTCCCTAATCATGTTATAAAAGACATTATGATGGCGATTGACGGTGTTACACAAAACTCAAAAGCCTTAAAAGTTGTTGAATTAATAAAAGAACTTGATGATAAAGTCATTATTTTTACCGAATATCGTGCAACTCAATTTTATTTACAATGGTTTCTTCAACAGCATGGTATTACATCAGTTCCCTTTCGCGGAGGCTTTAAAAGAGGAAAAAAAGATTGGATGAAGGAGCTTTTTAAAAATCGTGTTCAAGTTTTAATTGCAACTGAAGCTGGCGGCGAAGGAATCAACCTTCAATTTTGTCATAACATTATCAATTATGATTTACCATGGAACCCAATGCGTTTAGAACAACGAATTGGCCGTATCCATCGTCTTGGACAAGAAAATGACGTTAATATATTCAATATGGCAACCAAAAACACGGTTGAAGAACATATTTTAACTCTCTTATATGACAAAATTAATTTATTTGAAAAAGTCATTGGTAACCTGGATGAAATCCTTACAAGATTAGAAATCAAAAATTTAGAGGAACACCTGCAGGATATCATGTATCACTCAAAAAGCGACCGTGAAATGAAAATTAAAATGGAAAATTTAACATCGATTCTCGACTTTGCTCAGTACTCACAAGAGCAAAGAAAAGCAGCAAGCGGAGATAAGTAGAAGGGTGGCGACAATATGCAACAAGAGCAAATCCATCATTTTTTAGAAAGCTTCTTTTCGTCGAATTCCTGTAACATACTTGAAAATCAGGAAGGATACATGACTGTTCAGCTGACAATTGAAATGGATAAGCTTTTAATGAACCGACCATTTTACTGGCACTACCTTGAAAAAACTAATGGGGTTCCAAATCCTATGAAGCTTACCCTTATTACTGATCAAAATCGTGCGCCAAAAGACCTGAAAGGTGAGGTCATGCATTTCGGTGCGCCCCGTCTTCACCAAATTTTTCAATCGACTAAAACTCTAGGAAGCTATATCAGACTTTTTGAGCAAGTCAAAACACAAGGAGGAAATGTTCCCCTCCACCCCTGGATTGGCGTTAACATTATAGTTTCCTATCAATGTGATATGAAAAAGGATCAACTTTATTCAATTGGTTTACATTTAGTTAGTGGCGTTCTAATCGAAAACTTTCAAGAAAAACTGGAAAAATTAGAATTAACACCTAAAATCCCTGACCTCTGCTTTACGATGACACCGCTCATTAAACCACAAAGCGGATTAAAGCGAATCGAGCAATTCATCTTGGAAGACATAAGGAAGCAAGATCATACATGGGCTGACAAAGCTAGAGAAAGATGGAACGAGGACTTAAAGCTATTAAATCATTTTTACGAGGACTTAGAAGAAAAACCTGAATGCTATGAAGTTGAAAAAGAAGCATTAAAAGATCTTTATGAGCCTCAAATCAATATTACAATTCAGAATGGCGGGATTTTTTATATAACTCCACAGGGGATTTTAAACTCCTAAGTAATGATATCTATTACTTAGGAGTTTTACAAATCGATAAAATTAAATTTTGTTCGACAAAATTTAATTTTATTATTCAGTCATTTATATTACTTTAATGTAAAATTATCGGAATGAGAAAACCCAGAAACCTTAATTTACAACTACTTTTGTAAATCTATTGTAAAAATTACAGATAAATGAAAAATTTTAACCTCATCGACAAAGTTCAGCATACATCCTAATAAATCTTTTTTATAATAGAAATTGTAAATAGTCAATTAGTTATACATAAATAAGGGACAATAGGAATATAATAACCAACAATCAGTGACAAAATAATCAGTACAAAGGCAAACCTATTGAAAAATAGGGACGCAAAGTCACGGGTCTTCAGTTTACACAAACTAAGACGGCTGGACTGCCTGAAATACAGATTAGTATTTTAGGAGGCTAAGAATAATGGAGATAAAAGAAAAAATTACACAAGACGGACAGCTTGATCAAGAATGGGTCGAGTTGATACTAGAAGCACTTGAACTAGGAATCAGTGTAGAAGAGATTAAAGATTTCTTAACTCAAAAGTCAAATGCCGTTTTAAAAACATCATAAAAATGTATTAAATCTGTGTAAATTTTTTTCTTTTTGTGTTCTTCATATCAAACAAACCCTTCTTTATATGTTATAATGGCTTCATTAAGGAAGGTGACTTGACGTGATTGGTCCAAGAATAAAAAAATATCGCACTCAAAAAAATCTATCACTATCTGAACTAGCAGAACGAGCAGGAGTAGCAAAATCCTACTTAAGTTCGATTGAGCGTAATCTCCAGTCAAATCCTTCTGTTCAATTTTTAGAAAAGGTCTCATCTGTTCTTGGTGTATCAGTAAATACTCTTCTAAATGAACAAAACGAAACCGATCAAGAGGAGCTCGATTTAGAATGGACAAAGCTTGTTCAGGATGCAATGAAGTCCGGTGTGTCTAAAGAACAGTTTAGAGAATTTTTGGAATTTAACAAGTGGAAACTACAGAATGACAATGATAAATGAGGGCATGGTTGGCGGCTTGATGGGCTGCTGATTGTGCTTTTTTGTTTTTTACAAATTTAACAATTTTGTAAAAAAATATGCTAGACATACTGTAAATCCCTACTATGAATTTTATTTCTTAATAAAAATAACGAGATATGAAAATGTCCTAACTGTGTCATAATCCACCATCTTTTTTACACGCCCCAATTCAATTAATTAATCGTTTATTCATTATTTCTTTGTTAGAATTAACAGATTTATCTCGGGAGGATTCAGGAAACGAAACTTTAAGAACGGTATTGCATTACTACTACCTAAGCCTGCACTAACATATTGTTTTATACCATTATATTCCCACAACCCTTTAACTCGATCTTGCGGTGGAAATAGTCCATTATTAGAATAGAATGGTTCAGGTATAAATAAGGCACCGACAAATGGAAATCTTATTTGCCCACCATGATAATGTCCAGCTATGATTAAATCATACTCCCTAAAATAAAAGTGTGAGTCTGCATTTATCTGTTCAATTCTTTTATCTACTATTGGATAATGATTTAATATTACTAGTAGGTCATTCTTTTCTAGATTATCAAGCTTACTCGTAGGTTCAAGCTTAGATAAATCAAAGTTCACAAAATTAATTGAAGCATTCTTTTTATCAACTGTATAGACTGAATCTAGCAATTGTACCCCTCTGCCCTCCATCCCCAAAATAAATGGATTTTTTGAAATAGATCGATCCGAATTAACAACATATGGATTTGGGTCGGTATTCCCTGGAACAAATAGCATATGTTCCTTATTGTTAATACCCTCTAACAAGTCATAAGCTGGAGAATAATTTTTACTATCTACAATAACTAATAAATCACCAGTTAGTGCGATAACATCGTAATTAATTGAATTTATTTTTTTGATGAGTCTTTCTTGTTTATACCCAAATGTCTTTTCATGTAAATCCGATATTTGAAGGATTTTAAATCCCTCAAATTCTTGTGGTAAATCTTCAATTTCGATCTCTTGTTCGATGACCTTTATTCTATTGTTATCCCATATCGTAAAGATAACAATCAAGACACATAGACCCAGTAACGAAAATTGAAGTAATCTCCCCTTTCCCATAAACACCTCTCCAGTTTGTACATCTATCTGTAGTTCTTCTAAAATTCAGATTCTTACAAACTCGCTTCCATTTGACTTTCCAGAAGATGACCAAGCATACCATGCTTCTCTTTAGCTAAACTGCCAAACTCACCATATTGAATAACTGAACCTTTATCTAGAACGACTACTTGATCCGCATTTCGTATCGTTGACAATCGATGTGCGATTACGACTATTGTCATTCTTCCTTTTAACTTCTCTAGTGCTTGTTGGATTTTAGCTTCATTTTCTGTGTCAAGAGCACTTGTTGCTTCATCTAATACCAACATCGATGGTTTACGTAAAATTGCCCTTGCTAAAACTAGCCTTTGCCTCTCACCGCCAGAGAGTCGGATACCTCTATCACCAATAACAGTATCTAACCCATCAGGCAGCTCACGTACAAACTCAGCAGCTGATGAAAACTCCAATGCATCCCATATCTGTTCTTCTGTTGCATCTGGTACAACTAGTTTCAAATTATCTTTTATACTTGTATTAAATAAAAAAGGTTCTTGTGGAACATAACTAATTGACTTACGAAAAGATGGAATATTTTCCTGTGATAAAGGGATACCATCTAATAAGACCTTGCCTCTTTCTGGTTGATTTAAACCCATCAACATATCAATAAGCGTACTCTTTCCCGCACCTGAACGACCTACAAAAGCTGTCATTTTATTAGCTGGTATCACAATATTTATATTATTTAAAGCATATACTTTTGATTTGCTATTGTCGTAACGGAAAAAAACATTTTTTAATTCTATTTCTTGATTAATATGTATTGATTTATTATTATTTCCAAAATGAAACTCTCTTGAATTCTTACATTCCTCCTGAAATTTTTTCACAGCTTTAAAGGCAGGCAATATAGTCGCGATTTGTTCCAGTGATCCTTGAATCGCTGCAACCCTTGGCCAAAGTCTTGAAAAAATCACGATGATTAACATTAATTGGCTTGCTTGTGCATGAAACATATTTAGTGCAATGAAAATAAATACTGCAATTAAAACAGCAGAAGCCACTTTATAATTCATTTGTGAAATTGTTTTTAACTTTGTATATTCAATTTGCTCATCCTGCATTCCTTTCGTGATCCTTTTAAACCATTCCATACGAGATGTTTCTAACGAATTACTTTTAATGTCTTTAATACCATTGATTTGGTCAGTTATTCCCGCCATATATTCTTTACCCATAGTATAATTTTTTTGGCCCAATGCTATCGATTTTTTTAAGAATTTTCTATTAAAAAGGATTAAAACAAGCCCGCTTAACAACACAAAAATTGTTATGCTGGAAGATAACCAAAAAGCAATCACTATCTGAATAACTGTAAAAACTAGAGAAGTCATAAATTGTAAGAATGAATGTGTACCTGCACTAGAGCGAGCAATTTCAGCAGTTAAAAAATTGATAAGGTCAGATTTTCGATTCTTTATAAAAAAATTCCAATTTGCATGAAGTAATGCTTGGTATGTTTCTATTCGGATATGACGGAAAAAGCCATGTTGAATTTTTGTATTTCGGATTGTAATGTATCTTTGCAGGACATTTTGTCCAACAACAATAAATACATAAATGGCTAATATAATTGGTAAACCTATGTTATCAGGTATATAATTAAGAAATGAAAATAGGCTTGAAAGCATTTCATTCGCTTCTATATCTATAATCCCACTCATACTAATCATTGGGATGAGTAATAAAATCCCTACACCATCAAGTAAACTTATAAACATCATGGCAAGTAAATTTATATATAGAACCTTCCCAGCATAATGATGGATTTGTTTCAAAAAGTAAGTTAAATCTGACATTTTCCTTCCCCCTAGGGTAACGCATGTTTCCGTGATCTCCTCCAAGCCCAAATAAATGGCCGTAGAGGGAAATATAAAAAGTGAAGTTTTTTTGGCAACGGTAAAGCTTGGGCATCCTCAGGAAATGGATGTAATATGCTTAATACATACCATACCTTTTGCTTTAAAGACATTAATGAATATAAATGACGCGAATGATAGCGAAAAACCTCTTCTGGTACGGGATCTGTATGTAAATTAACCATTCTTTCAAGATAAAAAATGGCCTCTTGTGCCAACTCATAAGAACGCTTATTCGCTAAAATAGGCATCATATTCAGTGAGACATGTGAGTCTAATAACTCTGAAGTTAAAGCGATTGCCTGAGCTCCAGCATTATGAAATTGATAGGCTTTTAATAATTGATTTACTTTTTTCCATTCGATCTCTTGTTCAGTTAACTGATGAATATCAAGTAACCACCGAAGACGCGACCACCCATGTCTTGCGCCATGTGAAACGAGGAATAAGAAAAGGTCTTCTTTTCCAAGGAAATAAACTGGATAATTTGTTAATTTACTTTTCATTTTTCGATCCCACAAATGATTAAATTTAGGTTCAACTCCAGGTCCAGGATTTAGTCTCCAATGTATTTCTAATTTTATCCGTTTCACGGGATGAACGTATGTAACATGGTGATGTCTCCATTTCCAATCATTTAAAACTGTTTCAATATAATCAACTTTTTCATATCCTTGATTTCCTAAAATAGCTTCTGCCTTTTCAAGATCTTCAATTGGAATAAGAAAATCTAAGTCACTTGATGTGCGAAGTGAAATATCACCATAAAGATCATGAGCTAGAACAGGTCCCTTTAGGAATAAAAGGCGAATGTTATCTTCCGTAAAAAGCCTGCTTACCTGTTCCATCTCTGCACTTAAATAAAGCATGTTAAATGTGTTTCTTTTATACTCAACAGAAAGGTGATTCATCACTTTAGTAGGTATTAGTCCTTCATCTAAATACTTTAAAATCGAATATAGTACAGGATATACACGGTGATGCTTTGCTTGCTGAATAAAATGGTCCCAATCGATGTCTTTAAAAAGGTCTCTAGAAACATTATTTTTCTTAATTATCTCAAGGATCACTTTAAGTTCTTTTGGCACATTTGCTAGATTAAGATGAACTTGGTTTTGCATGGTGCTTTCCCCCAGTTTTATTGGCAAATTTCCCGACAACTGTAAACTTTTCCATCCCTTCAGAACCAGTAATATAATAAGGTCCGCTTCGCAGCCATGCATGTGCAATCAATTCACCCGATTCATCTCTAGCTGTCCCTAAATATAGGGTACTCTCAATATTCCGTTTCTCTAACATTTTCATCGCGGCAATTGCTTTAACAAGGCATTGACTTTCCCAAAATGTATAACGACTCATAATATGTATTGCCTGGGAAACACTAGATAACACTTTCTTATTAGATAAGATCTGCTCAAACGACGTTTCCATCATATGCTCCCCTAGTGAGGGTGCAACTTTTGCAAATGGTATGCTTTTCAAATAGCGCCCTATTGCTAAGTAGAAATAAGATTCAACCAAAAGTAATTTCATCTTCCAATCCATTTTTAGAAAGATCTTTAATTTATTCAAGCCAACTTTTCCTTTCTGGATTAATAAATGAACTAGAATTTAATTTTCAACTATTAATAAACCTTCATTATTTAATTGCTTAATAAAATTCATCACTTGTTGTTCACATTCATTCTGTTCAACTTCATACTGAGAAACTAAATGAGCTACTAGTTGTTCGATGGTTATTGGTTCTTTTGTCAAATCCCAAATAACTCCACCTATTTCACCCAAATTATAATATTTTCCATTATTAATACTTAACATTACTTTTTCTCCACCCATATCACTTACAATGTTGCCTTCTCCTTGACTGACAATATGACTTGGTAAAAGCTCTTGAAGTTTAACCATAAATCTTTTCCTCCTTCTTAACTGTTGATAAAATGATCTCTGCTAAATCAGGTGCTGAAAATCGAGATACAGGGCGACGCATTTGATATAAATTAATACTTTCGCATATTTTTGCTGTTAAGTTAAAATGCCAATCCAATAAACCTAACGCGGGAATAAAGAAATTTCTGTACGTATGATAATATAATGTGTGGAGGCTCTGTAGATTCTGAATTGGATTAAATTGAATTACGTCATTTTCTGTTTTAACTAATTCAAAAACACCAGCGAGCGGTAATGGTTTAGAAGCAAATTGATTGAAAACTGGAATGGCAAATTTACTTTCTCTTTCAACAATCGGACGATATTGGCTTGACTCCATCTCAAATTGGTCCAAGCTTTCTTGCCATAACTTCTGTTGTGGGTAGGCAGGTGTTATCATCGGAATGTTCACTTCATTTAAAGTAACTGGTATAACATCATCACTAATAAGTTGATATCCCTTCTTTAAAAAAACAGAAGCAAGAGTTGATTTTCCTGCACCTGAATCACCAACAATTGCATATGCCTTCCCGTCTATTGCTATTGCACTTCCGTGGAGAGGAAGTACCTTTCTTTGCATTAATATAGCTCCCATACAGGTCCCTAGGAGATATAGTCGTATTTGGTCTTCTGAGGTGTTATTCATTGGGGAGTAATAAATTTTATTTCCGTTCTTAATCATGAAGATTGCTTTTTCTGGCAGGCGGAAAAGAATAACATCTTTTTTATAGGAAAAGTATTGGTTCCCTTCAAATAAATTGTCCCAAACCGAAGAAAGGTCTTTCTTCATAATTTCAACATCTGCTAGCTTGTCATCATTATAATAGAATGGCAATTCAGGCAGCTGAATGTCACTTATTACACTTAACCCAAATGCTTTATAATGTTTTTTTGTTTTAATGTTTTTTCTCAACACGAGATCCCCCATAATATATAATCCCTCCCCCTACACTTGTTTAGCATAAGGGGCGTACTATGAATTTACTTAAAATTAACTTCCTAGCTCACTACCAGGTGTTGGATTTTTACAAGATGCATTAGACTGTCCTTCATGAGTTTCAGTTCTGCCCTCAGAAACATCAAAACAGTCCGGGTTAGCATTACCTGGCCCGTTCATAGTCATTTTTATATCAAGTATTTCTAAAATAGGTTCTCTCCAATTTTTCCTCATGGTGTTCACCTCCTTCCCTTTATTACATTGCTTTTAAAAATCGGTAAACTACTAAACTACGATTTAATATCTTGAATTCATCTTGTAGAAGTAATTCAGGCTTAGGATTTTCTTTTACCTTGAATATTGCATTCTTTATTACTTCTGAATTAATAAACTGTGAAATTGCAGTATCATTACTTAATTGTTCCAATTCTTTAATAAATAATGTCCAATTTTTTGACATTCGATGAATGGTATCTGCACCTTGGATGCCACGACTATTTTGATTTAACCTCACTGAGTCAGGCAGTAGGTTTTTTGTAGCTCTTCTAAGTAAAGATCGTTCCAATCCTTTTATTGTGTATTGCTCTTCAGGTATAGATAAACAAAACCGGATAACACGTAAATCATTTGTAGGATCACGATCCCAGAGAGAGTACCTTAAGGACATTTTCGTGTTGACCACTCCACTTTTATTCCAGACAAATAATTGTTGATAATATCTCCTTCTATACTCACTAAAATTCTTTACAGGTGTACCACTTATATCTATGCCATTTGCCCTTAGTTTTTCATACACATTCGTTTTACTAGCAAAATCCGAATTGATAAAATGTTGAAATTGATATGTATTATTCCTTTTAGCACTAAAGGAAGGAAATGCTCTTTTAAGCAAAAATGGTATCATTATAGATTTACCAGTCCTAAAATTCTTACAATATTCTTCTAGTTCCCGATAGAGTCGGAACCATCTTAGTTTTTTGAAAAGAGAATCATAATAACTATAAGTCAAATTCATGGAACCCCAAGAAATAGAATGGTTACCTCTTGCTCCATTTAAAAGCACTTTAATCCCTTGCTTTTGTGCTTCTTCATTAATCCCTTTTAACCAATATGAATTTTCAAAGAATTTATAAGGCATTTCCATTATGTCAAGAAAATCATCTACTACATCAAGAGGGTTTTTTCCGGGAAAATCCAAATACTGATCCTTAATATTCCCAACATAATTAACTGTTTCTTTTATAAAGGGCTTTTCGTTCGGTACGTAATATTTTGATGTCCAGTCAACAAAATTCTTCTCTGGAACATAACTAAATGTATGTAGCTCCTTATTATTTTTTTTCATTTCTCTAGCAGCAAAACTTACAACAGAACCTGAATCTAAACCACCGCTTAAGTGTGATCCCACTTCACCATATGTTCTTAATCGATCTGTCACTGCTCTTTGTAGGACTTCTCGAAAAGCCTCTTCATATTCCACATTAGACTTTAGTTTTAATTTTTCGTTAACCTCGATAGTACAATACCTGGTTAATTTCACATCACTGTTTGTTACAGTAATACTATAAGAAGGTGGCACTTGTTTAATATTTTTATAGGCAGTTGAATGCATATCAACGCTCTCAACCATGTTTGGTATAGCTAAAAACTCTGCTAACCACTCCTCATTTATACTCTTTCTTACATTTAGTAAAGAAAACAGAGGTTCTATTAAAGTTGAAAAGGCGAACTGATTTCTATCGTGGAAATAATATAGTGTTCTTGCACCGGAAAAATCTCTTGCACCAAAGAGTTTTCTCTTTTTTTCATCCCATATCATAAAAGCAAAATCTCCAATTAAATACTTTGGAGCATTTTCTCCCCACTTAGAATAAGCTAGTAATATTATTTGACTGTCAGGAATTGACCTCCATTGGGATCTTCCAACTTGAAGCCGTTCTAATAACTCTTCACGATTATCTATAATTGCATCAGCTGTTATAGCTAAATGTCTATGATAATCGTAGTATGGCAGTCTTTCTCCAATTGATTCAGGAGTTATCCATTGAGCGTGGCAGCCGAAGAAGATAGTGTCTTTTTGCCAGGTTTGAATGTCATCTGCAGGGAAAGATTGGTATGTTTTTATCCAATTATTAAGTTCTATAGAATTTATAGGCTTATGATTAAACATTTCAATCCCAACTATTGCACTCATATTTAATACTCTCCTGACAAATAATTTAAAATTTTTAATCAATAATTTATATTTCATTTTCTGTTTTTATCCAGCTTTATTTCTTGGAATATAGGGTAATACACTAATAAATTAGAACCAACAAATTCATATTTAGACACCTTAAACATAATTATATCTTCTTGAGGCTATTCCCCCCTAAAAAACAGGCATAATCTAATATCATCATTCATTATAAAGAACGAATGTGTATAAATCCCTGGAAAAATTATAAAATTCAATAAATATAATCTTTATAAAGAACGAACATAAGATAAAATTACCATTTTTATAAAAATACGTCAATTAATAAAAGATATCGTTTTTTAAATTCGAACATACAAAATTCGAAATATAATGATAGGAATAGTATATTAATCAGTAAAAAAGAAAACATTAATCCCCTCCTGTCTGTATTAAGAAAGAAACAGCCCTTACACAAAAAATGTATAAGAGCTCCTACATTCATTTTTAATTTGCCTAACATTAACTATAATTAACCACATCATGATCATGAGCATCCGGATCTGGCTGAACCGCATCTGGAGTTTTAATTCCAGGACCAGCCATCGTCATACTAATATTAAGCACTTCCAATTCTGGGGCTTTCCATTGCTTTTGCATATCGTCACCTCCCTTCAAACCTTTTTAAAAATCGGTATAAAATTAAACTGCGCATCAATATCTTAAATTCAAACTCATATATAAACTCAGGTTTTGGATTATTCTTAACCTTTTCTATCGAATCTCGAAAAACATCAATATCAATAAAATTTGACATTGTTGGATCTTCTGAAACTAGATAGAGCTCTTCAATAAAAGATGTCCAACTTTGTTTCATTCTATGGATACCATCTGCCCCTTGAATTCCTCTAGAACGTTGGTTAAGTCTTATGCTATCTGGTAAATAATTTTTAGTAGACCGACGGATAAGAGACCGATCAAGACCATTTTGAACATACTGATCCTCAGGGACTGAAATACAAAAATTAATGACCCTTAGATCATTCGTAGGATCACGCTCCCATAGAGAATGCCGCAAAGATAGTTTTGTTCCTATAGTGCCATTTAATCCCCAAAAGTGTAATTGTTCAAATTGATTCTTCCTTATTTCATATACATTAGTAACTGCAGTACCTTTAATATCTACTTCATGATCTTCAAGCTTTTCAAATACACTTGTTCTTGCTGCAAAATCTTGATTAATCCATGTTGGAAAGGTTTCTTGTTTTTGTATTGAAAGGGATCTATATAACATTGGAAGTGCTTTTTTCCAAACAAATTTCATGGTACGCTTTTTTGTAACACCCATATTCTTACTATATAAATTTACTTCTTTATATAACTTTAATAATTGCAACCTCTTTAATAGAGTTGCATAATAATTTAAAGCATGCCCCCATGATATTGTCCAATTACCTCTTTGCCCGTTTAAAAGTATGCCAACATTATGTTGATTAGCTTGTTCATAAATCCCTTTTAACCAAAAGGAATTTTCATAAAATTTGTAGGGCATTTCCATAGTATCTAACCAGTCATCAATTTCTGAAAAGGGATTTTTTTCCGGAAAACTCAAATATTGATCCGAAATATTTCCAACATACTGAACGGTTGATTCTATAAATGGTCTTTCATTCGCTACCCTTGTTCTATGTGTCCAATCTATGAAGTCATCTACAGGTACATAACTGAAAGTGTATAACTTTTTATTCTTTTTCTTAAGCGTTTTTGACGCAAAGCTTACTACTGATCCTGAATCCAAACCTCCGCTTAGGTGTGACCCAACTTGCTTGTAGGTTCGCAACCTATCTCCAACCGCTATGTCAAACACCTCTTTAAATGCTTCCTCATATTCATTACTTGATTTTAGCTTTAATTTTTCTCCGGAGTTAATTACTGAATATCTTGATAATTCAACTTTTCCATCCTGGACTTTTATCGTATGGGAAGGTGGAATTTGCTGAATATCTTTATAAACTGTTGTATTTATTGATACTGAATCTGCAGTAACCGGAATAGCAATAAACTCGGCAAGCCACTGTTCATTTAAACCATTTTGAATGTATAGTAATGAAAACAAAGGTTCCATAACAGTACAACATACAAATTTCGCTTTATTATGGAAAAAGTATAATGTTCTTGTTCCTGAAAAATCCCTAGCCCCAAACAGTTGCCGCCTTCTTTCATCCCAAATCAAAAAAGCAAAATCACCAGCTAAGTATTTTGGCACATCCTCTCCCCATTTTTCATAGGCAAGCAAAATTAACTGACTGTCAGTGATCCTAGATTCACTAGGGCTGATTTGTAATTTTTGAAATAATTCCTTCCGATTATCAATGATCGCATCTGCTGTAATAAGCAATTGTCTTTCATAATCATAGTAAGGTATTTGTTCACCAACTGATTCTGGTGTTATCCACTGTACATGACAACCGAAAAATATTCTCTCATTATGCCAAACCTGAACATCGTCAGCAGGATATTTCTGTAAAGCTAACATAACATTTTTGCCTTGTTCTACATCTATAGGCTCATCGTTTAAATGAACAATTCCAGCGATTGCACTCATATTTCCACTCCTATGCAATAAAAAGAACATAAATTGCTATATCCAAAGTATTCTTTTTAACGAACATATATGTATACGTAACTCTTAAAATTTTTTCAACATTCATTTACTTTTTACTAATCATTCTAGTACTCATAGAAAGTTGACGATATGTATCGATGCCAATTTGCTGATTCAGATTCCTATTCAGTAATGGTATATTAATTGAATGGTCTACTTTTTTCCCTTTTTCTTCGGTTAAGTCGTTTGCACAATGTGGACATTGCCAATTCGCCAGATTTGAACTACTATATAACATACACATACAGCGTGAGCAATGTTTTTTATACATAATACACCCCTTTACAATTTATCCGAACACAATAAATAACCACAATCGATTTAATAAAACTGTATGTGCTGCTATTCCGAAAACAATCAAATTAAAGATCCATTTTCCACTTGGATATTCTATTGATGACGAAGATGTATAGTAAAAGAGAAAACCTTAACTTTATTTCTGTTGGTATAACCATCCAATTCATCACATAGTTAACCTATTGATTACTTTGAGCTTTAACCCAATAAATGTTAAACTCCACTAGTTTAATTTATAAGTGATAAGTAATTACATAGATTTAAAGTTATATTATGTTTATAGCTTTTTAAATCACATTAGTTCTTAATAAAGAACTAATGTGCAAAATTAATAATTCTTTCCCTAAGTAAGTTTTTATCTTTTTACGAACAAAATATTCTATATAAAGAACAATACTATACAATTATATATCATGCAACTGCTTTATAAGATATTTTTTCGTCTTGTTTAATTTTCTTTCCAAAGGATGAATTTTACTTACCTATCTACCTGGCAACATTCAATTCAATTGGTCTTGTAATACCTATCTCATATCCATTAGGATTATTAGATTGCCACCGCCAGGAATCCATACACATTTCCTCAAGTCCTTTTTTTGCTACCCACTTTAATTCTTTTTGTGCTTTTGATGGGTCAGCATAGCTAACACCAATATCGCCTGGTCTTCGGTTGATGATACGATATGGTATTGATCTACCAGTTACTTTTTCAAAAGCACGAATCATTTCCAAAACACTATATCCCGTACCAGTCCCAAGATTATATGCACTTACGCCTGAAGATGCCATAACTTTTTCAAGGGCTTTTAAATGGCCAGCAGCAAGATCTACGACATGGATATAATCCCTAACCCCTGTTCCATCATGAGTAGTATAATCATTTCCAAAAACTCTAAGCTCAGACAATTTCCCTACAGCAACTTGAGTAATGTACGGTACAAGATTATTTGGAATACCATTCGGATCTTCACCTATACACCCACTAGAATGAGCTCCTACCGGATTAAAGTAACGCAACAAAGCGACACTCCAATTTTTATTGGAAACATACAGATCACGTAATATTTCCTCGATCATTAGCTTTGTTCTTCCATATGGATTTGTTGCTTGAAGAGGTAATTCTTCAGAGAGTGGTACTTGTTCCTGCATACCATATACTGTTGCTGATGAACTAAAAACCATATTATGAACTCCGAATTTCTCCATCACTTCACATAGTACTAAAGTTCCGGTGATATTGTTTTGGTAATAATGCAATGGTATCGAAACTGACTCTCCAACTGCTTTTAATCCAGCGAAATGAATAACAGCTTCTATTTTATTTTCAGCAAAAATGGTTTGTAATTCAGCTTTATTCAACAAATCTGTTTGATAAAATTTAAAATCCTTGGTGGTGATTTCTCTAATACGATCAAGCGAATCCACCTTACTATTTGATAAATTATCGAGTACTACAATTTCATATCCTGCGTTTAATAATTCTACGCATGTGTGGGAGCCGATATAACCTGCTCCGCCTGTGATTAGGATGGACATATGTTATAAAACCTCCTTATTATTAATTTTTATCAATAGTAATTAAGTAGTGAAAAATCTAACATATTCTTAATAAAGAATTTAATCTTAATAAAGAATTTAATCTCAATAAGATATGAATGATTTATTTCTTACAACTTCACAAATGATAAAATTAATTTATTTTGCCTATGAGATAAAAACATTATAATATTAAACAGGTTTGTTGTTCTTTATAAAGAACCTAATTTCATATTACACTCCTTCTAATTTTTATTCAACCGTTTCAAATAATTTAATTGGTTAATCCTTATTAAACAATAATATATTGTCAGTATTATTATGAACTATTTTATTACCATTTTGTCCAAGCATTTTGGTAAATACTTGAATACAAATAAATTATTATTAATATAGGAGGATTGATATTTTTTATGGCTAGTTCTAATGCAACCTATGTAATTGAACTTGATCGTTGGGGAATAAAAAATAATGGAACAGATGCATTGAACACCACTAATGGAATAAATAGTGCCCTCTTGTGGGCAAAAGATAACAGTCTTTACACAGTTGTGTTACCAAAAGGTCAGTATCTTATTGATAAAAATTCTTCTATATTACTGCAAAGTAACACACATTATAAATTATATGATTGTTTATTCATAAAAGAATCAAATAATCTTACAGGCTATTCTATACTAACTTGTGATAGCGTTAAAAACGTTACAATTGAAGGTGCTACATTAAAAGGTGATAGAGAAACACATGATTATTCAAGTGGCGGAACACATGAATGGGGTCATGGGATTGAATGTAAAAATTCCTGTTATAACATTGAAATAAAAAATTGTGAGGCTTATGAATGCACTGGAGATGGATTTGTAACTTCGATGGATTTTTCCGCAATAGGTGGAGCTCAACATCCTGCCCATTTTGCAAAGGGTGATATTAATAGTCAAGGCAATATAGATAATACAAAGACCAACTATACTACCGTTTCGAAATATTTTGATGTAACTGGAAATTTAGTAAAATCAGTCGGATACTTTTATTACGCTGGTGATGGGTATGGTGGATATGGTACTGGAAGTAACCTTAATAAAACTGTAATAAAAGTGCATTTTTACAAATCCGATGATACCTACCTTGGATTTAGAAATACTCGTTCTTATGAATTCATCTATTTAGATTCATTACCAGCAGGTACAACAAAAGTAAGATTCTCATTTTTACAGAACTTCGATTCAATGAATGGTAATCTACATTATGTTATGTGTGCAAAAATCCCTCAGTATATTAATTTTTCAAATTGTAAATCACATAAAAATAGAAGACTCGGTGCATCAATTAATGGTGGAAGATTTGTAACATTTGATAGTTGTGAAATATATAATAATAGCAATAAAATGAATAATTCAACAGGAACAAATCCTGGTTTTGGTATAGATGTTGAAGATGGTTATATGACAAATCAAAAAATAACTATTAAAAACTGCAATATTTATGATAATCGGTCAGGAGCTTTTGTCTGCATCAGCACTAGAGGTGTTCATGTGGAAAATAATAAATTTAGAGGAGCATTTGTTTTCTCCGGTAGTGGTGATGATTACTATTCACTAAATAATATGTATTATGGAAATATTAATGGCAGATCAATAACAAGTGGTGTTGAAAAAGATGGCACATTTTGTACGTTTAGAAATGATACTATCTTTGGTCAAACTTTTAATTTTAATGGAGGTAACACCACTTTAGAGAATTGTGTGTTTGCAAAATCCAGTATCCATTTTGGTGGTGAGACAACAAAAATTATTAATTGTAAGTTTACATTCGATGACCCAGGTATGATCGACATGTACTCCTTCGGTAGTAAATATATAGAAATACATGATTCACTATTTGATATTAGAAGATGTAATCGATGGGTAGCAGCATGGAACACTTCCGAGAATGTGTTCTTTTCAAATGTGAAATTTTTAACAGATGATAATGGCGGAGGCAATCTTGTAAAAACCAAAAACTTAGTTATAGAAAATTGCGAATTTATTCACAGTGGTAATAAAGTAAACTATTCATCAATAGTTGTCACTGAGTCGATGCGTGTGGAAAATTCAGTTTTTAATAATCTATCACTTAGGTTTGATGGAAGTGGCTTGTTAGGAGCAAATGAAGTGTTAGCCGAAGATAATGGATACATTGCTCATAGTTTTATAAACAACAAATTTATTTGGGATGCTCCTTATGGAACATCTGTTCATGAAGCTAGAGGACCTGGTGTTTCTTTTAGCTATATACCAAGGCTAAATATAATTAATAATATTTTTAATGTAATAGACAAAAATGTAGCTCTTGGTAGTATGTTTACTTTAAGAGTTTTTACCGAAAATTATCTAAACCTATCTGATAATACTATTGTAACAACTAACAATTCAGGTAATAATACTAAAGGAACTATTACGATTGACGGTGCATATCGAAAAAATGGTTCAACCTTAGCAATACCAAAAACAAAATTAATTACTCAAAACAATGAAAAGATAAATTCAGACATTGTATTCACTCTAAAATTTAATACACAATTATAAATATTTACTATATAAACCTATATTAAGTAAATGCAGATTAAGTCATGGGGAGAAGAAAAAATTAATTTTAAATATACAAAAACATCTCTCCCCTTTTTATATAGTATTTCAATATAAAGCTGTATTTACTCAATCAATTCACATTAAATTGTTTGGTTTCTCTAAAATTAACTACTAATATCTTTTCTATTTTTCACAAAGAAAATCTTTCTTAATATAAAACTTATAGGTTTGTATAAAGAAATTTATCACAAATGATGATACTATACATAATAATATTAAACATACAAATATCAAAACTGGGTATTTAAGGGCAATTGTAAGCTCAAAATAAAAGAACATGTGCGTAAGCCATATATTTGTCGAATGATTATCAATTAAGCTTAGTGCTTTTTTACTATAATACTTTTATCCATAAGATAATCGAAAATAAAATTCTAATATCTGTAAATGTTCAATTATAAATGATTCATACAGTAAATGGACTAATACTAACATTAGTATACCAACAAAACAAAGTGTATTCTTGTAAGAAATTTATTGTTATCTTAGAATGAATTGTATCCTTTGTAAAAAATCTACCCTTTCAAAAGGGATCAATGATGTACCAAATAATACTACAAAATTTTCAAATTCACATAGTCCTATGCTTAATTAATGCTATCCTAATTTTTAAATTTGAAGTAAATAACTTCCATATATACTGGAATTCTTGACTTTTATAAAAAATTAAAATATAAACTATATTAGGTATTATCAAACAAATAAGTCCTTTTACAATTAGAGACAAAAAAATACTTTCTAATTCCACACTATTACATACATATAATGTTATTAAGCAGACAAAAAAAGTTAATGTTGCATAAAGTATATACTTAATAAAATAAGATCCTACAGGTTGTTTAAAAACATACTTATAAGTTAACCGTGGAACAATCCAAAAAACAGTAGTAAGAGTACTAATCGTTGTTCCTAAGAATATTCCTGCTAGACCTAAATATTGTACTAAGATAATTGATGCGCCTAAATTTATTGCTGCTTCAATCAATGGAATAAATTTATCTTTAACAAATATTCCTGCTTTATTTTTAAATGTATTTATAGAGCCTCTTAAACCCATCAAATAGAAGTTTATTAATATAAGTATCAGAGTCATTTCATTTAAAGTGTATCCTCCTCCAAGCCACCAATTAATGAAAGGATTCAATAAGTTATATAGAAAGATTACACAAAGAGAATACACCCAAAAATTTACTAAATATGAAATTTTAAAAATATAATAATTTTTATCACTATCTCCTGAAGCTATTAAATTTCCTACACTTGCTCCTATTCCCCCTATTATAGGATTTACTAAAGCAGATAATGAATTAATAATCATGGTATAATTTGAATAAATTCCGACTGTAGCAATGTTAATAAACGCAGAAATTAATATGTTATCAGTTCCCAAAACACAAAATGTACCAATATTATGGAGAAATATAGCTTTTATATTAGTTATTAAACTATTCTTTTCTATCTCATTAATATAATACTTCTCTTTTGTATTAATAAAAGCATACCTTTTATCTACAGCGCTTCCATTAATAATAGTTTGGATTACTCCAATTACAAGTTCAATTAGTAAATAGAGGATATAATTTTCTGTTAGAATTAGAACAATGATCCGGGTAACAGTTGTAAATATTGAAAACCCAAGGTTTATCCTTGCTAAAACATAACCTTTCTGATCCGCATTTATTAAGGAAATTTTGTGTGCATTAACATAAGATAAGAGTGTATTAGCTACAAATATAAAATATGCAAATGTAATATATGAAACTGAACTACTATCTTTCATTAACAATTCTAAAAAAGGAAATAATAATATACTAATAATAAGAATAATGAAGGCTAATACTCTGTATGCTTTTTTATATAATTGAACTAACGCTATAACTTTAGGTTTATCATTTTCAGCAAGCGGTTTATACAGCTGGTAAACAATACTTGAACCGACCCCCCCCTCTACTAAAGCCATCATTGCAAGGACATTCGTAAGTAAACCGTTAACTCCAAGATATTCTACACCTAAACTATCTAGAAATACTTTTCTTGAAATAAAACCAAGGAGTGTCATTATAACCTGTGTAAGAATACCTATTGTTATATTCTTCATTGAATTTACTGTTCTCATGTAATTTACCCACTAACATATAATATTTCATTAAGTTTTTCTTCTCTGGTAAAAATATAATCTACCTAATATGTATACTCTTTCAAATAGTTTCAAGGAAATTTTTTCCTTGAAAGTCATCTTATTAGTTAAATTTTTGTAATATTTATTGCTATAAATATCGATTTTCATATTCTTCCATTCTTTAAATAGAATTTTACTTAGCTTATCATTAATTTCATAGATATAATGTCTTCTATAATAGTAATTATGTATGTAAGCTAAATAATTGTATTCATCTTTGTACTTGACTAATAAATTATTAGTTTTCAATTGTGCATATATAAATTTAAATGCCTCTTTTGTTTCTAATACTTTCGGTGATATTTTCCTAGTTACTGAATCATTTCGATTATAATAATAATATAAATACTCATCTAACATACACACCTTTGGTTTAAACATTGCTAATGAACATGAAAACGCTAGATCTTCTGCAAAAGTTATATTTTCCGGAAAGGATATATTATTATTAATGATATAACTTTTTTTTATAAATTTTATACATATACTAGGTCTAATTTGATTTGTTAATAATAATTTCAGGAAATTTTCTTCCCCTCTTAAGTCAAAGTCTGGCTGTATTTGTTTTTCACTTATACCGTTTTCATGTAAAATTATATATTTATAACAAACAATATCATAATTTGTTTCAATAGCTTTAGAATACAAAATATAAACTGTTTCTTTATCTATAAAGTCATCCCCATCAATAAATAAAATATATTCACCTCTTGCATGTTTAAAGCCGTCTTTTCTAGCTTCTATTAGACCTTCATTGTTTTTATTAATTATACTTATCCGACTATCTTCATCAGCCTTTTCCTCAATTTTTTTTAAAGTAGAGTCTGTTGATCCATCGTTCACAACAATAATCTCTATATCCTTGAAAGTTTGGTTCATTAATGAGTCTAAGCATTTTGTAATATACTTTTCAATATTATAAGCAGCAACTATAAGACTTACTGCGGACATTTTCCATCCTCCTTTATTTACCAATAAATCATACTGTTACAATTAATATCACGACAATACAAAAAATTGAATAAAACTATTCACACTTAATATTAAGACATTATTCAGAAGAAATTATGCTAATAATTCATTTAGTTTTTGCATTTCTTTAACAGTATTTATTTTTATTTCTCTTAAATTTTTCTCGAATTTTGATCTAATATCCTCATTTTGAAGCAGGTAACTTAATTTGTTATATAATTCATCTTCTTCCAACTCAATAATATAACCAGTCTCTTTATCCTTTATTTGTTCTCTTGTGCCCGCAACATTTGTAGCAATTATTGGTTTATTAAAACATCTTGCTTCAGCAACAGTTGTACAATATGCTTCGTACCTCGACGGCTGCACATAAATATCACATTGGTTAAAATATGGATAAGGGTTTAGTTTATTACCTAATAAGTATAGGTATTCGGATAAATTATACTCTTCAATCCGTTTTTCAATCTCTTTTCTCAATGCTCCATCGCCTACACAGTACCATCGAACTTTATGTCCATCTTTAATTAATCTTGAAAGAACTTTTGGAATTATATCTTGACCTTTTTCTTTTGATAATCGACCTACTGTAAGAACTCTCATTCCTTCAAATTGATCACTAAATCCTTCACTATAACCAAGAGAGGTAATATCTTCCTTAGAAATTATGTTATAAAATAAATCTACTTTTTTTTCTAATTGAGGGAATGTATCAATAAAACTTTCCTTCGAGTCCTTTGAAACACAAAATATCTTATCAAATTTAGAATACATATTTAGGCATAACGGTTGATTAATTCCTACAAATTTTGATACATCACTATGGACCCAAACCACTTTTTTTCGTGCATTAAGATTATTTATTGTATACCAATCAGGAAATTCACACGGTGCAAAATATGACATAGCTAAATCATATTCTTCATTGATTTTAGGCAGTATTTTAGAAAGGTGATAATACTGTCCATAATACTTTTTATATTTTTGCATTACGAAGTTTACAAGAACTTTTCCAGTTTTAATTAAATCCCCTGATTTAACATAATTTAGAACTATATTTTTAATACCTTTTGAAATATAGGGAATGATCTTTACATCAATGTAATCAGGAACTTCTTTATAAAGTCCCCCTCCTTCTGACATTACAAATAATGTAACTTTATATTTATTTTGAGGGAAGACTTTTAACATAGAGATCAGTGCTTTTTCACAACCACCCACTGTTAATTGATTTGTAACTATAGCTATTCTTTTCAATTTAATTCACCTGCATATTTTTTATTAAATTAAACTAAGTAGCTGCTTAATCTCAGTATTATTATCTGTTGAAATTAATTCTAAATTTCGTCTATACCTTTCTAACAAGTTATTATCAGTTAATAATTTTACAAGACTTTCATATATCTCTTGTTCATTAAAACGAACTATACTACCTGTTTCCCCATCAATTATTTGCTCTCTTGCTCCAACAAAATCAGTAGTTACAATGGGTTTATTAAATACCCTAGCCTCTGCTAATGTAATACAATATCCTTCATGTCTTGATGGTTGCACATAAATATCACATAATTTATAAAAAGGATATGGATTTGCCTTTGTTCCTAATAAAATTATATCCTTTTCAAGATCTAATTTTTTGATTATACTCTCTAATTTAACTCTATCTTCTCCATCTCCAATGCAATACCATCTTACTTTAAAACCTGCTTCTTTTAACTTTTTCAGAATTCTCGGTATAATATCTTGCCCCTTTTGTGAGGCTAATCTTCCTACTGTTAATATTTTTATCCCTTCAAAATAATCGATATTACCTTCATCTTTATTTGATAATTCGTTAATTTTATTCTTATCTAGGATATTATAAAAGATTGCCGTTTTTTCTTTCAATTCAGGATACATCTTGTCAAATCTCTCTTTTGCATATTTAGACACACAAAATACTTTGTCGTACTTTAAATAATACTGTCTATAGGGTTTTAATTCTTTTGTATATTGTTCAACATCACTATGAATCCACGCAACTTTATATTTTGCATTAATACTATTCATTACAAACATTACTGGGAAAGATGCAGGTGTATGGTATGCAATTGCTAAATCATATTCTTCCTTTATAGTTGGCAACATTTTTGAATAACAGTATTCCTTTTCATATATATTTCTTGCTCTTTTGGCTAATATTGCATAACTTCCAATTTTCAAGGAATTTATTATCCTTCCTTCCCTTACATTATGCCATATTTTCCCTACCACTGAATTCTCATTACCAAATAAACAAATTACTTTAATATGTTCTGGAATTTCGTCTTTAAGTTCACCTCCTTTTCCCATGACCATAACAGTTATCTCAAACCCATCCTTGGGTATAGCTTCCACCATAGATATTAAAGCTTTTTCTATTCCCCCCATGATCATTCTTCTAGTAACAATTGCTATTTTCTTCATTTATAACACCAACTTCTGTTTTAAATAATCTATTCATTTTAATAGATTGATAAACATTTATCGCTTCCTTAGTAAGATTATCCGTTAATTTTTTTCGTAAATTTGGATTGTCAATCAATTTTACTACTGTATTATATATATCTTTTTCAAAGATCCTTACAATAAATCCAGTTTCTCCATCTTTTATTTGCTCTCTCGCACCAGTGAAATCAGTAGTTACAATTGGTTTATTTAAACATCTTGCCTCTGCTAAAGTTATACAATACCCTTCATGTCTTGATGGTTGGACATAGATATCACATTGATCAATATAAGAATAAGGGTTTGGGTCTGCACCTAGGAGTATAAAATTCCCTTCTAAATTACATTCTTTAATTAACTTTTCGTATTTTAGTCTGGAGCTTCCTTCTCCAACACAATACCACTTAACATTATAACCAGCATCAATTAATTTTGCTAAAACCCGAATGGCTATATCTTGTCCCTTTTCTTGGGTTAATCTGCCTACTGTCAATATTCGAATACCTTCAAAATCATCTTGAAATCCAATTCCTTCTTTAGCTTGATTTTGTATTAAATTTTTAGAGACAATGTTTGGAAATACCTCTGATTTATCTTCTATTGAAGGAATTAAATTAATTAATTTTTTTCTTCCTTCCTTTGAAACAACAAATATATTATCAAATTTGTTAAATAATTTTGCTTCAAATGAATAATTGAAACCTATTTTTGTCACATCAAAATGCACCCATTGGACTTTCTTCTTTGCTTTAATTTTATTTAGCACATAATAACTAATTAGATCCATTGGTCCAGCATAAGCAACAGCAATATCATATTCTTCGATTTTAACCGTGCATTCCTTTAACAAATGCTTAAAAAAGTAATTTCGGTTGTTCAAATATTTTGAGATGAAATGAAATATTAATATTTTGAAACTTTGGAAAATTTCCCCTTCACGGAAAAGGGATCTAGCAACAACATATGGAGAGTTATGGTAATTAGTTTTAATTTTTTCATAACCCTCTACATATTCAACTTTCACCTCAGGAGGTATTTGATTCAGAAAGCCACCATACTTTTCTAACATGAGGACTGTAATGTCAAATTTTTCGTTTGGCATCTCTGCAAGCATATTAAGTAACGCTTTTTCAGTTCCTCCTATATTCATATTGATAACCATAAATATAATTTTCTTCTTCATATAATTCCTCTATATATTTCATTAGTATCAAGAAATTTACTTAGTTTTTTAAATTGCTGCTCAGAATTTAATTTAGTAGATTCCAGACTTATTTTATTTTCAATTGACTTTTTAATGAATTTCTCATCAAATTGCAAATGGAGATTTTCCATATCTATTAAAACCTCATCTATATCCATATCTCTCAACATATTTGTTGTTTTCTCACTATAGATAATCGGCATAACACCTATACCAAGTAATATTGCTAGAATGTTAGCATGGAATCTTGCAGCGATAAATAAAGTAAAAGAAGCTATTAATTTGATAGCTTCTTTTAAATCTCCTTTATAGTCATATACAAACACTTTTTTTAGTATTTCAGAAGATAGATTAGATTTAATTTCATTTATAACCTTTAAATCGCCCTCTTGTTCACAAAATGACATTAAGCAGCATTCAAACCCCTTATTCACTAAAATTTCTATCGCCCTTACTGTACTTCTAATATAGTCATTATGAAATTTCGATAACCCTTGTTTATGTCTTACATCTATTATCGAAAATCCAATCCTCTTTTTATCTTTAACAGTTAAATATTCATTAACATCCATTTGAAACACAATATCTGGTGCATATCTTACTTGTGGAAAACTTTTAAATAAATTATACGAATACAAATCTCTGAAACAAACATCGTCGCAAAGTTTAAAGAATTCTTTGTAATCATTGAGAAACACATCTGACTTAAATGGGCCAAAATTTGCTCCGAGAACAAATACTGGCTTCTCTCGATTCTTAAATTCCTTAACCATTTTCAATCGATCTTGATATAATGTATGATGATATTCTTCTTCTCTGAAAATAGACCCACCTATAAATAGTAAAGCATCATATTCCTCTGCTACTTTATCATAGTTTGTAATCGAATCAGATAGTCTAAGTCGCTGACCTATTTTATTTAAAAGAGAATATTTCCTTCTCTTTACTTTATTATAATTCGAGAGAAATTCGTCATAATTATTACCAAGATAGTTAACGGTAAATTCACAATTGGGGAATTTAGTTGCTAGAATATCTAAGAATAAATCATCCCCAAAATTAAATTGCAAATAAATATCCACAAATACCTTTTTCATTTTATTCACCACCTTAATTTCTCAATAAATCGTAGAATTTTTCAACCTCGTTAACAGAACTATAAGACTCAATTAAATTTAATTGTTTTATAATATCTTTCTTAAAATTATCATTGTCTAAATATTTTTTTATCCCGGAATATATACTCTGAATATCATGCTCAACAATTAATCCATCTTCTTCGTGAGCAATGATTTCTTTTGCTGTAGGGAAGTTTGTACAAACTATCGGCCTTTTTAATATCTTCGCTTCACAAACTGTAAGCCCAAAGCCTTCTTTAATAGATGTTTGAACATAGATGTCACAATTTTTTATATATGTATAAGGATTTAACCTTTTTCCAAGTAATATAAAATACTCGTTTAACTCATACTTTTTTATTAATTGCTGAAGTTTTTCCCAATCTGGGCCTTCCCCAATTGCAAACCATTTGAAGTTATACCCCTCTTTTTTTAGTAAATTAGCCACTTTAATTGCCTTTTCATAAGCCTTTGCTGAGACTAGTCTTCCAACAGTTAATATATTTACAGCTGACTTGTCAAATTCTACTACCTGATGTTCTTCTGCCATATTATTTATCATATCTGGGTCTAATATATCTAAAATTATGTCTACCTTATTATTATATTCTTTTCGAATCTTAGAAACAGAATTCATTGTATTCTTAGAAACAGCTATAATTTTATTTATTTTTCTATATGATTCATAATCAATATCTTTATCATATAATGTGTTAACATAATCAGTATTAATCCAAGCAAATTTTTTAAAGGCATTTACTTTATTTGCTACAAAATAAGTTGGCATTCCTTGACTATAAGCTATTGCCGCATCGTATTTTTTTTCAGGAGTTTTTAATATTTTATGAATACATTTATATACTATCTGTTCACTGTGTAGCGCCCTTTTATTAATATTATTTAGCCTCAAATTGATAGACGTTTTTAACCTATAGTAGAAATAAATCATATTCTTGCTAACTTTAAATTTTTCACTATTTAAAAATCTATAGTATTCAGGAGCTGGTAGTATATTTATATTTCTTGAGACATACCTCTCAAGATCTCCACCTTGTTTAAATAGTAATAAATCAATTTCAAATATTGAAGAATCCAACATATTCAATAAAGACACTAAACTTTTTTCTGCTCCACCAATTTCAAGTGAATCAATTACAAATAGTAATTGCCTTTTCATAGACTCACTTTCTTTCTAAT
The DNA here is from genome assembly GCF_058315175.1 of Metabacillus sp. RB-C-LZQ-3-1. Taxonomy (NCBI): domain Bacteria; kingdom Bacillati; phylum Bacillota; class Bacilli; order Caryophanales; family Bacillaceae; genus Metabacillus; species Metabacillus sp. RB-C-LZQ-3-1. The sequence continues at coordinate 214,309 of NZ_JBZFLI010000004.1, read as the reverse complement.
AATAATTTTCCTTTTAGCAAACCTTAAAGCATTTATATACATTCCATAAATAATACTTATTCTAACAAATTTTTTTTTCACAAAAAAAACAAATGGTTTATATATCCATTTGTTAGTTGAAAAACCTTCACTATAATTTAAAATATATTTCATAGATAAAATATTATTAACATTAATAACTGCCTTTTTCCCAAAAATTTCTTTAATATGGGAACTTTGTTGTTCAAGAACACTTATTACAATACTTTGAAGTCTATTGGTTATAATTTCATTCGCTTTTTCTTTATCAAAATCAGCATCCTTAAATATTTTTTCTAATACCACACAAACACTTATATAGTTTTGTATATAATCTATTGAAATATTAGAACTGATACTCCCCTGATTAAGTCTGTTGTAATTATACAAATACTTATTTATTAATCCAAAAGATTTGCAGTTAGTTACATATTGTAAAACGAATAATAAATCTTCTGACATAAAGATGGTCTTATCCATCTTCAAAGAATGTTTACTAATGATTTCTTTTTTGAAGATTTTGCTCCACAATACTCCACCAGTTCCTTTACAAACCATTTCCATCATGGAATGTACAGTTGCACTATTATTAAAATTGAAATCTGAATAATTTACAATCCCAAATTCTGAAATATCTTTATAACCACAGCATACAAGATCAGCTTTAGAAATTATTATTTCATTTAATAACATTTCGATGTAACTTGGTTCAACAGTATCATCAGAATCAATAAATACCAAATATTCACCTTTCGAAAGTGAAATCCCTTTGTTTCGTGCTTCAGATGGTCCACTATTTTCCTGTTTACAATAGATAATTCGATGTTCTTGTTCTTTCATATTAATAATGATCTTTTCAGTATTATCAGTTGAACCATCATTTACAATGATAATTTCGATATTTGAATATGTTTGATTACAAATACTTTCTAAACACTTAAGTAGGTATTTTTCACAATTATAAACTGGGACAATTACACTAACTTTTGGGACCATCCTAACCTCCTGATACTATGTAACTATGATAGTTTAAATAATCATATTATAGATTTTCTCCATTTCAGTAATATTTGTGTAATCTCTTATTTGACAGTTATTGATTAACTTCTGCCTTAAATTCAAATCCTTATATAACTTCTCAATTCCTTCTACTATACCCAAAACTGATAAATCACAAATAAAACCATCTATTCCATCCTCGAGTTGACTTTTTGCTGTTGGAAAATTCGTGATCACTACAGGTTTCGCAAGTATTTGCGCTTCTCTTACAGTAACAGCTTTTCCTTCATATCTAGAAGGTTGACAATAAATATCGCATTTTTTTATATAAGGATATGGATTAATTTTTTTCCCTAATAAAATAAATCGGTCTGGCATGTTATGTTCTATAATTAATTGTTTTATATATTCTTCTTCTCCACCATAGCCTACGACATACCATTTAATGTCATAACCCTTTTGTACTAATTCTTTACACGCTAATACAGCCATATCAAACCCTTTTTGATTTGAAAATCTTCCTACTGAGCAAATTTTAATTGAACCATCATCTGGCATCTCATTTTCTATGTTTATTTTTGATTGTTCCCTCACAAAAGTGGATGAAATAATATTTTCTATGACGATTGTTTTTGATTTCAGATTAGGAAATACTCTTAAAAAAGATTCCTCACAATCATGTGATACGTTTACAATGTAATCTAATTTCTCCCACATTTTCTCATCTAACTCTTTATCTGGATTTACTATTGTATAATAGTCCGTATGACTCCAGCCTAATTTCACTTTTGCTTTTACTTTATCATTGATGAAATTATGAGGCCCAAGAAAACTTATACCAACATCATATTGTTTGTAAAATTGCGGTAACTTTGGCATGGAATAGTGCCATGTATACTGCATTTGTTTATATGTTCTTTGTTCTTTCTTTAGCCCAATATTTTTGATCTGAGCTTTTATCTTAGCTAATATTCTTGCAGTTCCTAAATAGATATGACCTTCTTTTATTATATCTTTTATAGGTCTCTCAAAAGTTGTATATTGTGGTACAATAGGTAATAAGTTAACCTCTTTTGGTATGAATTTCAAGAACTCTCCCTCATGTCTATAAAGAAATAAATCAACCTCGAATTCACGAAAATCAAAACTTTCTAATAATCCTATTAAACTTCTTTCCGCGCCACCTATATTTAATGAATACATACTTACAAGGACTTTTCTCTTCATAATACATCTCCCACTTTTAAAGCCACTCTACTTAAATATAAACCTACAAATACTATTTGCCATCTTAAAGGGAATATTGTTATATAAAAACGCAACAATTTTTTCAACATGTTTTCTTTTATCTTTAAATAAACTATTGCCTCCCCAAGGTGTCATATTCAGATACTTCTTATACAACGATACTAATGGATGTTTGCATCCTTTAATCCAAGGTCTATTTACAAAAGCAGGAGTATAATGAATATATACTGGATTTTTTATAGCCTCTTTAAGTTCAGATTCACTATAATAATCTTTTAATCCATAATATTGCATTATTTCGTTTCTGGTCATCGTAAAAAATGTAGTCATTGCATTATACTTTGGATGCAACAATAAAAACCTTTTATTTAACACACCATTGATGGTTCCTTGATCATGATGAAAAACCTGACCATTAAATGAATTGATAAACTCGATAAATCTTTTCTCAATATTATTCTCTCGCCACTTTTTGAGATTTATTAAAAGCATACCAGAATTAATATATGGTTTATTTTTTTCCATGTTAATTTTTTGTTTTGTCTCGTCTCTTACTGTATCTATTACACCAGCAGCATAATAATTACATATGTTTGTATTCCATAAATCTATTAAACTGCTATTAATTACAGAATCACAATCCAAATAGAGAATTTTTTCAATTTTTTCATCTATAACACTCGGTAAAAATAATCTAGCATAGGCACTTATTGAAATAGTATTGTTAATATTAACCTGTAATTTATTGGATATTCCCTCGAAATCTACAAATACAATGGATCTTCTATAATTTCCGCAAATTAATTTAAGCTTATTTTTATTTTCATGAGAAATATTATTTTCTATCAGATAAACTGTTATACTATTAAATCCGGTATTGTTTTCAAAAAGAGATAACATAGATACTCCAACATGCTGTGCATAATTATTATCACTCGAATACACAACACTTAAATCCATATTAATCCCCTCCTTGCAATGAAGAAAATATTCTTCTTAGTTTCAAAATATTTTCTCCACCTATTAACTTAGATAAACCTACCTTCATATTCGTTTTTAACCTGGCTGTTAAAGGTAACCAACTTTTGTAAAAGTAATGTATTGTATATGTGTTTTTAGTAATGAGTTTCCTACAATTAATATAATCATACGGAGAAAAAAATGTTTGGGGATAGAAGGTACCCAATTTATTTAAATTTTGTAAACCTCCATTTCTTTTAAGTCCAATATCTTCAAGAATTTTAGTTATTACAGCGACATTTGTTAATTCATCGTATGAACCATCATCTTTAATAAATTCTTTTTCCTTATATGTATCCAAAAATAACTTAATTAGTTCATTACCTTTTCTTGCACCAATTGTACTTGTAGCAATATAGTTTTCCTGTTCAAACCCCCAAAACGATTCATGATGCAATAAATCATCAAATGGTTTAAATACCTCTACATCCGTATCTAAATATATACCACCAAAGTTAAAGAGAGCATACACTCTTGCATAATCACTTACAAAAGCAAATTTTCCAAAATCATAAGCCTCTTTTACATAGCTATTGCTTCTTATATCAAAATTATTTTCATTCCATTCTCTAATTTCGTAACCCGGTAAATGATTTTCCCAGCTCGATATACATTTTTTTACAATCTCAGGTTTTTCTTTTCCACCGAACCAACAGTAATGGATAATTCTAGGGATTTTATTTGACTCTTTATTCATTTTGTTAACAACCTTCCTTCAACCGTGTCTTTGAAAAAGTAATCGAAGTTACACTCTTAATTTCAATAATTCTTTAACACATTCTATGACTCTCATTTGATCTTCTTCCGTCATATTTGAGCCTGAAGGAAGGCACAAACCTGTACTGAACAACCTTTCAGATACACTCATATTTTCACTATGAGAATAGTAGATAACACCTTCAAATAGTGGTTGCATATGCAATGGTTTCCAAACAGGACGTGATTCGATATTTTCTTCAGCTAAAGCATTTAAAATAGAGTGTACGGAAGTTCCTGTGACTTCCTCATCAATTGTTAACGCTGTGAGCCATCGATTTGATTTTGTATGTTTTAATTCTGGCATGAAATGAATCCCTGGTATAGAACATAGCTCTTGGCTGTATCGATTGAATAATAGTCTTCTTGCTTGAACTCTTTGCTCCAATACCTCCAATTGTGCTCTACCAATACCAGCTAGTATATTGCTCATTCGATAATTAAAACCAATTGTGCTATGTTGGTAGTGGATAGCAGGATCCTTTGCTTGGGTCGCCAAAAACCTTGCTTTCTTTATAGCTTCAACATCATTCGAAACAAGCATTCCTCCACTAGAGGTGGTGATTATTTTATTTCCATTAAATGAAAAAACACCAAATTTTCCGAATGTCCCACTCGCTTTACCTTTATAAGTAGAGCCGAGAGATTCGGCTGCATCCTCAATGATTGGTATATCATATTGATTACATAAAGAAACGATTTCATCCATTTTGGCACTCTGTCCGTATAAATTAACAACAATTACTGCTTTAGGCAGTTTTCCATCTATAGACGCATCTTTTAAAGCTTTCTCAAGAGCTTGAGGAGACATATTCCAAGTTTCAGGTTCTGAATCAATGAAAACAGGTTCTGCTCCCTGGTAAAGAATTGGATTAGCACTTGCGACAAAAGTCAAGGTAGAACAAAATACTTTGTCTCCCTTTTTTACATCTAATAAAAAAAGAGCCAGATGAATGGCTGCAGTACCTGAACTAACGGCAACAGCCTCACTGACTCCTACATAATTGGCTATTTCTTTTTCAAAGGCATCAACATTTGGTCCTAATGGTGCAATCCAATTTGTTTCAAATGCCCCCCTAATATACTTCATCTCATTTCCACTCATGTGTGGAGCAGAAAGAAAAATTCTTTTTTGTTGACTATGTTGCAGCATGATTACACCTCCTCCGCTATTTTTGATTTGGCTGGAATACCAACAGCTGTTATATTGGATGGAATTGAATTTATGACAGTTGCACCTGCTCCTATAGTTGACCAATTACCGACTTCTACATTGGGAATAAGAGTTGCACCTGCTCCTATATGTACTCCTTCTCCTAATTGAACACATCCAGTTAACGTTGCATTTGGGGATATATGGGCAAAATCATTTACTTTACTGCCATGTTCAATAATTGAACCTGTATTAACGATAACGTGTGCCCCAATAACAGCATCTGAATTTATAACAGTATTTGCCATAACAACAGTGCCTTTTCCAATCCTGGCACTCGGACTTATTATTGCTGAAGGGTGGACCAGCGTCTTGTACAGACTCTCTTCAAGATTTATTTTATTAGCAATCTGCTTCCTTGTTTGATTATGTCCAATTGCTATGATAAATTTGAGTTCATTAAATTTATCTATTAGAAACTGATATGCTGATATCGGACCATAAAACATTTCATCTTCAATCACATTCTTCTCAAATTTGTCATCTAAATAACCAACAATATGTAAATTCTGGTTTGATGTAATAATATCTTTAACTACTTTACTATGACCACCATTCCCAATAATAACAATATTCATCCTTGGCCCTCTCTTATGTTTGAACCTTTAAATCTCTCAACTGTCGCATTCCCTGATTGATTTATATCCTGTAATTTAAAAACCTTATATATAGTAAAAAAAAGAATTTTTATGTCTAATAAAAATGTCCTATTCTTCACATACCAAACATCTAACTCAAATTTTTCTTCCCAAGAAATACTATTGCGACCATTTATTTGTGCCCAGCCAGTTATGCCGGGTCTAACTAGATGTCGCTTCATCTGTTCTTTTGTATAAAGTGTTAAATAATCCATTAATAAAGGTCTCGGACCTACTAAACTAATATCACCCTTGATCACATTTATGAGTTGTGGAAATTCATCTAAACTAGTTCTTCTTAAAAATTTTCCAAAAGAAGTCAATCTGCATTCATCAGGCAACAACTCACCATCTTCACCTTTTTCATTTGTCATTGTTCGAAATTTATAAAAATAAAAAGGCTTACCATTTAAACCAGGTCGTTGCTGTTTAAACAAAATTGGTGAACCCAATTTCATTCGTACCAATATTGCAACTGAAAGCATAATTGGGAAAAGCAAAATGAGTATAGTCAAAGAAATAATAAAATCAAAAATTCGTTTCATTTTTTCCCCCTTCTTTTACCTAGTGGTTGACAAAAATTGCTGTTTAATGTCTTCAATTAATTCTCTAACACTTATGTTTTCTGTTTCTTGTCCTTTTATATATATATTTACTAATATTTTCTGTAAATGTTGTTCAGTTAACTTCCCGTAGAATTTCATCTGCTTCCCGCCTAAAAATTAATATACTCGCTTCGATAATAAAGATTTAACGAAATTACTTGTTCATAATAAAAATACATTAAGTAACAAACTAATAAACCATAATAAACGAATTTTCTATTATTCTCTTTAAATAAATAAATTATCCAAGAAATCAAGATTAAGTTGTATAGACTAAAATAAATATTAAACCTGGCAAATATCCAATTTTGTGTTGCAATAATCATAAATAACAAACCTATTACTGACATATTTACGATAATATCGCTTTTAGGCCATAGTTCTCTTAATTTATGTCTACCAAGAAAAGCAATTATAACAGGCACGGACTCAACAAGTACCCTAATTTTATTTGCTCCACCTTCTCCGAAATTACTGTAATCACTGTATTGGGAATTTCCAATTGCAGAAAATAATATTTGTGAGAATTGATCAAAACCTATTACGATTAATATTGCAAGGGATAATATCAAGAACGTAACCTTAGTCCAAGCCTCTCTACGAACAATAAAATAGATTGGTATTAATATCAGAGCACTTTCATGAAACGTAGAAGCGAAAAGAACTATAAAAAAATACTGTTTGAATTTACCTGTTAGTAAATACTTTGTCGCCCAAAAGATGATAGAAGCCGCAAGAAATTGGCGAACACCATTCATAGAAACGATAAACATCCCAGAAGTTATAAATACATATAAACTTATTTCAATCATTTTTGTATATTTATATAATGTAATTACGATTAATACATTTGTTAACAATGCTGTTAACAATATCAGAATTTGTGGATCGTTTGAGATATTCTGTAAATACATCTGTAAAACACCAAAACCGGGATCTTTATTTTCTAGAATGTATTCCCAGGTAAAATCTTGTGTTGCATATGTTTGCATATAAAAGTAAGTATCACCAATTGTATTTCTCAAACCAGAAACTAGTACCAAGCATGTTAAAACTATAAATATCATAAACTTATTTGGTCTTATATATATGAAATCAAGTGCAGCACTGTTAGCTGGTATATACCGTGATAATAAAGAAAAAATAAACACAATTAAAAGCGTAGCCCATAGTACCGTCATTTTTTATCCTTTCCATTTTACTAATTCAACTAAGCTTTCGTTTTAGACATAATTAAAAAATATAAAAGTAATCCTAATGGAGCTGCGAAAACTGTTACTATTTTCAAGGGAGATTCTATAATAAATCTCTTATTCTTAGAAATTAGACTACTAGAGACATAATGAATAGCCTGCCTAAATTTGAAATTCATACTGCCAAATGATAACTTCATTAACTCCTTCCGATAGAATGCAAAACCTTTTGGATTAATCCGATACTGCTTTAGCATATTTAATGATGAACCATCGGGTAAATATTCTACGATACAAAGGACTTCATTTATTAATAGCATTGGATATTCTTCGTCTAACTTGTGGTATTTGTATGCAAGCCCTACATATTTTTCATTTTCAAAGACAGGGTATGGGTATTTTTTCGTTAAATCAGACCTATAAATAAGCTTTTTGTCTCCAGCTACACCAAATTTATTGTAAAGATCAAAAAGAGTTGATTGGTTAATATTCTCTGGTATTTTTGTGCCTATAACCTCTCCATTCTTAAATGCATCAAGACCGATTATCCCGCTTACCTGATCATTTCCGTTCTCTTCCCAGAATGAGAGGATCTTTTCTACCGCATCAACCGGCATATAATCGTCTGAATCAATACAAACATTTAATTCTGTATCAATATGTTCATATGCTGTATTATGAGCACCATGCATTCCCTGATTTTCCTGTTTTATATACCTTATCTCAAGAGTGCCTTCTTTTTTCCACTGATTAACTAAATCCTCAGTATTATCAGTAGATCCATCATCGATAATTAACCATACAAAATCTTTGTTTGTTTGTGACTTTAAACTTTCATAGCAAACATGAAGACAATATGCTCTATTATAGGTTGGTGTGAACACAGTTAAACTCTTCAACAAATTCACCTCACCAAATCAATATAAAAATCATTAATAAAATTTGCAGTATTTTTTATATCATATCCTTGTTTAGATAGAGCTTGTTTTGGAATATTTCGACTAACATCCCTAGTAGAGGTTTTTCTTATTTCTTCTACCCATATGTTTTTATTATCTATAGGTAAAAATTTCACCAGATCCATTTTCATATCCACTTCTTTAGTAATATTTTCCGAAATCAAACACCCCAATCCTCCCCCCTGTGCCTCAATCAAAGTTACAGGTAAACCTTCATGAAAAGATGGAAAAACAAATAAATCAAATGCTTGTAACAAGCTATTAATATCACTCCGAACCCCAAGAAACTTTACCTTTTCTTCTAGTCTCAATCTTTTCACTTTTTCTTCTATGTCAGATCGTAAAGTACCATCACCAACTAAAACTAAATCAGTTTTAGGTTCAACTTTTATTAGTTCATTAAAAATATCAATTAAAAATGCATGATTTTTTTGGTGATTAAAGCGTCCTACATGTCCTAGAACTAAGCTGTCTTCCTCTACTCCAAGCTCCTCTCGAATTTTATCTCTGATTTTCTTTGAAAATGTAAATTTCTCCGTATCAATCCCATTTTTCAGTAGTTTGGATAAATCGGCTTTGTTTTTAAATAACCATTTTGCAGCTAAATTTGAACATGCCAAATAATGGGTCGCCGCTTTTTCAATATTACCACCTGCATATTCTTTATATAGTTTTGCAGCAAAACCGCCTTCACTCTGTGTATTATGACTATGGGCTATTCGAACCGGAATTCCAGCTTTCTTAGCAGCCTTAAGAACAAAACCACTCATTTTATCCATGTGAGAGTGAACAATTCTATAATGATTATTTTCTTTGAAAAATTGCTTTAAATTCTTTATGTAATGAAAATGTCCTCCATCCGTAATGTAAGGGATGCGATGGATTTTTCCACCCAAGTCTAAAATTTCTTGATCGAAAACCCCTTCTTTGCATGTCAAAAAGTCAAATTGTATTTTTGATCGATCGATATAGCGATATAAATTCATAATGAGTGTTTCCGCTCCACCACGATTCATATTGACAACGACATGTAATACTCTTACTGGGCTACCCATCTTATCCCCTCCATTTCTTCCATAAATTTCTCATATAGACGACTCTTTTCAATTACAATTGTGTTTACACTATATGTCTTTTCAATTCTGTCTCGCCCATTCCTACCTAAAGTTGTGAGAAGGTGCTGTTCTATTACAAGAAGAACGATTTTTTCAGCCATATTATTTGTATTTTCAGGGTCAATAGTCCAACCATTGTATTCATTCACAATAAGTTCATTATGTCCCCGATTCTCAGTCGCAACCACTGGCAACCCACACGCCATCGCTTCCATAATATTAACAGGCAATCCTTCACGTAAGCTTGAAGCTACTGCAATATCACACATCGGAAGGATGTTTACAATATCATTTCGATATCCTAAAAAATCCACCATATGATTCACACCTAGTTCTGAGGCTAATTTCTTACAGGAATCTTGAAGTAGTCCTTCACCTGCTAACAAGAGTCTTGCATTTGGAATTGAATCTTTAATTTTTGCCAATACCTTTATTAAAAATTGCTGATTCTTGTTTTTATTAAACTCAGCTGCGTAAAACATCAAGAAGTCATCCTCTTTATATCCAAATCTTTCTCTTCTTTTTCGCCTATCTTCCTTATCAATAGGCTTAAACCGTGATGTATCTACTCCTACACCATGAACATGCTCAATCTCACTTGCCCGAAATCGATGAGAAATGGCTAGATTGTAATCTTCCTCATTGATCGTAATCAAGCAATCTGTATGCCTGGCAAGCCCCCTCTCAATCGGATAGTATAGAAGCCAATTCATGACCGGGCCACCCTTACAGAAATGAAAACCGTGTGCTGTATAAAATACCTTTGTTCCCTTTTTTCTGGCTTGCTTTGCTGCCAGGCGTGTAAGAACACCGCCCATTGGTGTATGACAATGGATAATTTTATAATCATTTTTGTTAATGACTTCCTTTAGACCTTGAAAAGCTGCAATATTCTTTGTTTGAAACGGTGAGCGCTGAATCGGGATATTATATTTCTGATCTACATACGGAAGTTCCATCTCTCCACTTGCTGCAATGTGAACCTCCCAGCCCTTTTCTTTGAACCACTTCAAAATAGGAAGGTGGAAGGCTTTAAAATGATAATCAACGGTAGCACAGAATAATACTTTATTTGCCATTGTTTTCACCCTTTTTTGAACATGAAAAAAACACCCAATGGTAAGGGTGTTAAATCTCTGTTACTTCTTTTTCAATGACATTGCATAAAAAGTCTAATAAATCATGTTTAAGATCTTCCCGCTGTAAAGCAAGTTCAATTGTTGTTTGGATGAAGCCCATTTTTTCTCCTACATCATAACGTTTCCCTTCAAAGTTATACGCATAAATGGCTTCAAATTGATTTAATGTTGCGATTGCATCTGTTAATTGAATTTCTCCGCCAGAACCCGGTTGTTGTTTTTCTAGCATTTCAAAAATCTTCGGGGTTAGGATATAACGTCCCATAATGGCTAAATTTGAAGGTGCATCTTCTTGCTTTGGCTTTTCGACTAGATTGCTAACATTATAGAACCTTTCCCCAATTTCCATTGCATCTACAATTCCATATCGCGATACTTCTTCATCTTTTACATGTTGAACTCCAATGATCGATGCATTGTATCTCTCATACTGTTCAATCATTTGCTTTAGGCACGGTTTTTCAGCTTTGACAATGTCGTCACCAAGAAGAACAGCAAACGGCTCATCACCAATGAATTTACGCGCACACCAAATCGCATGCCCCAACCCACGTGGTTCCTTTTGACGAATATAATGAATATCTACAAGTTGGGATGCCTTTTGAACCTCACTTAATAACTCCATTTTCCCTTTTTCTAACAAAGTGTGTTCTAATTCAAAAGAGTGATCAAAATGATCTTCAATCGCCCGCTTTCCTTTCCCCGTAACAATAATAATATCTTCAATCCCTGATTCTACCGCTTCTTCAATAATATATTGAATTGTTGGTTTATCTACTATCGGAAGCATTTCCTTTGGCATTGCTTTTGTTGCTGGTAAAAATCTTGTTCCTAATCCTGCTGCAGGAATGATCGCCTTTCTAACCTTCAACCTTTGCACTCTCCTTTAAACTGACACTAATTTCTTTTGATAACTTACTCGCTCGTTAGCTAAATCTAAAAGCATGTTTCTTAAATGCTCTCGTTCTAGCAATCTAAAATTATTAATAATGTAATCTATTTCTTCTATATATAGTTGCGATGTTTTTCCAATATAGATTTTCGGATAAATTTGGTCTTCATGAATCTCATCTTTCTTTAAAAGTTCTTCAAATAATTTTTCACCAGGCCTCATTCCAGTAAATTCGATGCCTATCTCATCAATATTATTACCTGATAACTTTATTAAGTTTTTTGCAAGATCTACAATTTTCACAGGATCACCCATATCAAGAACGAAAATCTCGCCGCCTCTTGCTAAAGCTCCTGCCTGAATCACTAATCTTGATGCTTCCGGAATTGTCATAAAGTAACGTACCATATCGGGGTGAGTAACAGTAACAGGACCTCCATTTTGAATTTGCTTTTTAAAAAGAGGTATAACACTGCCTCTGCTTCCTAACACATTACCAAATCGAACAGCAACAAATCTTGTTGAACTAATCTGATCAAAATGTTGAATAAGCATTTCAGCAAGTCGTTTTGTGGAGCCCATAACACTCGTTGGATTAACAGCTTTATCCGTTGAGATCATGACAAAGGTCTCAACATTATGTACACTTGCAGCTTGTGCGATATTCTTAGTTCCAATGATATTATTTTTCACAGCTTCTTCAGGACTTCGTTCCATTAGTGGTACATGCTTATGTGCTGCTGCATGATAGACCACATGAGGTTTATAAATATCCATTACCTTTAGGAGTTTGTCAAAGTCTTGAAGATCAGCAATTTCTGTCTTGATTTCGATCCCAGTATCTTTAAATGAATCTATTAACTCCATTTCAATTGTATAAATACTATTTTCGCCATGTCCAAGTAAAACTAATGTTTTGGGATGGAATGTAGAAATTTGCCGGCATATTTCAGAGCCAATTGAACCACCTGCCCCAGTAACAAGTACAACCTTATTAGACACATACTCACTTATACTATTAATATCGAGTTCGATCGCATCACGTCCAAGAAGATCCTCAACCTGAACATCACGAAATTGATTAACAGATACTTTACCAGTCATTAAATCCTCGAGCATTGGAATCATTTGTGTTTTTGCATTTGTTTTAGCACATTCTTTAAAAATATGATTGAGCTGCTTTTTACTTAAAGATGGAATACATATAACAATATTTGCAATGTTAAGTTCTTTTGTGATTTTCTCTATTTCATTAACACCCCCTATAACAGGAATGCCTAAAATATCTAACTTTTGCTTGTTCACATTATCATCAACAAATGCTACAGGTATAAGTTCTGCATCGTGGTTTTGAAGAAGCTGCCTTGCTACCATTGTTCCGGCTGCACCCGCACCGATGATTAAAGTGCGTTTTTTATTTATTGCATGTTTCAGATATGTATCACGATAAATTCTCCAAAGAAATCTTGAACCACCTATTAAAAGAAGATGTATCATCCATGTTATGGCTAATATACGAAAATCAATTTGTTTTTGAACAATTTGTTGGACAACTGCTGTTACGATAATCGTATAAGTTATGACTTTAAATATAATGATGAGTTCACCAATACTAGCATATTCCCAGGCCTTTTTATAAAGCTTAAATAAAAAAGAAAATAGATGATGACTAAACAATAATGTTATTGAGATCACAAAAACAGAAAGAGTTAATGCCTGTAAACTCGGGTTTATTAATGCATTGCTAAAATAAATGGTCGATAAGACAATCAGTGAATCTAATCCAATAAGTAACCAAATTCGACTCCGATATGACAATGGCCCTCACCTCCTTATTTAATTTTCTGTTGTTTTCTTTAACATAATCGTTCTTTTTTTGATTGCATAATCAAGCTCTTTTTTGAATTGCTCAAGCTGTTCTAATGATGCATCCTGGTTTATGTATCGCACGAGCTTTTTCATCACCTTAGGAAAGCGATCAAATTCTTTCATAGGTTCAGCTCCTTTATTAAAATAATCACTTATAAGTCTCGAAATTTAAGATTTATAAGTGATTATTTTAATTTAATAGGGCATCTAACCCTTCCTCACACCATACTATTGACGACACGCGTCTAAGGTATTTCTACCCACAGCATGGCCGAGTGCCTCCTTTGATAATGGCAAGGAGACATCGCCTGAATATATTCTTAATAACGAACACAAAGCGAAAAAACTAGGCTCTTTCGTTTAATATAACTCCTAAAACTTTTGCCCTTACTAAATGCAATAATCGATTTGCTTCTACAGCCTTTTCTCTATCCGTTTTACCACTCTTTACTACTAGAATAACTCCGTCACATTGTCTAGCTAATAGCTTCGTATCAGTTGTTTCAAGTACTGGAGGACAGTCAAAAATGACCGTATCATACTCTTCTTTTATATCTTTAATAAAATATCTCATTGCATCTGACCCAATAATTTCCGTAGGATTCGATGGAATAATACCGCTGGTTAACAAATCCAATTTACCAATTTGAGTTTGAAAAATAGCTTCCTCTAATTCAACTTTCCTCATTAACACATCCGTTAGACCATAAGAGTCTTTTAGGTTAAAAGAAATATGTAATTTAGGTTTCCTCAGATTTGCATCTATTAATAATACTCTTTCACCTTGTTGTGAAATTGAGATCGCCAAATTAATGGCTGATGTTGTTTTCCCCTCGCATGAAGATGGTGATGTAATAATTAATGTTTTGTACTTATGATCTATGGAAGAAAATTGAATATTGGTTCTAATTGTTCTATACTGCTCCGCAATTTCTGAACTAGGGTTAGTGTATGTAACAAAATGGCGTTTTGTCATTTCCTTCAGAACCTTTTTCTTGTTTAGTTTAAGAACCAAATGTCTCACTCCTTTGTTCAAAACTTGTTATCTTTCCTTTTTTCTTCTGCATATTCTTCCTTTTCATTTTATTCACTGTTCCGAGAACAGGTATACTGAGTAGTTCTTCTACTTCATACTCTTTTCTAATACTGTTGTTTAGAGAATCTAGTAAAAATGCAAGCCCAATCCCAATGACAATGCCTCCTATAAAAGCAATAATTATCGTTCTGTCTTGATCCTCGTTAATAGGAATTGGAATTTCCTTTGCTTCTGATAATAATCTAACATCCTTAAAATCCATTATTTTAGGAATCTCATTTTTATAGGTTTCAGCAACAGTATTTGCTATCGTCGCAGCTTGCCCAGGGTCAGAGTCAACAACACTGATCGTTACGACTTGAGAATTCTCTATACTTTCAACACTAATTTTTCCACTTAGAGACTCTGCAGAATAAGGAAGGTCTAATTTTTGCACAACTTTCTCTAACACAGTAGAATCCTGAATGATCACTTTTAATGTTGTAATAAATGTATTATCAGCCCCAATAATAATTCTGGCTGTTGATTGATACAAAGGACTGTATGTTGACACAGAGTAAAAGGCACCAGCAGAAGTTGAAATAATCGTAATAAGTAAGATTATCCATAAGTACCTTTTGATGATCATAAAAACTTCTTTCAAATCGATTTCTTTTGGCTGCTTAAATTCATTTAAACGTTTATCATCAAGCTTTTGAAAGCTAGACATACATTTCCCACCTACTTTTCGTAATTAAGAACGCCTATGTAAATAACCTCATATTTTTTTCTCTAAAAATAGGATAGTTTACTATAAAGAACAAGTCAATCCTTTTTAATGAATTTTATGTATTTTTCTGACTTTAATAGTTTATAGTTTTATGTTTGTCTAAATAGTATTAAAGATTCATTGCTGTGCATAAAATAAGCGTATTATACTCACTACAAATATATGTTAATTTTTAAAATTTAAAAAACTCTTAAATTTACCATTTTTTCGCTAAAAAGAACGTTTCTTTCTATTATTCTTTAAATATCTCTTATTTACATATGATTCCTTGATTTTATTAAGAACGATTTGTTTCATATAATGAACTTTATGGAGGGAAATTTTGTAACAATAGATGACAAGGAGACCAAAGCATGGTTGGAGAACGATTAAGGGAGTTGAGGCTGGAGAAGGGATATTCGATTAGTGAATTAGCTGAGCTAGCAGGTGTATCAAAATCTTACTTAAGCTACATTGAACGAGATGTGCAAAAAAATCCCTCTCTTCAATTCTTAAGAAAGATAGCTTTAACTCTTGAAATAGAGGTAGAAGATTTATTAGGATCATCCCCTGCTTTTGATCACTCAAATGAGTTTGTTTTTGATGATGAGTGGAGTAAGTTGTTACATAAAGCAATTGAAGAAGGCATGAGTAAGAATGATTTTAGAGAGTTTCGTGATTACCTCAAATTTCGAAAGTGGAAAGAAGCTAATGATCAAAACCAAAACACCCTTATTCAGGAGGACAAGCCGAATGACGGAAGTGAAAGAGCAATACACCAAAAATCAGATTGATATTGAATGGGTGGAATTAATTCAAGAAGCAAAACAGATTGGATTATCATTTGATCAAATTCAAGCATTTCTTCAACAAGGTGGAACCTCTGAAGAATAAAAGGCCGTCTTATGACGACCTTTTATTCTTCCAGTTGATGATGGATGCTGCTTCAATCCCCGCCGCCTCCGCCACCATCTCCTCCTCCAAAATCTCCACCATGTCCATCAGATGAATCATGATGATCATTCTTGTTATGAGAGTCTCCAATGAAATTTGGAGGAATAAAAGTAGAATTTTCTTTTCGGTCCTTAGTATTATTTTTGGATTTACTACTTATAACCAGTGCGCCAACAATAAATAAACATGTAATAAATATAATCAATAAAATAAAACCTTCCATAAGAATACCCCCTCCTTACATGATAAACATAATCAGGCTTGTCATCAATCAAATAAAAAGTACAATGGTAAATGATATTGAATGGATATTATTTTTGTTGTATCCCCTTCTAGTTTATCAGAATCACCTATTTTTTTATAAAAAAGTATAAATGACTAATAAGTATCACATTTATTCCGATGTATGAATTTATTTCCTTTGGTAAAAATATGTAGTAAGGATGGTGTTCATACGTGAAAAAATGGATATTTCTTCTTACTGCTTTATTCGGATTTACGACGATGCAGGTTTCATTTTCTCCTGAGGTTCAAGCAGTTTCTCAAAAAACGTGGGAGGATGTTGCTGTAAAGGAAACAAAAAAACGATATCCGCTATCACAGGTATTGTTTTCACAAAAAATTTGGGATAAAAAGAAAAAGGATATTACCGTTAAACAATATCGGTTAACATTGCGTGAAGGTATGCAGGACTTTGCCGTTTACACTACAATTACTTTTGATTCAGAAACTGGTGAAATTAAAAAGATACAAGTTATTCCTGAAGCATAAAAAGCTGACATAGTCATTGTCAGCTTTTTTGTTGATGCCTTTAGTTAGTGTTGCTTTCTTTTATTCATAAAAAGTTTAAAGGCAAATGGCAATACACCGAACCAGCGGTTGCTATAGTATGCTGTTGAAGAATCTTGATTTTTCCGTTCTTCTTTTTGCTGTTTTCTTGTTTCTTTTGGGGTATCCATGTATTTAACCAGTTGCTGTGTTACATATTTTACATAGTCATTTGTAGACAAGGCAATACACCTCAATTATTAATTGGTTTCTACCTCTATCTATTTCCAATTTCGTTTTCTTTTAGTCGCGTAATGATTTCTTTCACAATATCTTCAATATTCTTCTGATCAGTCTCGATTAACATTGTACAGTCCTTGTAGAAGTTTTCACGAGATTTGTAAAGTTGATATAGCTCGTCCTTTGATTTTTTGCTTGCTAGGGGTCGATTTTGATCAGAATAAACTCGTTCATAAATTGTATCAATATGAGCGTGCAGCATGACAATATGACCATGTTCTTTCATCCAGGCTCTGTTTTCTTCCTTTATGACGATGCCTCCACCTGTTGTAATAATGAAATTTTCAGTTGGAAGTTCTTTTAATACTTTTGTTTCTTCAAGTCGAAAAAATCGCTCACCTTGTTGTTCAAAAATTTCTTTTATGCTTTTATTTAATTTCTTCACAATTTCTTGATCTGTATCTAGGACTGGAAGATTCATTTCAGCTGCTAGCTGTTCTCCTACAGTCGTCTTGCCCGCTCCCATAAAACCTGTTAAATAAATTGCTTTCAACACTTTGGTCCTCCATGTTTTCTTTCTACAATACCATATTTCTTAATATTCAGACCAGAATATGATTTCATTTTTTATTCGATCAAATCGATATAATGCTGTATATTCTTTATTTTCATTGGTTTGACATATTAATTGAACCTCATATATCCTTTCATCATTAGTTGAAACTGTATAAGAAAAATAGCCGTAATTCGTATGAAAGATAGTAGGATCATCAACCTCTACTTCCCCCTTTTTTAAGTCACTTATTGATTTCTTTACTGCAGCATTCATTAAGTTTTCAAGTAGATAGTATTGCTTCGTTTCTTCAAAAAATTTCTTTTCGCTAATTAAAAGTGTTGAAATATGCGCTACGATCAATAAACAAAATAAGGCAATGACCATAACACTAGGAAGAATAAATCCTCTTTGGTTTTTCATAATTCTACTAATTCCTTATACGAACGGAAAATATGTGAATAATTTATTCCAGCTTCACTAACAACAGATAATTCTAAACCTGAATCACTTTGTTTGAAAGAAACAGCCTTAACCTTTAATAACATAATTTCATGACCTAGACCTTCAACCTGTCTTCTTATTAGATTATTGTATTTATTGATACTAATATTTTGGCCTTGTTTATTAATAAATGTTATGTTTGACTCATTGACCGTAATATCACTTGATTCTTTGATTTCTCGATGGAGCTGAATAACAAAAAGCTCCCATTCATATGGTTTTAAATCATTAGGATGTTTGGATTGCGATACTAAAAAGTGAAACACGATTGTTATTGATGAAATAATGAATATGTATATGAGGAAGGTAAGTAACAAATTCAATATTGTATACCCCCGTTCATTATGGCACAAGAAGGCAAATTGATTTAGTTTTTTTATAATAATTTGTCCATTCCAAGCAGGCTTTTTTATCCGACATATCCTCCTTCCATATGAGTTTGTAGGCTATATTGTCCCGAATAATCGTTTCATTTGTCTTATTATTATTTTGAAAGGATATATATTGTATTTTTTCGTGTAATAATTTTATTGCTGTTAAAGATTGCTTTGTGTTAGCGCGTTCTTGTGTTAATAAAACAAGCTGTGGTATTAAAATCGTAACGACCAACAACCAAATGCTAAAGGCTGTTAGAGTTTCTGCTAAGGAAAATCCCCTACAATTTTTGAATAGAAAATCGACCCTTTCCAAGATAATATACCACCTTATACGTTTGTGCTTTATATGAAATATAAATAGTCCCACCCTTCTGGATCGATCCGTTTCCATTATAGCCAATCCGATTTGAGAAGTTTGTAGCCTGTATAGTTATCTCCTCATTGTATTCCCTTTTTACAAGTGGCTCGCTTACCCTATTTCTTACAATGGAGTATCTATTCTCGGTTGGTACAAAAATAATATAAGTTAATTGTTCATTTACTAGCGCATATTGCTGGGCATACATCATGTCCTTTTCAAATTGATGCAAAAACGTATCAATTACTTTTTGATTGTAAATCGGCAAGATATTAGTAATAAGAACAAAGCTCATAATACTTACAATCGATAGGACCAAAATCGATTCTATCAAGGTAAAACCATTTTTTTCACCCTCAAGCTTCACCTTTAGATTCCAACCTCTCCAGTAGAAGAAATGACAACATTATCTCCATTAGGACATATTGGTTGTTCGCGTAAATATCCTTCATCGATTAAATCTTTTAATGTTGGAATTTTCTGGTTGTCAATATGATAAGATGTTGCCTGGGCTTGAACCATATTTATTAATCCTTCACACCCCTTCTTTTGAATACCTTGATTATGTTTCGTAACATTAGGAATTGTAATAAGCAATAAAACTGAGATGACTAGAAGTACGACTAACATTTCTATTAAGGTGAACCCGAATTCACTATTTTGTTTTATTTTACTGAGAAATTTTGTGCAACGGTTCTCGATTAATGTAAAACCTGTTTCTTTTTTCATTGGACCCTCCTATAAATTTTCCATCATTTTATACATCGGAAGCAGCATTGATAAGTAGACGAACAAGACAATAACACCAACAAATCCATAAATAGCTGGCTGAATAAAGGTTATTATTTTAATAATTGTTTGCTCCAGCTTTTCTATAATGAGTTGGCTATAAGTATAAAGTTCTCTTGAGAGCTGTCCATTTGCTTGTCCATGTAAAATTACTAATGGGAGCTCCTTTTCATAAAAGCCCCGTTTTTCAATAATTGTGTGCAATTGTTCTCCAGCACTTAGCCTATTAATTAAATGAGTTCCTTCCACTTTAAAGAACGGCAATAGGTCCTGATTTTGAAATACTTTTAAACTCTCAAAGGTAGACATTCCCCCTTTTAACAAATTACTTAACTGTAAAGAGAAAAAATAACTATGTAGAATCATAAAAAGTCTTTTTATAATCGGTATTTTTATTAGAATCAGCATTTGTTTTTCAATCGTCTTCTTTCGAAAAATAAAAAAGTAATAACCTAATAATGCGATGAATAGACCTGCAACTAGAAAACCAGACCATTTTAGAGTTGAAAAAGTAACAACGAGAAAAATTGAGAAGAAACTTGTTTCAATATTCATCGATTGATACATCTGGTCAAATTGTGGACTTATGAAAAAATGAACAATTGACAAGATGATCCCCACTGTGAATAAAAGAAAGATTGGATACCGTAATAACTTTCCAAGCTTGTCCAACTGCGTGATTTTTTTTTGTAATATATCACTGCATTCGCGTAATGAAAATTCTAAATCACCATGTTGTTCTGCAAAATAAAGATAACTGATCACATCACGATGAAAATGGAGTTGACTAAGAGCTAACCGAAACGTATTTCCAGATGAAAGGTGTTTTAGACAATGGGATAAGTCTGCTTTTTTATATCCATGTTCATTTAAATAAATAAAGTTTAGTGCTTCATTTAATGTGTATCCTTTGTCTAACAAGGAGCTTAATCTGTTAAGGATCATTGTTTGATCTTTTAATGTCCATTTTTTATTCTTCATGATGAAATACCCATCGATCATACGAATTCGGATACAGGTACCCTAAAGCTATCCCCTTCTTAATCACATCTTTTAACGTTGGGTAATGGTATTCACTTATTTCTCCTTTTGCCTCCTTTATGACAGCTGTAAGATTTCTTCCATACAGTAACTCATAAATACTTAATCGTCTTTTTTGTCTAAGCTTTTTACAAAATGGAGAACAATTACCTTCACAAAAAGGACATTTTAGTTGAACTAGCCTTTGGGCTGAAACTGCTATTAACGTTTGTTCGATTTCAGAAAGGCTCACATCAAATTCCAGTAAGCGATATATGGCTCCTTTCGCATCTCTTGTATGCATCGTCGAGAGTACCAAATGTCCTGTTAGACTAGCCCTTATAGCAATTTGAGCTGTTTCCCGGTCCCTTATTTCTCCAACCATAATGATGTCTGGGTCATGTCTTAAAATTGCTTTTAAGCCAGCTGCATAGGTAATGCCGGCTTTTTCATTGACTTGAACTTGCAGCACCTCTTCACTTTTTGTTTCAACTGGATCTTCAAGAGTGATGATATTTCGATTAAAATGTCTCTTTGCGTAGTGGATGAGTGAGTATAATGTTGTCGTTTTGCCTGATCCGGTTGGACCTGTGAAAATCATTAATCCATGTGAGTGGTTTAAGATAGACAGTAGTTTGTTTGTGGTAGCAGGAAATAAAGATAAGTGAGTAATAGGTGGTATTTTTTCTTGAGGCAGAATTCGTATCACGAGACTCTCTTCATGAATAGTGGGTAATGTTGAAAGTCTTAAATGAACATTAATGTTGGTTGTTGAAAGAGACAAAGCCCCATTTTGCGGTCTTCTTCTTTCTCCAATATCCATTGAGGCAAGAAATTTCAAATGTGATATTATGCGACCGCAAATCTCCTTTTTCATAGAATGCTTTTCAATTAAATCATCATCAACTCTAAACTGTATAAGAGTCTCATATTCCTTTGGTATGATGTGGATATCTGATGCACGTAACGCGCAGGCTTCTTCAATAATACGCTCACTAATCAGTTCAATGGATTGCACCTTGATTACTCCTTCCCTTAAGATAAAATCATTGTACAAAACATTCTCAGAGTTCGCACATCACGATAATGACAATTTGCCATGGCTAATACTAAAATTTTTGTATTTTGTGTAACAAATTTTTCATTATTTTGTATAGATAATGGAAAATTACACATAATAATTTACGAGAAAGGTTGATACTTTAACCTGACCATCAAATGAGGAACATTGGGCTATAGCCAAGCGGTAAGGCAACGGACTTTGACTCCGTCATGCGTTGGTTCGAATCCAGCTAGCCCAGCTAATTAATAAAAGCGTAAGCTCCTTAATCAATCCCGGCAAGTATAAGACGATTTGGAATAGAAGTGTTCTTTGTCTTCAATTCCAAATTCGTCTTATGACCTCGAGGAGTTAGACGCAAAAACTAAGTACAAAATTTCTTTCTTTAAAAGACGTTTGCAATCATTAGCAAACGTCTTTTTAACCATCTAGATCATTTTTAATCTAAATTTCAATTGAACATTTTTTTCCCATCTTTATTTTCTCTTTAGTTTGTGAATACTAGCTTGTAAACGCTATTTACAATTATATAATGGGTACATTATAATAATTAGAGTGGTGGACTTGTATGTCATACTATTATTTGTCAAAAGCGATCTTTATGAAGATGATTTTTGTGCACTTTTAAGATCAGATTTTTGTATTAATGACTCATTTTCAGCTTGAGGCAAAGTCAACAAAGGAGGGATACATATGGATCGTATGTTCCGAGTATTAGGTTTCTGGACAGGAATCTTCGCAGTAATGTTTTATCTTGGAGACATGAAGACTACTTCCTTACTCTTTTTCGGACAAACTGGATTTTTTGTCTTCTTATCTTACTTAAAATTATCCGAGCGCATGTACATTTACATTTTTGGTGCTTACCTCACGATCTTCTTTGTCGGATTTACGTACTGGACAACATTTATGATGATTCCAGGACAAAATATGGGACATTAATTTCATCAAAAAACAGGCAGCTGTCAAGTATTGCTGCCTGTTTTTTGATGTTAAAATCCATTTAAAAACGGGTTTGTTTCCATTTCTTGTTCTATGCTTGTTTCAGGTCCATGCCCTGATAAAACAATTGTTTCTTCTGGTAAAGTAAGAAGTTTTTTATGGATGCTATTTAGTAATTGGTCATGATTCCCGCCTGGTAAATCAGTTCTACCAATACTTCCAGCAAATAAGGCATCTCCTGAGAACACAACGTCCGCTTCTTTAGCATAAAAAGAAACGCTTCCAGGTGAATGTCCAGGTGTTTCATAAACTTGAAGAACGAAGCTTCCTATTTCTAACCTACCTTCTCCTTTAATCAGCTCATCTGGATCTGATACAGAAACTGCTCCAGCCATAAAGAATTGCGATCCGTTTTGGGATGGATCAGATAGCCATTCTTTTTCATTTTTATGTACATATACAGGAATATTCCATTGCTTTCGAACATCATCTACTGCACCTATGTGGTCAAAATGAGCATGAGTTAAAAGGATCGCGATGGGTTTTAATTGTTGTTGTTGAAGAATGCTAATTAATTTATTTCCATCGCCACCCGGGTCAATGACTAAGCATTCTTTCTTATCATTAAAGTAAAGATAACAATTTGTTTGTAAGGGACCTAACGGAAGTTGTCTCCATTTCATCATTCATTCCTCCAATTTTTCAATTGATTATATTGTACACTATTCTAACAAATGTTGATAATCTCATAATTGCTTAAAAAAGAATAAGAATGGTTAAGATAATCATGCAATGGTTGCAATCTGACAGATATGGAAAATAAACTCGACAAACGCTATGAAACCGATTAAAATATTAGAAGGACTTGTTATTTAGTATTGTTGTTTTCAAACAAACACGCTTTTTAAAAATGATCTACATAGAGTAAGGGGGCTTTTTAATGGGCTTAGTTATTATTTTCGCGCTAGTAACCATTCTTGCGATCTTCGGACTTATTCGTTCACTTAAAGACAAGAACCTTCTTGGTGCGTTCTTTGCATTTGGTACATTAGCTGTATTCGGATGGTTTGCTGTAATGACATTTATCCATCATGGATTTCCTACAGCGCATTAATAAGAAATGTAAACCCCTTAGCAGCTGCTAAGGGGTTTTTTACTCGTTATTTCATGTGCTTTTCAACACTTGCAAGCTTGCCTTCCATCGTTGTAGTTTTATCTCTTCGGTCGTCGATTCTAATATTTGTTGCAACCCTTTGTATTCCTTTATGAAATGGGGTCTCATGTATTGCTGTTATAACCTCAAAAAGAGTAGGAAGTTCTCCTTCAATGATCGTATTCATTGGGGTTAATTTATATTTTATTTTCCCCTCTTCCTCAAACCTCTTTAAAATGTGTTGAATATCAGCTACATATTCACTAACACTTGGCGTTGTTGTTCCTATTGGGATAACCGTTATGTCTACAATTGCCATCTTAACATCGTCCTTTCACATTTAATTCAATGAAATTAGTTCTTTTATTGTCTTATTTTTTAGATCAATGATTTTTTCTAATCTTGGGCCATAAAGGGCGAATTCTCCATTTGGTGAAAGTTTGATTGGAAAATTCTCAATGCTTTCAATAACGATCATTTTCTCACTCGTTTTCGGTGAAAAAGAAACTAAGGAATAATCATTTTTCTCTTCATTTACCTCAAACATGTAATACAGATTATCTGTGCTATTAAAATCATGATAAGGAATAGACCAATCAGAATAAAGAGCAACCAATCGTGTAGGCATTTCAGCTATCCTTTTTTGGTCTTCAATATCATAAAAACGAACAACGGCTGTACCAGTTTCGTCAATTAATTCAATTGTTGTTAATAGATTTTTAAAATTAGTATTAGCTACAACATTTTCAGAAATCATTGTCTCAGACTGATCTTCAAGGTTATGTAAATATAATGGTGCTGTCAAGGAAGGTTCTTCTTGATCCCATTTTAAATAAGACACTTTCTGATTACTTACCCATTGGATAAATGGGATGTCTATTGGATTTTCAATTATCTGTCTGTGTTGTATATCGATCAGTTGTGTCTGGTACGACCAATCCTCTTTAAAGCTTGTAACAATAAGTTGATGATGATTGAATTGATTCCATGTAAATGAAAGTTCAAATGATTCAAGCTTTGTCTGGTACTGAATATCTCCATCACGATTTAAAAAGAGTAATTCTGCCTCGTAGCTTGATGGACTTGTATGGACTAAAAACAAACTTTTATCTTCATTTGCCTCCATTTGGACAATTGGAGCATCTGATTTATAAAATATTTGTGATTCTCCTGTATAGAGGTTGTATGTATGTATTTCAGATCCCTCAGCATTGTTTATGATATAAAACACTGTTTCATCGTCTAGCCAATCAGTTACTGAATGAAATAATTCTTCTTTTACCTTTAATTGAAGCTTCATGTTTTTTTCATTGAGCTGATTTTCCGGTTCTTTTTCTGAAATGATCCGCTCTTTATTTGGTTGTAGCTCTTGACTATTCTCTTGTTGATGAGATGGAATACACCCTGACAAAAGAAGCTCGATTAACAACATGATTGAAAAAATTTTTGTTAATCTCATCAACGTTTTTTCACCTAGCTCTCCTTAAAATCATTAAAACTATATATCGTTTCTTATTTAAATATACGTATTTAAACAAAAAACGTTTCAATTTTCTCTTAATTTATTAAATAACCTCTCGGTAAGATTCCTCACTTAACGTAACATACTCTTTATTAAAAAGCCATGTAAAAAACGTGTCCAAATGGGTAAAACTTAGTTACACCTTCTGGAAATTTCAAAAAAGATGAATGCCTTAATATACAAAATTAGACACTCATCCTTTTTACTATTTTTCACATATAAAGTGCTGAATAGAAGATTCCTTTACTCTTTTTAAAAATATCATCAAACTGCTCAAATGGAAGAGGGTTTACTCCATTACCTAGTTCAATTGTAAAACCGGGCTTTCTCCATTTATTCACATACCAGTCTCTAAATCCAGCATGACTATCAATATCTCTCACAGCTTTATAACCACTAAGTTTCTCAAACTCTTTGACAATGTGTTCAGCTTCCTCTGGTTCTTTACGTAAATACCCCCAATAAATTTCCTCCCCTTGCGTGTGAAACGCCAGGACCCGATCAAAACTTGAGTTCTCTACTAATTTTGCAAGTGCAATTGCTTCAGGTTCTGTAAGTGGAGCATCACCGGGGTAATCTCGTGGAGCCGGTGTTTTTGGTATTTTCCGCTTCTTTTCAATCTCCCAATTAACTGGATACTGATTGTTAAGATCTATCCCTCTAATGTTAGCTTTCCACTGTGAGAAATCAATACTTAAATCATTCATTTGTAAAAGTGCTGCTTCATAATCAGTTTGATCAGGTAATCCCTTTAATACAAGATCAACGCCATCTGGATTTACCATTGGAACAAAGGAAATTGTCGTTTTATTATAAAGGTCTAACACGTTTTGATTTTGCATTGACGACTCTTTACATAAAAGTTCAAGATATTCATGTAGCCAATGCATCATAATACTTGTTGTAATCCACTCATTAGCGTGAAAAGATCCATTCATATGAATTTTTTTTGGGCCATTCCCTATTTTCAATTCAATTATCGGTTTCCCTAATACACTATAACCAATCACATTCTTCTTAATAAAAGGATACATAATCTCTAGTTTCTCAAGGTCCTCATATAGGAGTTCAGAATCATAAGGCTTATTTGTATATAGATAATGATCATCTATCGAACCTTTATTCTCTGGTATATGAAATAAAGAATGATCTTTTATTCTTTGAATACAACTCATGGGTACTTCTAATTTTGTATTAGCATCAAATTTCTTTTGAAACTTCATATTTTTATTACAATCCATTATAAGCTGACGATCTAGCTGTAAGTGTTCTGAAAGTTCTTTGAGTAAAATGGTTTTATTTAAGCAAATGATCATAGCCTGAACCTCCATTAATCTATTTACTTACTATAGACTATGTTAGCCTTGGTCATTTGTTATACATTACTTAAGAATAATTAAATTGATAAGAAAAGGACTGACTAAATGTAGCCAGTCCCTTCTTCATTAATCTTTTTTGTTTTCTATTGTCTCTTTAGTATCTACTTCAGCTTTATTATCTCCATAAAAACGGAGTAAGTCCCCATAGATAACTTCATCCGAATAATTCAATTCTTGTTTTGCTTTTTCCATATATGGATCACATACAGATTGATCTGTTGGCTCACCTGTTTCTTTGTCATAACAGAAGCCTCTTGTATAAACATTATTCTCTGTGATAAAGCTGCCATCTCTTAGTACAGTAAATGATAATTTGTCATCAGAAAAAACATCTGTACCAAATTGAATGTGATCACTCGTATCAATTCCAAGTAGGCTCATAATCGTAGGGCGGATATCAATTTGTCCTGCCACTTTTGTAAATGTTTTAGGATTTTTATCTGTAACCCCTGGAATATGAACAATAAATGGTACACGTTGTAATTGAATCGTCTCAAATGGAGTAATTTCTCTTCCTAAGAACTTCTCCATGGCCACATTATGATTTTCTGAGATTCCATAATGGTCACCATACAAAATAATGATTGAATTTTCATAAACATCTGTTTTCTTTAATTCCTCAAAGAAATGTTTAACAGCTTCATCCATATATCGAACTGTTGGAATATACTGGTTTAATGTTTTACTATTTGAATCAAATTCATCAATGAATCGATCTTCTTCCCCAAGCTCAAATGGGAAGTGATTGGTTAATGTGATTAATCTAGTATAAAATGGCTGTGGTAATTCATCGATATGCTGAACAGATTGTTCAAAGAAATCAATATCTTTTAATCCCCAACCAATGGAGTTTTCTTCTGTTACTTCATAATCATTAACATCGAAGAAACGATCATACCCGAATGCTTGGTACATCAAGTCACGATTCCAAAAACTTTTATTATTCGCATGGAAAATGGAAGAGTAATATCCATGTTCTTTTAAAATTTCTGGTGTTGCTGTGTACTCGTTATTACTATTTGTGAAGAATACAGCACCGCGTCCTAATGGATATAATGAATTATCCACTAAAAATTCTGAGTCGGATGTTTTCCCTTGGCCTGTTTGGTGATAAAAGTTCTCAAAATAATAACTTTCATTGATTAAGTCGTTTAAGAATGGCGTTATTTCTTCTCCGTTTAATTGCTCATTTATCACAAAGCTTTGCAAGGACTCAAGTGATAATAAAATGACATTTCGACCTTCTGCTACCCCATGAAGATCCGCTTGTGGTTCTTTACGGTTTGCATTCACATAGTTCTCAATCTCAGTTAAGCTATCACTGTCTGCTAAAGCACGTTGTGCAGATGTTTTAGATTGTAAAACCACATCATAAATATGGAAGTTATATACACTTATATTTTTCACAAGCATTTCACGGTCAAACGAACGTGTTAAAAGCTGTGGACGCTCTGCTTCAGCTAATCCTAAATTAAAGAAAAAAACGGATGCAACCAAAAGGAAATAAGCTAATTTTTCTTTTTTTGTTAAAACTGATGATGTTCTAAACGTTGGCTTTCTTAATAACCAGTATAAAATCACAATATCAACAAACATTAATAAATCACTAGGTAGAAATAGGTTCGTAATACTGCTTCCTAAATCTCCCATGTTGCTTGTCTGAAATAATACAGGAATTGTTAAAAAGTCATTAAAGAAACGATAGAACACCATGTTAGCAAGTAAAAGGGCTGTTACAAAGATACTTGCTCCAAAAATATAACGGTTTCGATTCTTTTCCTTCAAAAATAACCCAAACCCAAATAGTAATAATAAAAAGCTTAATGGGTTAATGAACAGAATGAACTCTTGTGTAAAATTTTCAATTTTAATATCAAAGCTAGTTTTATAGACAATATATGTTTTTACCCATAGAAATAACGTTGCTAAAAGTAAAAACGAAATTTTCGAAAAAGATTTCTTGCGCACATCTACTACCTCCTCATCCACAGGACAATCACGCTTTTCTCTTTTATGTTTTCCAATTATTAGGTTACATGTTGAACAACTAAAACATATCTTAATACTTTCTTTACAAAAAATCAATGCTTTTTAATACTGTCATTACAATAGCCTGATAGAATTATAATGTTTAGCTTATTCTCTATACCCTACTATTAGACGTTTCAAAACCTAAAAAGTTTCGTTTTGATATAAAGTGTAAAAATTCAGAAAATTAATTAATTTTTATTTACATTTTCTTTACAAAATCCCTAATAATAAAAAGGAGCACTCATCAAATGAGGCTCCTTTTTACTATGTCCCTATTTTAAACATTTTATGGATGATTGTTTATTCTTCATTATTTATTCAGTAGCTTTGTTTTCACAAGCCATGCCCCGCCAATGACACCTGCGTCATTGCCAAGTGTTGCAACTGATATAGTAGCTGCTTTTGCCACTCGCGGGAAAGCAAATCGTTTAAAATAATGATCCACTTTTGAGATAAGGCGATCTCCTGCTTTAGATACCCCGCCACCAATAACGATTTTTTCTGGATTTAATCCATTAGAAATATTTGCAAGGACAAGACCTAGTTGGAACGTAACATAATCAATTACTTCCTCAGCAAGTGCGTCACCTTGCTCGAGAGCATCAAATACATCTTTTGAGCTTATATCTGATTTATTTCTAAGAGTGCTTTCTTGATCTGAAGTTTGAAGTTTCTCTTTAGCAATTCTTACTATGCCTGTTGCAGAGGCTATAGTCTCAATACACCCAGTTTTTCCACATCCACATAAAGCTCCGCCTTCTGGAACTACAGTGATGTGTCCAATTTCTCCACCTGCACCATTTACACCATGAATGACTTCTCCATTTGAGATAAGCCCTCCACCTACACCTGTGCCAAGTGTTACACAGATTAAGTCTCTCGCTCCATCTCCTGCACCCTTCCACATTTCACCTAGTGCAGCAATATTTGCATCATTGTCAATAATAGCAGGCAACCCTGTTTCTAATTCAATATGATCACGCAAAGGGAAATTCACCCATCCTAGGTTTGGAGTTTCATAAATTAAACCTTTTTCTAAATTGACAGGACCAGGTGCCCCCATCCCTATACCGCCAAGTTTAGCCTTTGTAAGACCTAGTTGTTCAAGTTTTGTATCAATTGCTTTTGCAATATCTGTTGTAATTGTTTTTCCTGTCTTATCGGTTGGAATTTCCCACTTTTCAACAATTTCACCATAATAATTAATAAATGCCATCTTAATTGTAGTTCCACCTAAATCTATTCCCACTAACCATTTCTCATTCATTCAAATCACCTTTTCCTACTATTATATATGTATTATAGCAAACGTTTTCACATTTCTTTTTGAGATGACCTATAGTATCATCTCCTTTGTATTCTACCGCTTTAGCTTTTGGATTTCTTGTCTTAAAAGAAGGATAGCCATTTGGTAATCCTTTGGTTCAATTAGACTAGATTGATACAATTGTTTTATTTCTTCCTCCATCAGCTCCAAATCAGCTATACGGTCACCAATGTATATGATCGTTCCGAACTTTTTTAACAGTTGTTGTACATCATAAATGGTTTTCAAATGGTCACCTACTTACTTCTGAAAAATACTTTTACACTATTAATTTAGTACTACTATAAAGTATAAAGAAAAACAACCAAGCGTCAAGAAAACGTTTAAAATTAAATGGAATATTTGATTAATATATTTTTTTTATTTCTCTCCAAATGTATTTTAATATATTAAAACTTATAATGTCTGCCTATAAAGCGGATTCATTTTTCTTAATGATAACAAGTAATTCTTGTATTTTTCTGAATAATTTATTTTTTCTAAAAAATATATTGTTTTTTATTAGATACAAGTTTAAAATAGTGTTACTTATTACATCGGGATTACGGAGGGAACATAAAATGGTAACATTTATTTTATCTGTTTTCATATTAATTATTGGATATTTAGTCTATTCAAAAGTGGTTGAAAGAGTATTCGGAATAGATGATCAGCGAATCACACCGGCATATGCAAAAAAGGATAGTCTTGACTATATGCCAATGAGTTGGTGGAAGGCTTCCTTAATTCAGCTTTTAAACATCGCTGGGCTCGGACCTATCTTTGGAGCAATT
Source organism: Metabacillus sp. RB-C-LZQ-3-1 (assembly GCF_058315175.1). Classification (NCBI taxonomy): domain Bacteria; kingdom Bacillati; phylum Bacillota; class Bacilli; order Caryophanales; family Bacillaceae; genus Metabacillus; species Metabacillus sp. RB-C-LZQ-3-1. Next base: position 183,111 of record NZ_JBZFLI010000004.1, on the reverse strand, counting down.
ATGGGAGCTTTATATGGTCCCGTAGCATTTATTTGGATCGTGATAGGTTGTTTATTTGCAGGTGCTGTACATGACTATTTTTCTGGGATGCTTTCAATCAAGCATGGCGGTGAGCAATACCCAACATTAGTCGGCAGGTATCTAGGAAATTCAGTAAAAACAATTATTAATATTGTATCTATTGTTTTAATGGTTTTAGTTGCAGCTGCGTTTACAGCAGGTCCAGCTCAGTTGGTTGACCAGCTTACTCCATTAAGCTATTCATCATCATTACTACTTATCTTTGTTTATTTTGTTTTAGCAGCAGTATTACCAATCAACAAACTGATCGGAAAGATCTATCCTATTTTTGGCTTAATCTTAATTATTATGGCTATATCTATTGGTTTTGCCTTATTCTTTATGGATCATTCCATACCAAATCTAACTTTCGAAAATTTACATCCAGGAGAAATCCCAATTTGGCCTTTATTAATGGTTACAATATCTTGTGGTGCTATTTCCGGCTTCCATAGTACACAAAGTCCGATTTTGGCTCGTACACTTAAGAAAGAGAGCGATGGAAGAAAAGTGTTTTTCGGTGCAATGGTTGCAGAAGGAATTATCGCATTAATTTGGGCTGCGGCTGGTATGACATTTTTCGGAGGGCCAGACGGATTACAAGGCGCACTTGCCGAAGGAGGAACAGCTGGCGTTGTAAACGAAATTAGTAAAACCACTTTAGGACAATTTGGCGGAATATTAGCAATCTTAGGGGTTATTATTTTACCAATTACAACAGGAGATACAGCTTTACGTTCGTCTCGAATGATGCTTGTCGAGTTATTAAGTAAATTCGGAAACTTTGATTCAAAAATCAAGACGATTCTTATGACTATTCCTGTTGTAGTTCCAACATATTTATTAACACAAATGGATTACACATTTTTATGGCGTTATGTAGGATGGACAAATCAAGTTGTAGCAACGGTCATGTTATGGACAGCAGCTATGTATTTATTAAAAAACGGAAAGTTTCACTGGATATCTTCAATTCCAGCGTTATTTATGACAGCTGTAACAGGATCTTATATCTTTTACGCACCTGAAGGATTCCAACTTTCTTATCAAACATCAATGATCTTCGGTGCAATTATCTTTTTAGCCGTACTCATTTGGTTCTTAACACAATTGAAAAAACATAAAGGTCATCCTATTTCTTTCGAAAAAGCAGCATAATATCGGAGATAGACAAGGCTAGCTCAAATTGAGCTAGCCTTTAGTGTATTGTGATTATCTATCCGGGTCCTGCGGGTGCAAGAATGGCGGACGTCTGTTTTTTAACGGCATTGGAGAGCGAAATAGTACATCCCGCATAGCTCTATAATTAAATGGAATGAAAGGATACAGGTATGGAACATTGAATGATTTCATCCGAGCAAGCATAATAATCCAACCTGTAAATCCAACAACAAAACCAATTGCGCCTAACCATGCTGTAAAAATCAGTAATATGATACGATATATCCTATTTGCCAAGCCTAATTCATAACTTGGGGTTGCAAATGTACCAATTGCAGCAATAGCCAAATACAAGATTACTTCATTTGTGAGTAACCCAACTTCAACTGCTACTTGACCTACCATTAATGCTGCTACTAATCCTAATGCCGTAGCTAAAGAAGAAGGCGTATGAATAGCAGCCATCCTTAATACATCAATCCCCAGTTCAATCAACAAAAATTGAACTAGTAATGGAACTTTGCCAGGATCTTCTATCCCGATATATTTTAAATTATCCGGTAACAACTCCTGATTTTGTGCTAATAAATACCAAAGAGGTAAAATGAATATAGACGCCCATACAGCTATAAATCGAACAATCCGCAAATAAGCTCCTACAACTGGCTTATTTCGATATTCCTCAGCATGTTGTAAATGGTGCCAAAAGGTCGTTGGGGTAATAAGTGCACTTGGTGATCCATCAACAAAAACAATGACATGTCCTTCATAAAGATGTGCCGCTGCTGTATCTGGTCTTTCCGTATATCTTACAACAGGGTAGGGGTTTAAATGTCTTCCAGAAATAAATTCTTCTATTGTTTTTTCCCCCATCGGCAGTCCATCTGTATCAATTGCTTGTAAAGATTTCTTTAAATCTTCTACATGTGACAAATCAGCGATATCTTCTAAATAACAAACAACCACATCTGTTTTGGAACGCCTACCTACCTGTAAATATTCCATTCTTAGTGAACGATCTCTCACTCGGCGCCTTGTTAAAGCAGTATTAAATACAATCGTTTCGACATATCCATCTCTTGATCCACGCACAACGCGTTCCATATCAGGCTCTTGTGGACCACGAACAGGATACGTACGAGCATCAATTAAAATAATTTGGTCTATACCATCAACGACAAGAGCAGTTGGTCCTGCTAATACTGTATGCACTACTGTATTTAAATCATCTGTTTTATCAATTTCTACATATGGAATATACGTTTTTAGTAATTTTTCTAGGGTATGTTCTTCCAGCTGCTCTGGAGTGAGCTCAGATAAATATTTCATCAAATAATGGAGAATGTCATCCTTAACAAACCCATCAACCATGAATAAGGCCATTTCCCGACCGGCATACTCGAGATCTAATTGGATCACATCAAAGCTTTTTTTAACCCCTAGGCGTTCATTTAAGTAAGCAGTATTTTCTTGTAAACTTTTCGTCGCTATTTTTTTTTCAACTTCATTAGACATATGTTTACTCCATTTCGCTTCACGATTTGTTACTCATCTTTGACGAAATATTGGTAAAACATACCTGAATAATTTCTTTCCTGCTTATACTCATATATTCATCCCATAAATCATACACTTTAGCAACCTGTCCTTCTCGGAGTGATTAAAATGAATAAAAAGTGGATTTTAATTATCATTCTAGCCTTATTCACCTCTGCGTTTCTTTATTTTTCAAAGGGCCAAAATGTTCGTGAGAGTATTATTTTCTTTCCTATAACAGATACAGTTTCATTTACGAAAGCTTCTACTTCATTACAATTCGTTGAAAACAAGGATGATGATGAATATATTATTGAATGGGATGTAACATCCTTTACTGACAAAGAAGCTTTTCTAAGACAAGACTTATCTCTTCTCTTTTCAGACGGTAAACTAGTTGAAACTCTATCAGAATGGGAAGACCAAAGCCAAAAACTAGCTCAGTTCAAGAAAGTGAGTGGAGAAGACAGCAGTCATTATGAAGCAATTAGTTTACATTACGGGGAAGTTCACTTGAATGAAGATCAAATAAGGAGTGTACAAGGAATGTCAAGTGACCACCTATATGTGATCGATTCGGAATTTTCAAAGCTCTTTTCATTTAAAACTCCTCAAACAGAAGAAGAACAAGAGTGGAAGGATATTCTAGATAAAGTAAGTGATCAGCATTTAGAATTTAGCTGGAATGATTTAATTCAACATTTCCAAATTGATAAAAGGAAGTACATTCCGATCCCCTTAGTTGAACTAGTTCATTATCAAACAAACTCATTACCAGGATTGTCTAAAGAGAAGTCCCAAGAAGTGATTGGCAGTTTGTGGGAGGGCTTGTATAAAAATTATTTTATGGGACTAAAAACAAAAGAAGGTAAGATCATCGAACCAGTTGGTAGTACAATGCCTCTCCTTCTTTTTGCAAAAGATCATTCTCATTTAATTGTTATTGTTCAGGCTGAAGATGGAACTCCATTTAAATTTATTCAAAAAATTACCCATTAACGAGTCATTTCATCTTCTAATGCTTGATATTTTGTATTACTTGGATCATATTTTAACGCTTTTTTTACTTCCTCAATTGCTTGATCAATATTCTGTTGATTAGCATATAAAAGGGCCAAGTAATAATGAGCTTGGTGGTAGCTGTCATCATCTGAAATGATTTTCTCCAAGTATTCGATTGCTTCATCATACTTTTGCAACTGAATGGCAGCTACTGACACTAAAAATAGTATATCATTTGATGTATGATCAGCAGAAATAGATTCCTCAAGATACGTATAAGCTTCTTCAAACTTCTCATTTTGAATAAGTTCTTGCCCTTTTATAGCGACATATTCAGAGTACTGCTCCTTGGCTTGGTTCATACCGTACTGAAATAAACAAAATAAGAGAACAATCGTTCCAATCATGCCAATTAACCTTATGAGTATTTTTTTCTGATGAGGAAGCTGGACGATGAGAGCTGCTAAAAAGCCTCCAATTAGTCCACCAATATGTCCTGCATTATCAATATTAGGAATCACAAAACCTAAAGCTAAATTTATCCCTACTACAATGAGTAAGTTGGAACCCATTGTTCTAAAAAATACTTTTCGATTGTACACACCTAAATATAACAAAGCACCAAAACACCCAAAAATAGCTCCAGATGCCCCTGCAGATAGAAAAGGACTAAAAGCAAAGCTCATGATTGATCCTGATATACCCGCAACTAAATAAATGAAAAAGAACTTCCATTTCCCATATGCTCGTTCTACAGCAGGTCCTATGTAAAATAAAGCAAAACTATTCATAAGCAGGTGCAAAAAACCAATATGTAAAAGGATTGGCGAAACAAAACGCCACCATTCTCCTTCATAAATAAGCGGGTTAAACTTCGCTCCGAACTGTATTAATGTGTCAGTATTTGTGCTTCCTCCTTTAAGCTCCAGTAAAAGAAACATAAGGATTTGCAGAGCCAGAAAAATATTAGTGAAGAATGGTTTCCCATTTTGAAATAATTTCCTTTCTTCATCTCTCAATTCTTTCTGATGTGTAATCACTTTTTTGCGAATCAGCTTAATGTCTTCCTCTTTTATTTCTTTATCGGAATGAATTCTATGGACATCTAAATGAATGTTCAAGGCTTGTTGAATCTTTTCCAAACCTTCTTCGAGATTTTCATTTCTTATCATCATCGAGGTAATATCAATATTTCCTTTTCGTCCCCCACTATATCCGTTCAAAAAAACTTCAGGATAATCATCTACTGGTGCTAAAGGTGAAAAATAAATATTTAAAATAGTAATAGGGCCTCTTACACCACTTTTTAATAGTTGTTCAAATCTCCTCCCTGCTTGTTCGATATCAACAGCAAGTGTGTTTCCCCAGTCAACATCTGCCCTTCTCAATCGAATCATAGAATATTGTTTTTTTCGAAAAGGTTGAAGGATCATTTCGTTACCATCTTGGGATAACGCTAAAATCGTATATTTTTGATCCACAACTAATTGATCAATTAATGACCAATAGACAAAATCCTGTTCAAACTCCATATAATCCGCTCCGTCTTATTTTTCTTTATTATATCAATTCCCGGAAATGTTTAGAAAGAAAACTGTTTTATCTTTTACGAGGATATTAAAAAGCTGACATTTCTATGAACGTCAGCTTAAAATACAAAAATCAATGGAAAGCACGATTAACAAAGCGGTCTCGAATAAACGGTATTCTCATCGATAAATTAATAAAGTATCTCCGTAGCTGTGGGTTACCTAACACAAAATTCACAATGCGATATCGGTAACGATAAATAGCAAATGAACCAGCTATAAGTACAATTAATCGTCTCATCATCATCCCTCCTAAATATATCTTTAGTAGGAAATGCAATTTTTATCCTTTTATTTCAATTTCTAATTATCATGCACTATAGAATCAGCAATGCTAAATATGTTGTTAATACAATAGATAAAATATTTACGGCATCATTATCTAAAAAAGAAATTGAATTTATTTTCAACCCTTGAAATCTGCAATGTATTTTCTTTTCAGTTACTTTATGACAAACCCTACATTTATATTTAACCTGAACTGTTTGACCTAGTATCGTATCAAAAAGATTTCCGAGGAAACCAAAAACACTTATCATAATAAGATTCATAAAAGATAAATCAAACAAAAAAACAGCCACGATTGCTATGAAACAAGCTCCAGCTAAAGCTGCAAATGTACCCAATAAAGAGACAGCTCCTGACGTACCTCTCTCAACTTTCTTAAAAGTTAATAACATTCTCGGATGGCTTTTACTTAATGTCCCAATTTCTGATGCCCAAGTATCTGAATTAGCCGCCGCTAAAGAAATACTGAACAACATTGAATAATCAATCAAATTACTATGATCAAACAATGAAAGAATTGCTATGAGAGCAGGAATACCTCCATTCGCAAACACTTGAACAATGTCTCGCTGATCTTGCTTTTTTAACAGATCCTGTAAAGAGTCTTTTTGATTTGATTTTATTTTCCCCCATAAACTTGAGGTGACAAAAAAGCAACCGAGTATAAGAAGGCCCTTCCATGAAAATCCAATCAAAATAGCCGAACCAACAATCATCGCTCCTATCATACCGCTCTTTGTTAAGGTTCTCGATTTCCATGCAGCATAAGAAAGGCAAATAATAAAAATGATACCAAATACCAACATTTACTTTACTACTCCTTGCTCTGTAATAAGTCCTTGGACAGGAATATCATGAGGTTCTCTTGGTATCTTATTAAATAATTGAAAGGAAAATGCCAATGAAATCGTATCCTGATGATACCGCTCTAAGTAACGATCATAATAACCGCCACCGTATCCAATACGATACCCTTCCCGGTCAAAACAAAGACCTGGGACAATCATGAGGTCAATATCTTCTGGCTCTACAGAATCCGTTCTACTAACAATTGGCTCCCTTAAACCAAAAAATACTGTCTCTACCTGTTGAAATGTATCAATTTTGCGAAAAACCATTTCATTTGTCTTTGGGTAACATTTAGGAACGACAACATGTTTTCCTTCTGCCCAAGCTTTTTTGATAATATTCTTTGTCTCAATTTCTCTGCCTCGAGAGATAGTTACTGAAATCGTTTTTGCTTTGTTCCAATGATATTGTGAAAAAAGGTGCTTATGTATTTCCGCGCAACCCTTTGCAAAAGTATCGTCATTCAATTCCTCTAATTGTTTTTTTACCAGTTGTCTTAATTGGCTTTTATTCAATTGAGGAGCCTCCTTTAAATGTGGTTATAAACAAAAAACAGTAGGAATAAATATCCTACTGCTTACTTTGTTTCACGGTGTACTGTCATTTTTTTCTCTCTTGAGCAATACTTTTTAAGCTCAAGACGATCTGGATTATTACGTTTATTCTTTTTAGAAATATAGTTACGTTCGCCACAATCAGTGCAAGCTAATGTAATATTTACACGCATGTTTCTTTCCCTCCAAACATAAAAAACTATAAAACAAATCAGACTTTAATATAATATCATTTTTATTAAACAAATTCCACAAGTATTTTATTATATTTTAAATACTTTGCAGAAATATCATTTACAGACCAAGTTATTATACACCGCGATTGTTTTTTTAATAATCGATAACCATTGATAATTATCAATGACAGCCTGATACCCCTGCTCAGCAATCTTTTCCATTTCTTTTGAATGATGGAGACAATAATGTAACTTATCTGCCAAGTTCGAGCTTGACACTTGTTCGACGATCATTCTATCTGAACCTTGGAGTATCTCTGTTAATCCTCCAGTTTTAAACGCTAAAACTGGTTTTGCAGAGACCATTCCTTCTAATGCAACTATACCAAAAGGTTCGTACAAACTCGGTACAACCAATATTTCGCATTTAGAAAGTAGAGTGTTTCGTTCTAGTTCATTTAGAAATCCAACGAAAATCACTTTTGACTCTAATCCTTTTAAGTCTACCATTTGTTTAATTTCACTTTCATAAGGCCCCATACCTGCTAACACAAGTTTTAAGGTTGGATGATTTTTGTGTATTTGTGAAAATGACTCAATCAAAACATGAAACCCTTTTTCTTTCACCAATCTTCCCATTCCCAATAAAAAAGGTGTTTTTATGAAAGGAAATCTTTTTAAAGCATCGTCCCGACTTAGGGTCTTACTAAAATCTTCTATGATAATACCATTTGGTATCACTGAAATAGATTTATTTCGATCTGACCTTCGCTTTATCAAAATATTTTTCATATAATCGCTACATACAATGATATGGTCTGAGAATTGAAGCAACTGGTCTTCATACTCTAAAATTTGAGGAATGGCTTTTCCGTTATTAAATTGCTTTCGTTCTAGTTCAGTCGAATGAAATGTAGAGACAAGAGGCTTTTTTAAAAGCTTTTTTATCTGACAACCCGTTATCGCAAAAAACCAATCATGAACATGAATAACATCAAATTGCAGGTGAAGATCTTGAAGAATAAATTGTATAAATCGGAAATTAAGGTTTCGAAAATAATCCGATACATCTTCTGATTTCTCTTGCCAAGGAAGTAAACGAAATATATGAATACCTTCTTCAACCGAATATGATTCTTTTCCTGTATGAGAGATCGTCATCACTATAAACGTTATTTTATCCCTAGAACCAGTTCGAACAAGATCATTTACATGCCTTCCAAGTCCCCCGAACAACTGATCATGGAATTCAGTTGTAAGAAGCAGGATCGTTTTCCCATTATGATTTAAGATTTTATTCATATACTGTGTACCCTGAAAAAGCTGTTAACCAAGTATTTTTATTAGATTCTGATATTTCCTTCCACATTCCATTTCTTGACTCTTTTTCATTACCTAATATAAAGACCGTTTTAGATTTTCTAATTGTAATGGTTTCATTTTGTGAATTATGGGCAACTAATTCACAGTGATATCTACCATGTAATAGTGAAGGAAGTTCTATTGTTCCACTACTTCCATTTATATATAAAGTAAACATTTCTGCCTTTTTTTGAACTCTAAACAAGTTAATGATAAATAATAAATCATGAAAATCCTCACCAAGAATGTCTGTTAAGAGTTTTTGAGTAGACTTAACCATGTTCCATGAGATGATAATATGTTCCGGGTATAGAATAATTTCAAGATGATCGACAGAAATAGACGAATGATTTCGTATTATATATCGTTCGACATTTACAAATAATTCGGAGCTCATATGTTACCTCTTCTTTCGTCATCATGTTCTCTTTATCTTAACATGATTGAAATTGTGTCTGTTGATTTTAATAAAAAAGAAATATCGTCAAAAAACAACAATTTCTACAAAATATCACTTCTTTCATATGAAGAATTATGATATAAAGGTAGAGGGAAATAATCAAAGAAGGTGAAAAATATGACTATAATGATTATCATTTTGTTTATTATAAGCATTGCGCTTATCGGTATCTCTTTCTTCCAACGCGACAATGTAAAAGAACTTGAACAAGAATTAGATCATCTTCAATTGTCCGCAATGCAGGAGATCTACAAGTTAAAAAAGAAAATGCGTATTGTGGAAGAAGAATTACTACAAAATGACACACCACTAAAACAACAAAATAACTCGTTCCAAGACGATGAAAAAGGTAACCCTACACGTATACTTGCTAAATATCGTCAAGGAATGTCTCTTGAGGCTATTGCATTGTCAGAGGCAACTACTGTAGAGGAAGTAAAATTAATCGTTGAAAAGAATGAGAGGGTATTAACATGAGTAAGACAGGCTTTCAGGCATTTGCAGCAGGCATGATTGTAGCAACCTCTGTACTTGGTGGAACCTATCTTTTATCAGGTACTCAACAAGCAGAGGCAGACGCTGAAAAACAAGAACTCTCAGAAAATGAAGTAGAGAAGTTTTTAACTAGCAAACAACAAACAGCCATTTCAATTGACGAATATGAAGAATTACTAGCATCAAAAAATGCAGAGGTAACCGAGAAGGCATCAGAAGAAGTTCCGCAAGAAAAAACATCTGAGAATAAAGAAGCAACACAAGCGACAGAAAAAGCAAAAGAAGAACCAAAAGAAGAAGTAATAAAGTATAATGTGACGATAAAAGCTGGAATGACAACTAATGAGGTTTCAAATTTACTAGAACAAAATGCGATTATTTCCGACTCCTTTGAATTTGATCAGTACTTAATTAAGAATAATTACCATACAAGAGTACAGTTAGGAACATTCGAGGTTCAAAAAGGAATGACCTTCCAACAACTTGCAGAAGCAATAACAAGATAGAGCAAAACAGCTAAGAAATATTTCTTAGCTGTTTTTTTTTGAGTAGATCCTTAATATACATGATTAATGTCATTTATGAATTTAAATCATACCTCTGTCCTTTAATTAAGTACATAGTACTTTCAGATATGTTTGTTGCATGATCAGCTGTTCTTTCAATGTAACGACAAATGAATGCCAGCTGAATAAGTTGTTGATAACTATCTTTTTTAGTAGACATGAGGTCTAAAATATCTCTAATCGTTTCCCCATATAATTCATCAACCTGATCATCCATATCAGCTACTTCTTTTGCTAGCACGAGGTCCTCTTCATTATAAGCTTTTACAGAAAGCGAGAGCATTTTCGAGGCAATCTCATGCATCTTTCTAATACTTTCTATTGGTTTGACAAGCGGGTCATCACCAATGCGAATGGTTGACTTAGCAATATTAACTGCAAAATCAGCCATCCTTTCAATGTCACTAGATATTTTTATAGCTACAATTATCCGTCTCAAATCAGTCGCAACAGGCTGTTGTTTTGCAATTAATAGAATTGCTAAATCATTAATTTCTTCATCTAGATCATCTACCCTATAGTCATCTTCAATAATCTGAAGGGCTTCATCTATATTTTGATTTTCTAACGCATCAATTGACTTGCTAAGAGCTACTTCAGTAAGACTTCCAATTTCAATTAATTTATCTCTCAATTTTTGCTGATCAATATCGAACCGTTCTCTTATACTCACAATCATTACCTCCTATGTACATATAATTATATTTTCCCCAATACAACGCTTTCATAACTAATAATTGATATAAAAGAAAAAATCGTGCACCTTGGACATGCACGATCATTTTCTTTTTAGATTAACCGAATCGACCTGTTATATAGTCCTCTGTTCTATTATCAGTTGGATTTGAAAAGATTTTATCAGTCACATCATATTCAACAACTTCCCCATTTAAGAAGAACGCTGTTTTATCTGAAATACGAGCGGCTTGTTGCATGTTATGTGTAACAATAATAATACTATAATCTTTTTTCAAATCTTGAATTAATTCCTCTACTTTAAGAGTAGATATTGGGTCAAGCGCTGATGTTGGTTCATCCATTAATATAACATCTGGTTCAATCGCAAGACAACGAGCAATACATAGACGTTGTTGCTGACCTCCAGACAGACCATATGCATTTTCTTTTAATCGATCCTTAACCTCATCCCAAATTGCTGCTCCGCGTAAACTTCTCTCAACAATTTCATCTAGAATATTTTTATTCTTTATACCGTGAATTCTAGGACCATAAGCTATGTTATCATATATTGATTTAGGAAATGGATTAGGTTTCTGGAACACCATACCTACTCTTGTTCTTAAATCTTCAACTTGATAGCTTTTATCTAATATACTGCTTTCCCTATATCTGATATCCCCTGATATACGAACAACCGGTATTAATTCTACCATTCTGTTTAACGTTTTAATAAATGTTGATTTTCCACAACCAGAAGGTCCAATAATCGCAGTTACCTCATTTTCATGAATAGAAAGGTTAATGTTTTTTAAAGCATGGTCCTCACCGTACCATAAGTTTAAATCCTTTGTATCATAAACAACTTTCTTCTTTTCCACTGGCGTCTCGGCTTTATCAAAAGTCGTTACATTTTTCTTTTCGCTATCGGATAAAACTGCCATAGTTAAAAACCCCCAAAGAATTAAAATCTATTTTGAAACTTATTTCTAATAATGATTGCAATTGAATTCATTAAGAATAATACGATTAAAAGTACAACAATTGTTGCAGCAGCAAGATTTGCGTATTCTGCCACAAGCGCTGAGTCAACCGTCCAATAATAAATTTGCATTGGTAAAACTGTAAACTTATCAAAGATTCCATCCGGAAGCGGAATTAACAGTGCTGGAATTCCAATAACAACTAGTGGTGCTGTTTCACCTATAGCTCTTGAAAGGGAAAGGATAAGTCCAGTTAAAATACCAGGAATTGCCGCTGGTAGGACAATGTTTTTAATTGTTTGCCATTTAGTAGCTCCCATACCGTAAGATGCTTCTCTTAGATATTGCGGAACAGCACGAATAGCCTCTTGACTTGCAACTACAACGATTGGAAGTACCAATAAAGACATGGTTAAACCACCGGCTAGGACAACACTCCCTAATCCAAAGTTACGTACAAACACAGTCAATCCTAAGATACCAAACACAACTGATGGAACACCGGCTAAGTTAGAAATATTAGTTTGAATAATAGATTTTAATTTTCCATTTTTCGCATATTCCTCTAGATAAATTGCTGTACCGACTCCTAAAAACATTGTAACAGGAGCAACAACAACCATTAACCATAAAGTACCTGAAATGGCTCCCATGATTCCTGCTCGTTCTGCAGTTGTTGACAGTTTATTCGTAATAAATTCAAAATCAATCCATCCGATACTATCTGTATATACACGGTAAATTAATGTTACTAAAACGACTAACCCGAACAAAGTTGCTAAGAGGAATAACGCTTTTGCAAGATTATTAGCAAACAAACGTGACCCCATTTTCTTTTGCACTTGTTCAACATCTACATATTTCATAATTAATACTCCTCCCTATATTTACGAGAAATATACTGGGCAACAAGGTTCATTATGAGTGTAAATACAAATAATGTCATTGCAACAGCGTATAAACTGTAGTAAATAGTTGAACCTGCAGGAGCTTCCCCACCAGTTACTTCAACGATGTAAGCGGTCATTGTTTGCATGGATTGTGTAATATCAAAAGTAAAGTTCTTATTACTTCCACTTGCAATTGCGACAATCATAGTTTCTCCAATAGCACGAGAAATTCCCAATACGAAAGAAGCAATAATACCAGAAATAGCAGCAGGAATAACAACTTTCCAAGTTACCTCAAGTTTGGTTGCACCAAGAGCAAGAGCACCTTCTCTCATCGAGTTCGGTACAGAACTCATAGCATCCTCAGAGAGTGAAGCTACCATAGGAATAATCATAATACCCATTACAAGTCCTGGACTTAGAATATTAGTTGGGTCTAATGCTGGAATAAAGGATCTTAATAATGGTGTTACAAAAGTAAAAGCAAAGAAACCATATACGATTGTGGGAATACCAGCAAGGATTTCAAGTATTGGCTTTAATATTCTGCGCACTCTATCTGAAGCATATTCACTTAAGAAGATAGCAGCCATTAATCCGACTGGAATGGCGACAACCATCGCAATTACTGTAGAAATAATTGTTCCAGTTAATAATGGCAGTACACCAAACTCTGCATTTTCACCTAGTGGATTTAAATTTGTACCAGTATAAAAGTCTAAAAATGGAACATCTCTAAAAAAATTAATTGTTTCAGTTAAAAGAGTAATAACTATGCCTATTGTGGTAAGAATTGATATTGTAGCTATAACTAACAAAAATTTAGGTATAAGCTTTTCTGTGACAGATGTTAGGTTTGTAGAGCTTCTCTTTTTTTCAATCATGTCACGGATGCTTTCTTTATTATCCAAGATCGAAAACCCCTTTCATCCTCCAAATAATATGAGAGGTGAAATATTTTAGTAGATATTTTTATTAGAGGAAAACACTTAAGAAGATGAGAAGCAAAACTTCTCATCTCCAAACAGTTAGGAAAAGCATTAAGAATGATTATTTTAATCCTTCTAAATAGCTGATTGACTCTTGAATTACTTCATCTTTTAAAGGAGCAAAGCCAGTTTCAGTAGCAACATCTTGAGCATTTTCCATAGTGTAGATTGCATAATCAAGAACTTGAGGTTTTTCTTTCGCCAATCCAACGTTTAAGTATGTGAATACCGGACGAGTGAATGGACTGTAAGCAGCTTCTTCATCTAATCCAATTGTATCTAAACTTGGAGCAACTGGACCGTTACCAAAGTCAACAGATACTGCGTTTAATTTATCTTTATTGCTTTCGTAGTAACCATATCCAAAGAACGCAATTGCATTTTTATCTTTAGAAACAAGGTCTACAAGAGTAGAATATTCTTGTTGTAAGTTTACAGAGTCAACGAAATCTTTTTCTTCCATAATTGTTTCAAACATGAATTCGTTTGTACCATGATTTTCGTTAGGACCCATAGGCTTGATTTCTTCATCTGGCCATTCCGGATTAATATCAGACCATTTTGTTACTCCACCTTCAGCAAGGAAGATCTTTACTACATCTTCTTTAGTCATTTCAGTTGCCCAATCATTTTCTTTGTTGATAACGAATGTTAATCCATCAAGAGCAACTTGGAATTCTTTGTATTCAACACCAAGTTCTTCAGCTGATGCAGCTTCTTCATCTTTGATTTCACGTGATGCATTATTGAAATCAGTTCCGTTTTCAGCTACTAGGAACTTTTTAAAACCAGCAGAAGTACCTGCACGACTTACTTCAACAGAAACTTCTTCATTTTCAGTCATATAATTTTCTGCCATTTTCGCCATGAAAGGATAAACTGTACCAGATCCATCGATTACAACGCTACCTTCTAAAGCTGTCTCTTCTTCAGTAGCATCTCCTGAACCAGTGTTTGTTTCATCTTCTGTATTCGCTCCACCGCCACAAGCAGCTGAGAATACTACTAAAATTCCCATTACTAAAAGTAATATTAGGCTCTTAAAGCTTTTCATTGCCAAATTCCCCCTAAAGAGTGTTTTGTTTGTCCTACGAATAATAGAATAACGCTTGAGTGTTAATAACGTTTTAACGCAATGTAAAGGTTTTGTAAATTCTTGATGGAGTTTGTCATATTTTGCGAAAATATGGGCATTAAGTACCAAAAACATTATTCATGTTTTATTTTCAGCAATGGATTTAAATTATATACAATTACCCACTACTATCACCATCAACTATATTGTTCTTTAAAACTGGTTTACGACCGGTCTGATCAATACTTTTTTCACTTTCTTCTAGTTGAACATTTTTTACAAAAAAGTATATAACGAAGTGACCAGCACCAATTATTGCAAGTAAAACTGGAATACTTTGTTTTTCATCAAAGAACGAAACAGCAATGATAAACCCTAATATTGAAACAATTCTTCCTGAATTAAGAAAAATCTCTTTTACAACAATGTACTCAATTCTAGCTTTAGCAGCGCTCCAAGCCTTTCCTATTACATCAAACGTTAACGACATATATGGAACGAGTAACATAGGGTATCCAATAGCAATGAGTGCAGCATATAAAAGTAACTTTTGATAAGTCAAATCAAAAAGAATTAAATAGATAGAAAAATACAATAACGTCCCACCTATTAAAATGAAACGTTTACGCATTGTCTTCTTGATCACTCTTGTTGCCAGATAATAACCTAGAAAAGCTACAGCTGAATTAACTAAACCAAAAGTTCCTAATGCTAATTCACTACCTGTTGTGATAAAAACAAACACACCAATTACAAAAGCAAAAGTCCCTTCGCGTAAACCTTGGAAAAAATGCGCTCTTGTAATAAGTCCCCAATTTTTATTATTCTTTCTTTCATGAAGTATTCGTCTTAATAAATAAGCTCCTTCGGCTTTTCTTCTCTTTAAAAAAAAGCTCAGTACTACTGCACCTGAGAACAATAAGAGAGAAATTGTAAAGATTGTCGTATAACCTGTAAAGTTTTTTAATCTCGAAATAACGAATCCTGCAACAATAGGCCCAACCATCCCTGCTGTAGAATTCATCACACCTAAAAACCCATTAAAGAAATCTCTCGTTTCAGGTTCGGTAATTTCAAATGTTAACACATTAAATGCTAGCCAATAAAATCCATATCCGATCCCTAATGTTGCACCTAATAAAATAAGGAATTTTGCAGCAGATCCTCCTATCATAAGGACAATTAAGAAAAATGAAGCTAAAAAAATAACACCGAGCCTTAATACGATTACTCGATCGACTTTTTTAGCTAGCCTCCCTGCAAAGATAAAGGTTAGAGGCTGCATCACCACGATTGATAAATTGTAAATAGCTAAATCAATAAACTTGCCGGATTGCTTCCATAAGTAAACGTTCACAAATGTATTGGAAAGAGCAATACTTAGGGAATACAATCCTCCAATCACTAATAATAAAACTAAATCCTTACTTACATCTACATCACCAATTATCTTCTTCATTTTTGACATAAGAACTACTCCCCTTCAACTTCTAGTACATAGTTTGTCTTATCGGGTTGTAGATATGTATTTATATTTGTAATTAGTCATTTGATGAAAAAAGGCAAAAAAAGAAGCTGACCCAAAAGTCTAGATAATAAGACCTTTGGATCAGCCTTTTATTGCATAATTAAACAAATAAACCGTCCCTTTTGTCATATGAAGTTACCACAAAACCACAACACTTATACAAAAATATGTTGGATTGTCCCGCTCTTTGATCTATCCTAGGCAAAATGAAAAGGGTGTTCAAAAAGTCGTCATGTAACAACCTTTTGAGCCACCCTCTGCTCTTTGTAATTATACTTATCTTATTTCGCTGCGCTAAAACGCTTAGAAACTTCATCCCAGTTTACTACATTCCAGAAAGAAGCAATGTAGTCTGGACGACGATTTTGATAGTTAAGGTAATAAGCATGTTCCCACACATCTAAACCTAGGATTGGTGTTTTTCCTTCCATTAAAGGAGAGTCTTGATTTGGTGTACTTGTTACTTCTAATTCACCATTGTTTACTACTAACCAAGCCCAACCAGATCCAAAACGAGTTGTTGCAGCTTTAGCAAACTCCTCTTTGAAGCTACCATAGCTACCAAATTTAGCATTAATTGCTTCAGCTAGTTCACCTGATGGCTCACCACCGCCGTTTGGAGATAAGATCGTCCAGAATAAGCTGTGGTTTGCATGTCCACCGCCATTATTACGAACTGCTGTACGAATAGCCTCAGGAACAGCGTCTAAGTTAGAAACTAACTCTTCCACACTTTTAGCTGCTAGTTCAGCATTACCTTCTAAAGCAGCATTTACATTTGTAATGTAAGTGTTGTGGTGTTTTGTGTGATGAATATTCATTGTTTCTTTGTCAATATGTGGTTCTAGTGCATCATACGCATAAGGTAATTGCGGTAATTCAAAAGCCATTGATTATTCCTCCTTGATATATGTAAATGTTAAAAGCTAAAAGCCTATCTAAGCTTTTCAATTTCTAGATTACCAAAATTGTCCTATACTTTCAATTGAAAAGCACTCAAACACAATTAACAGTTTTCTCACAAAAAATAAATTGTATGCAAAAGAAAATTCTATCTTAAAACCTGAAAGAGAAAATACGCAATCATCATCATTTGAATAAGTCCTTTTGCAAATACGCCTGAAATAAATCCTAATAGAGAACCAAAACCTGAATGCAGAGCTGATTTGAAGTCCTTCTTATGAAATAAAAGCTCTGCAATAACAGCACCAATAAATGGACCGATGATAATCCCCAACAATGGGATAATAAAAGGACCAACTAAAAGGCCGATTGTGCTTCCCCAAATAGCGGCTTTACTGCCTCCAAATTTTTTTACTCCTAACAGATTTGCTAGATAATCCGCTCCGAATAACAAAGCAATAAAGAATCCCTGTATAACCCAAAACATCCACGTCAGTTCAGTAAATTCAAAGAACAATCCGTATATTAAAAATCCAGCGACAATAAAGAGAACACTTGGGATGATTGGATAAATAAGTCCAATATAAGCAACAACAAACATTAGAATGATAACGGACCAGTAAAGCATTTGCATAACACAAAAACCCCCTCGCTATATTTTCTTAAATGGAGTTGAAAGACAGAGGCTCTTATCGTACAGGTACTCTTGTAAATGATCCATAATCACCAATATATACAATTAGAGTTGAACACTTGTGAAGTAACCAGATATAAAGAGATAATATGTTAACTGTCTTGATTGTATAAACATTTAGTTTTATACGCAACAAACCATCTTTAGTTCACGTTAAATTGTTTCGAAATACTAGATAATGAATTGGATAACCCTTTTAATTGTAAACCAATTTCATGAGTGCTTTCCACTTGCTGTATTTGGTCATCGCTTGTTAAAAGCATTTGTTCTGTACTAGCAAGGGTTTCTTGTGAGATTGATGCAAAGTTTAAGGTTCTTTCTTCAAGGTCTGGGAGGACCAATTTTAGACCTTGTAGCTCTCCTTGCATTCCTTGAAGATTCTTACTCACAGTAGCAATTTCATTCATTAATTCATCAAAAGATGCTTTTGAATCGTTCGCTGTTTCTAGGTAGCGTCTTATTTTCATCAGCATATCACCAAATTCATTTGTCGCTCGAATCGTTACTTCTTCCATTTCAGTAATTGATTTTGAGATGTCTACAGTAGCAGACGAGGATTGTTCTGCTAGTTTACGTACCTCGTTCGCAACAACAGCAAATCCTTTTCCTGCTTCACCTGCTCTTGCTGACTCGATTGTAGCATTAAGAGCTAATAACTTCGTTTGATCAGCAACGCCTTTTATTAAACCTACAAGATTTGTTATGGAAGAAGAATGATCCTTTACTTGTTGAATTGTTGATGTCATATGTTCAAAATCTTGCTCAAAGCTATTGATGGTATTGATTAAATATGTGTTGTTCTTTTCTCCGCGCTTAGCGGATAAATTCATATCTTCAGAACTTTGAAACACCATATTCATACCAGCGATTAATAATTCAATTTTTTGTTTCATTGATTGGAATCCATTCACACTATTATCTGAACTACTTGCTGTTTGTTCAGCACCGTGTTTTACAACATTAATGGCTTCAATTAGCTGACGGCTATAAGAAAGCGCATCTTCTGAAGAATGGCTCAATTTTTCTCCGGTTGTTTCTAGCTCGGTTGTTGTTTCATTTATTTCATTTATAACGTTTCTCATCTGTTCAATCATCATATTAAAGCTTACTTTTAGTGATTGTAGCTCTGGAATCGTTGTATTAATTAAAGCTTTTTCATTTAAATTCCCCTCACGTACCTTTGTCATAACATTTCGCAGGTCATTAAGAGGTTTGGTTAGACTCCGAACAAACAAGATTAAAAGCAGAGTTGAAATGATTAAACTCACAGCCATTACAACGATCATAAATTGTGCCATTTCATTCACTGGTCCCAGATAAGATGATGTCGGAACGACTAAAAGGTATTTCCCATTTATCTCTGCCATTTTTATAACAGCAATTGTATAGTCTTCACCTTTAATTGTTTGATGAAAAACAGCTTTTTCTTCATTTTCTATCTTTTCTTTAAAAGTATCTGTAAAAGAGACGTTTGATTTATTACTTACTTTAAATGGTTTAATTTCGTCATTAGCATAATAAAATAAATGTGATTGGATTCCGTCTGTTTCTAACTGGCGTTGTTGATCACGAATACTAATCTCTAATTGCTGCATAAAGTATAAGTCATCACTTACATATAAGAACTTTAAGTTTTTAGCAACATATGCCATAACTTCAGATTCACGACTTATACGATTTTCAATCGTCTCAATTGTTGTATCCTTTGCCTTTAAATAGGAACTAATTCCTACAATATTAATAGAGATAATCAATAGAAAAATAAATAAAAACAATAAACGATTTTGAAGGTTAAGTTTAGAAAAAACTTTATCTGCAAAACCATTAGGTATTGGTAGCTTTTCCTTTGCAGTTTTATTGATCTTTATACGTTTTTTCGAGTGAAACTTCATCTTATGTATTGATATCTTTTTTAAGTAGTTCGCCCATTTCTGTCCCAAACCGAGTCCTCCATATCTCGTGTAATTGCGACTAATTATAACATTGAAATGTTAAGCCAGTGTTAAGAATAAAACCCGTCAATCGGTCATTCTTCTTATTTTTTCGTATTTTTCCCCAGTATTAATATAAAATAATAAAAAATACCACAGCGTTAACTGCTGTGGTACTCTCTAATTTTATACTTTCATAATAAAAAGCAAGGAGAAGTTCCTTGCTTTCATTTTATCTTATTCAATTAAAGTTTAGTCTCTATATCCTAATACAGCTTCTGCAATATTTACAGAGTGATCACCAATTCGTTCAAGGTTACTAATAATATCCACAAAAACAATACCTGCAGAACCTGTACAACTTCCCTCATTAATTCGCATGATATGCTTTTTACGTAATGTTCTTTCCATTTTATCAATCTGCTCTTCAGACTTTAGTACTTTTGATGCTAATGCCGTGTCTTTGTCATCAAGAGCTGTAATTGCATCTTTTAATGTTTGAATAGTTAATTCAAACATATCGTTTAAATCTTTTTTCGCTGAATCAGTTAATTTCACTTTATTTGTTAATTGGTAACCAACTAATTCTACTACATTCTCGAAATGATCCCCAATTCGTTCGATATCCCTAACAGTATCCATTAACATGCTATGCTCTTCAGACTCTGTTGTAGACATTTCACTTCTAGAAATAAGGACTAAATAATCCGTGATTTTTCGATCTAAATTATTAATCGCATCTTCAAGCTGCATTGCTGTATCTGCATTTTTTTGAGAATATGTTGCTTGATAATCTCTTGCAGCTTCAAGCCCAATTGTAGCAAATTGCCCCATTCGTAGAACTTCTTCCTTTGCCTGCCCTAGTGCAATAGAAGAAGACTGCTCTATAAAAATTGGATCTAAATGCTTTGTTTTATACTCAATAACTGAATCTTCACCCGGAATTAACTTTGTTACGATCAACGCTAGAAGTCCAATAAAAGGTAATTGAATAAGTGTATTAGTTAAATTGAAAGTACCATGAGAAAATGCAATCGTCATTTCTGGATTTAAATTTAATGCACTTTGTAAAAATAACATGAAATTTGTAAATAACGGTAAAAAAATCAAAAATACTGTAGTACCGATTAAGTTAAAGATAACATGTGTCAAAGCTGCTCTTCTTGCTGCTACAGATGCTCCAATCGATGCTAACACAGCTGTAATTGTCGTTCCAATGTTATCTCCGAATAAAACCGGTAAAGCAGCCTTTATATCTACTAAACCTTGACCAAATAACTCCTGAAGTATACCAATAGTTGCACTAGAACTTTGAACAATAACCGTAAAGATTGTTCCAACTAATACACCTAGTAAAGGATTACTACTCATACTAACTGTTAAATCATGGAATGCTTCTAAGCTTCTGAGTGGTTTCATTCCATCGCCCATTAACTCTAGTCCATAAAATAATGTACCAAACCCAAAAACAATTTGCCCAAGGTTATGTACTCTTTTATTCTTAAAGAAGAATAATAACAATGCTCCTACAGCAATTATAGGTAGCGCGTAATCTGAAACTTTAATACCGATAATAAATGCAGTAACCGTTGTTCCTATATTAGCCCCCATAATAACACCAATAGCTTGTCTAAGATTCATAAATCCTGCACTAACTAATCCAACCGTTATAACAGTAGTTCCACTACTGGATTGAATTAATATGGTCACAATAATACCTGCTAAAACACCCATGATCGGATTTGTCGTAAACTTATCCAAAATATCTCTCAATTTATCGCCGGCAGATCGCTGAAGACCATCTCCCATATACTTGATTCCAAATAGGAAAATCCCTAATCCACCAATGAATTCAAATATCATCTTCTGGATATCTAGTTCCAAAATTTCCAACTCCTCATTTCGTCTTTTGTCGACAAACATCTACAACCCTTACAATTATTAACGAAATCTTGTTTTTTTGTAAAGAGATTTTTCGAAATTATTTACGAAAATTTTATAAAATCTTTACAAATCAAATTTTTATGTATTAAGACCAAGATCTCTTCTACTTTCCTTGTCATATTCTTTTTTCAGATATAAAATATAAAACGTAAACTTTAGAGGGATGTGTCTTCTTATCATGAATATATTTAAGCAACTTTATGTAAGTATTTATTCTCCAAAAATGATTTCGACCTTTCGTTTTCAAGGTATAGGTAAAACAATCCTATACGTATTCATCTTATCCTTACTAAGCACTTTACCGACTGCTATTCACTTTTCTAATAGCTTAACTGATGGGATAAGAACTTTTGATGAAACACTGAGTGATGACCTACCTTCTTTCACGATTGAGAATGGCACTCTAACAACTGATTCAGAAAAACCAGTTGAAATAAAAAAAGGTGGATTTTTCGTTATTTTAGATGATACTGGCGCTTATGGAGTAGAAGAAATAGAAACAAAAGAAAATGCAATTGGGATTCTGGCAGATAAATTTGTCTTTGCAGCAAATGGGCAAGCTCAAACCTATGAATACTCCCTATTAAATATGTCCATTTCCAAAGAGGATATCATAGAGATTTCATCTCAATTCAACCAACTACTTCCAATCGTTCTTACTATTTTGATCGTTGTTATGTATTTGTTCGGTGCTTTTGTCAAATTTATCGAGATAACCGTATTAGCATTGTTTGGTTTAGCATTTAAAAACAGTCTACAACGTAAAGTTAATTTTAAACAACTATGGGTTATCGCAGCATATTCTACAACATTAGCAACCGTATTCTTTATCATCATGGATAGCTTGCAGGTAGTTGTACCAAGTGGATTTTTGCTGAATTGGTTTGTTCATTTAATTGTACTTTACCTCGCATTGAAAGAGATTCCACCACTTAAAAAGAAGGTTGCTGCTCCATAAAAAAAGTACTGGAGCTAGATACAGTAGTATGTATCCAATGACCAAATAATTTGTAAATTTCTAATAGTAAACAAAAAAGCGCGGAAAATTCCGCGTTTTTTGTTTATTTCATAATTAAAAAGGATTTTTTCTAAATGAAAACAAATTTTCTTAAGATTGTCCATTTTAAGGAACAGAATAGATGAAGATGTTAAATCGAGCAAGATCGTTAACAGGCTTTCATGATGAACAGTTGGTACAACGAGGTATATTACTATCATAAAAAATCAGGCATATTTTAATGGGACAAGCATAGGTTCAATATATAAAATCATTTCTTTGGAGGATGCTAAAATGAAGCGATTCTCAATCTTACTCCTATGTTTCTTTATTTGTTACATTATTTACTATGATTTGCAAGTTGGTACACTTCCAGTTATGAATAAAAAAACCGTTGTACATCAAACATCACCTTCTGTACCTGGTAATAAAATTGAAGATAAACAAGGATCTTATTATGAACAGACAGTCAAACAAGGTGATACTGTTTTATCAATTACAGAGAAATACCATGGTACACTCCCGATTTCAATTGATCTGCTGGTCAAAGATTTCGAAAACCTTAATCCTGGTGTAAAAGCAGAGGAAATTCAGGTTGGAACTTCTTACTTGTTTCCTGAATATAAACAATAGATCTCCCTTGTCATTTCATAAGCCTCCCTGTAAAATGAGGTTGGAAAGTAGAATTACTAGAAAAAAGAAAGAAACTCAAGTATCATAAAGTTAGAAGAATCATGATATGTTTAAACTATTTTAAGGAGCGATTTACACGTGAGTGAAATCATACATCGTACCAAAACTAGACCTGTAAAAGTCGGTAATTTAACAATTGGCGGTAATAATGAAGTAGTCATTCAAAGTATGACAACTACGAAAACCCATGATGTTGAGGCGACTGTTGCTGAAATTAACCGTCTTGAAGAAGCAGGTTGTCAAATTGTACGTGTTGCATGTCCTGACGAACGTGCAGCTAATGCAATTTCTGAAATAAAAAAGAGAATTAACATACCGCTTGTTGTAGATATTCATTTTGATTATAAACTTGCCTTAAAAGCGATTGAAGGCGGAGCAGATAAAATTAGAATTAACCCGGGTAACATAGGAAGAAAAGAAAAAGTAGAAGCAGTAGTTAGAGCTGCAAAGGAGCGTAACATTCCAATCCGGATTGGTGTTAACGCCGGATCTTTGGAGAAACGAATTTTAGAGAAGTACGGTTACCCTACAGCAGATGGCATGGTTGAAAGTGCTCTTCACCATATTAAAATACTAGAGGATTTAGACTTCCGTGATATTATTGTATCGATGAAGGCATCTGATGTAAATTTAGCAATCGAAGCATACGATAAAGCGTCTAGAGCATTTGACTATCCATTACACTTAGGCATTACGGAATCAGGAACATTATTTGCCGGGACAGTTAAAAGTGCAGCCGGTTTAGGAGCAATTCTTAGTAAGGGAATAGGAAATACAGTACGAGTCTCTTTAAGTGCTGATCCAGTCGAAGAAGTGAAAGTTGCCCGTGAACTATTAAAATCTTTCGGATTAGCAGCGAATGCAGCTACATTGATATCGTGCCCAACTTGCGGAAGAATTGAAATCGACTTAATTAGCATTGCAAATGAGGTAGAAGAATATATTGCAAAAATTAAAGCGCCGATTAAAGTAGCTGTTTTAGGCTGTGCTGTTAATGGGCCGGGTGAGGCACGTGAGGCTGATATTGGTATAGCTGGTGCTCGCGGTGAAGGTCTGCTTTTCCGCAAAGGAGAAATTGTTCGTAAGGTTCCTGAAAAAACAATGGTTGAGGAATTAAAAAAGGAAATTGATAAAATTGCTGAAGAGCATTATGCAAAGCAAGCTGCAGAAAAAGCTGAAGCAAACGCATAAGCAAGGTGACTCAAAATAAAGGTTACTCCACATCATGTGGATTCCCTTTTCACTTGAGTCACCTTTTTTATTTTTCCTCAGGTAATAATACCGCACCAATATTACTATTATCGGATAAGGAAATATCAATATCATCTTCAATCCTTTTATTTTCGTAAAAACGGTCCTGAATCTCCATATTCGCTTTATAGGCATCATCATCTAGCTGGCTTGACTTTACTGGATCATGTAAAGATTGGTTTTTCTTGGACTCCATCTTGCTCAATCCTCCACTATACATGTTAAACTTAATGAAAAATGTAACAATAATTTGGGATTGACCAATAAGGTCAACCCCAGTTTGGATTTGTCGGGAATTCTAAAAGAACGGCATGATAAAGATTCCTAAAATAATCGATACGGCTCCTATCCCTATTGCCCAAGCTCCTGTACCACGAGCTCCTCTTCTTCTGGCAATAAATCCAACAATTATACCTGCTGCTCCCAAAATGACAGGTAAGATAAATAGTGAAATGATTGACAATGCTAAGGCTAGATATCCAATCCCTCTGCCCTCGCCTACTCTTTCACCTAAATCATCATCAGTATTAGCTCTATCATATGTTTTCCCTGCATTTACAGGGGCTGCAATTTCTGCTGCTGCTTCTGTTTCATAATCTGTTTCTATTTCTCGATCTAGCGGCGTGATTCCCCTATAATCAGGATTGTCAAAACGATCTCGTTCACTGAACTTATTTTCGTCTGCCATTTAGATCCCTTCCTTTCTAAAATAAAGGAGCATTCTTATTATGAACAAAGAGTCAAAAAGTATAACTGTAAAACTTTTCTGTTCGCTTAAAAATACAATATGGTACACTAGATATTATGACTTTTATGAAGGAGAGAATAGAGAATGCTGCGACTAGGAATCGACATAGATGGAACGGTAACAGACCCAAAAACATTTGTGCCATATTTAAATAAGTCATTTAAAAAATCCTTAAAATATCAAGATTTAACACAGTACGATTTAACAAAAGTTTTAAATATTACTGAGGAAGATTTTTGGAAATGGATGGATGAGTTTGAGCCTATTATTTATAAAGAAGCACCTTTAGCTTTGTATGCAAAAGAGGTCTTAGATGAGTGGAAGGATAAACATCAATTAACGTTTATTAGCGCCAGAAGGAAACATTTAATGGAGATTA
The DNA here is from genome assembly GCF_058315175.1 of Metabacillus sp. RB-C-LZQ-3-1. NCBI lineage: Bacteria > Bacillati > Bacillota > Bacilli > Caryophanales > Bacillaceae > Metabacillus > Metabacillus sp. RB-C-LZQ-3-1. The sequence continues at coordinate 157,330 of NZ_JBZFLI010000004.1, read as the reverse complement.
CACATCAATGGTTTAAGGAAAAAGATCTTTATTATCACCATATTGAATTGATAGGCAGTCATGATAAACTAACTGCTGTAAAAGAAAATAATATTTCCATTTTTTTTGAGGACAAGCACGATAATGCCTGTATGATTAATGAAGAACATCGCATACCAGTTATATTATTTAATACTCCTTATAACCAGGATCCTGTTCCTAAAGGGGTTATTAGAGTAAATGATTGGCTTGAGGCAAAGGAATGGGTTCAACAATGGTCTGAAATAACAATATAGAAAAAAGGAAGGCTTCATAAAAAATGAAGTCTTCCTTTTCTTTTTATTGACATTGAGGGCATTTTCCATATACTTCAAATTTATGGCCACTAATATCATAATTATTTAGACTTTCCTTAAGGTTCCCCATTGGACAACCTGGGAGTTCCTTTGTTTTTCCACATTTTAAACAAATAAAATGATGATGATGATGTTTTGTATCACATGTAAACCGAAAATGCTTTTCACCAGATAACTCAGTCATTTCAAATATCCCAAGATCAGCAAAAAGAGAAAGATTTCGATAAATTGTATCGAAACTTAGTCCTGGATAATCATGTTTCAAAAATTCTAAAACATCTTTAGCTGTTAGATATTTATCATGGTCTGCGAATAGCTGCAGCATCTCTTCTCGTTTACTTGTGTACTTATAACCCTTCTCTTTTAATAAGTCAAGAGCCTCTTGCACGTTCATGAAACTTTCCCCTTTGTAAATTTAGTCCATATAATCGTCATGATAAGAATAAGAACAGATAAGATGACAATTGTTCCGCCAGGTGCTAAATCCAAATAGTAGGCTAGGAATAATCCAATAATAACAGATGTTTCACCAAATAGTACAGAAAAGAAAATTGTCTGTTTAAAACCTTTAGCAATTCTGATACTTGCCGCAACAGGTAAAGTCATAAGAGAAGAAACCAGTAATATCCCAACTATTCTCATTGATCCGGCAATGACTAGAGCAAGCATAAATATAAATATAAAGTGAATAACTTTTGCGCTAATTCCCGAAGCTACAGCATGTTCTTCATCAAACGATAATAGAAAAAGCTCTTTATATAAAATAAAGATGATAAGAATTACAGCAACTGTGATCGCAGCTATCACATACATATCCACTCGACTTACCGCACTTATACTCCCAAATAAATAACTAAATAAATCTGTATTAAAGCCATCAGCAATAGAAATAAATACAACACTAATTCCGACACCTGCAGATAAAATGATTGGTATGGCTAATTCCTGATAATGCTTATATACGGATCTAAGTTTTTCGATAAAAAGAGATCCAGCTACTGAAAAGGTCATGCCTAAATATAGCGGATTGATACCTGCAAAGGCAGCTACTTTTTTCTCCAGCAGTAGACTAGCAGCTATTCCAGCCAATGTCACATGACTTAGTGCGTCCGCGATTAAAGACATTCTTCTAACAACAACAAATACACCTAACAAAGGGGCAATTAACCCAATGAGCATTCCAGAAATAAATGCATTTTGTAAAAATTCATATTGAAATAAACTGCTTAACATTTTGTAAATCCTCCATTAATGGGAGTGATCATGTGATAACACATGTAAGGAGTGTCCGTAGAAATCGGACATCTCATCATCCTTAAGTGATTCAAATTCTTTGGAATTCCCATGAAAATGCAAATGCTTATTAATGCAGGCAACATGAGACACTTTGTCCGTAATCGTGCCGACATCATGAGTTACCAGAATTAAAGTGATACCTAAATCCCTATTTAAGGATAATAACATATCATAAAAGTTTTGAACCGTTTGAGCATCAACTCCAACGGTAGGTTCATCTAAAATTAATAATTTTGGGTTACTTACAATCGCTCTTGCAATAAAGGCTCTTTGCTGTTGACCACCAGACATTTCTCCAATATTGCGTTTAGCAAAGTTACCTAATCCAACAGCTTCAATCGCTTCATAGACTTTTGTACGATCCTGCTTATTCATAAATTTAAACAGCCCAAGTCTCGATGTTAAACCACTGGACACTACTTCAAAAACTGAAGCTGGAAATCCCGTATTAAAGCTATTTGCTTTTTGTGAAACGAAGCCGATTTCATGCCAATTTTTGAACTTTTGAATGGGTTGACCAAACAACTTTATATCTCCCTGCTGCGGTTTTAATAAACCTAATAAACATTTTAATAAAGTTGTTTTCCCAGATCCGTTTGGACCTACAAGACCTAGAAAACTTCCCTGTTCTATTGTTAAATTTATATCTTCAATCACTCTTTGCCGCTCATAGGTAAAATTTAGATTTTTTATTTCTACGATCGGTTGATTCATTTGCATCTTCCTTTATAATTTAAGAATCGTTACGATTTATAAATGATTTTTAATACGTTAGACTTTTATAACATGAAAATTGTACAGGAAACTTTATTAATTGTAAAGTAAAATGGCTGCTTAAAAAAACAGCACGTTTTGATTAAACCTTCCATACATTGTTTTAGAGGAGGTTTGAAAATGATCTTATTTCAAAAAATCATCAATCAAAAGCTTAACAACATATCTGTAGAGGAACTAATGCAATATGCGAAGCAATTTAATATATCAATAGAACGTCCCCAAGCTGCTGAAGTTGTAAAAGCAATGCATGGAAAAAATATAAACATTTTTAATGTGAATGAAAGGAAAAAGCTCCTTGCTCAAATCGCAAATATTACTTCTCCGCAGACAGCTCAACATGTAAATCAAATATTTCAGAAATTCACGAATTAACCATACTTATGATGAAGAGGATGTTCAATTGTATCTTTGGATTTCCTCTTTTTTTTGATCATTTTTCCCTTTCAATCATATAAAAAGAGAACTACATTTATAAGTAGTTCCCATGTAAAAAGTATTATTGATTGAGTATCTTTTCTAATAATCCTTCATCAAAAGTTTTTTCTCTAAACATATTAATTTCAAATTTGTATGGCGGCTTTTTATATTTTTTATCTTCCCCAACAAAAGGAGTTTCCAGAATTTTAGGAATATCCATTAGTTGTTCATGGTGGACAATCCGATTAAGAGCATCAAAGCCAATATGACCAAATCCAATGTTTTCATGACGGTCCTTTCTAGAACCCATTGGATTTTTACTATCATTAATATGCAAAACCTTTATCCGATCTAATCCAATAATTAAATCAAATTCTTTTAGTACTCCATCAAAATCATTTACAATATCATACCCTGCATCATGAGTATGGCATGTATCAAAGCACACGGATAAGTGCTGATTATGAGTAACTCCGTCGATAATTTTCGCTAATTCATCAAAGGATCTACCACATTCAGACCCTTTCCCTGCCATTGTTTCTAATGCAATTTGTACATCTTGGTCTTGGTCTAATACCTCATTTAAACCTTCAATAATCTTTCGTATTCCTTCATCAGCACCAGCTCCTACATGTGCCCCAGGGTGCAGAACAATTTGCTTAGCACCAATCGCCTTTGTTCTTTCAATTTCAGAACGTAAAAAGTTTACCCCAAGCTCAAATGTCGCTGGATTTGTTGTGTTTCCAATATTAATGATATAAGGTGCATGAACAATAATTTCCTCAATACCATTTTCTTTCATATGAGCTTGTCCTGCTTCGATGTTCAGTTCTTCTATCTTTTTTCTTCTAGTGTTTTGAGGAGCACCTGTGTAAACCATAAAGGTGTTTGCTCCATAGGATACAGCTTCCTCACTTGAAGTTAGTAACATTTTCTTCCCGCTCATTGAAACATGCGAACCAATTTTCAACATAAGTACTCCCCCTATTTTTGCTTCTTCGTTAATCTTCTTTTTCTCTTTTTAATTTGTTCCATTTCTCGGTTCATCTTTTTCTTATAACCAGGCTTTACCTTCTTTGGTTTTTGAACAATACTTTTTGCTAGTGCATCAACTTCATCTGTCACACGCTTTCGATTTTGACGACGTTTACGGTCATCTATATCTTTCCATTCTCCGCCAACAAAGTCCTTATTAATAAACTCAATTCCGAGTTTTTCTAGTTTATTTAGTGCATCTTCATCAGATATTTCAAATAAAGTAACGGCGATACCTGAGCTTCCTGCTCTCGCTGTTCGTCCTACACGATGAATATAAAAATCCAATTCTGTTGTTGGGATTTCGTAATTTATAACATGACTGACCCCTTTAATATCGATACCACGTGCAGCCAAATCTGTAGCTACCACATATTGGTATTCTAAGTCATTTATTTGTTTCATCATTTTTTTACGATCACGCGGGGATAAATCACCGTGTATTCTACCAACTTTTAGTCCCTTCTCTATTAGGGCATCTGCAACGGCATCAGCATTCTTTTTTGTATTTGTGAAAACAATCGCTAAAAATGGATTAAAATCAATTAACATCTCATAAACAAGGTTTAATTTATCACGGTGCCTTGCAGGTACAAGAATATGTTCTATTTTTGCTGCTGTTGCTTGTTTAGGAGCAACATGTGTAAATTTCGGATTTTCTAAGTATTTCTTTAAAAAAGGTTTTAACTTCTCTGGAATGGTTGCAGAAAAAACTAAGATTTGAAGGTTTTCAGGCATTTGGCCAGCAACCATATCAACATCCTTGATGAAACCCATATCAAGCATTAAATCCGCTTCATCAACAACAAATGAACGAACTTTGTTAACAATTAATGCATTTTCTTTAACTAGATCATTGATTCTTCCAGGTGTCCCTACAACAATATGTGGTTGTGTTTTTAATTTTTCGATTGTTCGTTGCTTATCTGTTCCTCCAATATACAGCTTTGCTGTGATTTCATCTGGTGAATAAGCAATAATCTTACTTGCCTCTTGGTAGATTTGAGTTGCTAACTCTCGAGTAGGTGCAGTAATTACGACTTGTACTTCTTTTCTATCGGGTACTACCTGGTTTAGTAATGGCAATAAATAAGCATGCGTTTTTCCTGTACCAGTTTGCGATTGTCCAATCGCACTTTCTCCTTTTAGAATGGAAGGCATTAACCTTTCTTGAATTTCTGTCGGCTCATAAAATTTCAATTCTTTTGTTAATGCTTCTATAATAAAAGGTTTTAGTGAAAAACGCTCAAATTTTGTTTGTTCCATCCGTATCTCTCCTTTCTGATAAAGCTTTCCTTTTGCTCATTTCGACAACTTTATCAGTCCATCATTAGATTATACCTTATTAGAACGAAAGCGCAAGCACCATGGACAGTCTCGGGCAATAGGCCACAAATGAATACAATACTTTCTAATGTTTTAAATTCACTTGTTTCAGTTACAAACCTGACACCCTATCGCTTTAACTGCACAAATTGTATATCATCTTATTAAATAGAACACTCTAGAAACCAAACTAACCTGTTGTGCATAGTCTAGGATAGAGGAACGAATTATGAAAGGAGGAATAATATGTTTCAGCAAAGACCGATGCCTCCTATGAATCCTAGAGGTTTCTTCCCTCCACAAGGTCAAATTCCAATGGGACAACAAGGTGTGCCTGGACCTTTCATGGGTAGAGGTCCACAATTTGGTGCACCTATGACACCAAGAGGTGCAGGCGGCGGTGGTTTGAAAGGAATATTATCCCGCATTTTGCCTGGATCACAAGGTGCTGCTACAAGTAACCCCCAAGGATTTATCGGAGGCGTTAATGCAGTATCGAATGCAACAAGGGCTTCTGGAGGACTACAAGGACTAATGAATCCATCAAATATTTCAGGGATGCTAGGAAATGTCCAACGTGTTCTAGGGATGGCTCAGCAAGTAACCCCTATGGTCCAACAATATGGACCGCTTGTCAAAAATTTACCAGCCATGATTAAGATTTATCGTGAACTAAATAGTAGTAGTGATGACTCTGATACAACACCAGAAGAAGCAGTTTCTACTTCAAATGAAGAAGTTGCAGCAAAAAGCGAACATAACAAAACCCAAGTAACTAAAAAAGTAAAATCAACCCGCCCTATGAAAAAGGAAGAATTGCAGGATCATGATGCTACAACACCTACTATGAGTAAAAAGCGAAAGCCTTCAACGAAAAGTTCACAACCTAAAATGTATATCTAATATTCTTCTTTGTAATATTTCCTATTCTTCGTTATAATATTAAGAGATTATTAGAGGAAAGAGCCGTTTAATACGGCTTTTTTGAGTGGAAACAGGACAATATTTCACTATGCTCCTGCTCCTAATTGATCTCTTAAGGAGGCAGTTTAATGAAAGTAATTAAAATCGCACCACGTGGATATTGCTATGGTGTTGTTGATGCCATGGTTATTGCAAAGAACGCTGCTTTAGATAAATCCCTGCCAAGACCCATCTATATTTTAGGTATGATCGTTCATAATAAACATGTAACAGATGCATTTGAAGAAGATGGAATTATTACACTTGATGGTAAAAACAGATTAGAGATATTAGAAAAAGTAGATCATGGTACAATCGTGTTTACAGCTCACGGAGTTTCTCCTGAAGTAAGACGGATTGCAAAGGAAAAAGGTCTTGTTACTTTAGATGCCACATGTCCTGATGTGACAAAGACACATGACCTTATCCGCGAGAAAGAAGCTCAAGGATATCATGTTATCTATATTGGTAAAAAAGGTCATCCTGAACCAGAAGGAGCAGTCGGTGTAGCTCCACACATCGTACATCTTGTTGAAACATTGGACGATGTAAAACAGCTTGACATTCAAAATAAAAAGATCATTGTGACAAATCAAACAACAATGAGCCAATGGGATGTTGCTGATATTATGGAGATAGTGAAAGAAAAATTCCCACATGTTGAAGTACACCGTGAAATTTGCTTGGCAACTCAAGTCCGTCAAGAAGCAGTTGCTGAACAAGCAAAAGATGCTGACTTAACAATCGTTGTGGGTGACCCTAAAAGTAATAACTCAAACCGCTTAGCACAAGTATCTGAAGAAATTGCAGGTACAAAAGCTTATCGTATATCTGATTTAAGCGAGCTTAAACTTGAATGGCTTAAAGACGTTCAAACAGTTGCTGTTACAGCAGGTGCGTCTACACCAACTCCGATTACTAAAAAAGTCATTCAATTTCTCGAGCAATACAATCCAGAAGATGAATCAACTTGGGATATAGATCATAAAGTCCCATTATCAAAAATACTACCTAAAGTAAAAGTGAAAAATTAATTAAGTAGGAAGGGGTGACTAACCCCCGACCTCTTACACCACGTACGTACCGTTCGGTATACGGCGGTTCAATTAAGTTTGACGTAGAAATTCATTCCTTTGATATAGACTTTTGAGCCCTCGATTACTCCAATAAGAGTTATCGAGGGTTTTGTTTAGAATTGGACTACAGGCTATTCTCGAATATTTCTTCTGGAGTTTCCCCATTCGTATGCCTTTTGGTCAGGGACACCTAGACCTTTAAGTTTTCTTACTCTTGTCATCGGTTTTCCATTGTTTCCATTCAATCATACGAAGTCTTCTTCTAATCCACTCATCAAATTCTTTGAACCAGAGGTTTGCCGCTCGCTTCCTTCAGATTCCGCGTCACCACGGACACCCTTGCGTTAAGCTAACCATTACTACTGCCTTCGTGGCTCGGGACTTACACCCTATAGACTAAAACCCATGCCGGGCGCACATTTAAAAGCCTTTGGATGCAATATCCAAAGGCTTTTCATCATATTATATTCTTTTATACAAAGGTAAAAGGATTGGTGTCAACTTGTGATCCAAATACATTCACTTCAAAACGATGTTTTTCACATAGTTTCCCTAACTTTTTAGATACACCATCAATCATGACCTTTTCCACATGATGTCCAGGATCAATCACATTTAAATCCAACATCAATGCATCTTGTGCCACATGAAAATATAGGTCACCTGTTACATATACATCGGCACCCTTCATTTTTGCCTGTTGAATATATTTGTTTCCATCTCCACCCAATACAGCAACTTTTTTAACTTTGCTAGCAGGATTACCTACCATTCTCACTTTTTCAACCTGAAGCTGTTTCTTAACATGTTCAGCAAATTCCTGAAGACTTACTTCGTTTTCTACTAAGCCTATTCGGCCTAACCCCATGATTGGTCCTTTTTGATCTAATGGATAAATATCATAAGCGACTTCCTCATATGGATGAACCTTTAACATCGCTTGAATTACTTTTTTCTGTATGGATGCAGGAATAATTGTTTCAACTCTTGATTCAGTAACATACTCTACCTTACCTCTTTCACCGATAAACGGATTAGCTTTATCAAGAGGTAAAAAGCTTCCTTCACCTTCTGTTGCAAATGAGCAATGGCTATATTCACCAACATGACCTGCACCAACTTGACCTAGTGCATTTCTTAGCTCTTTTTCATATGTTGAAGGGATAAACACTACAAGTTTCTTCAATTGGTCTTCATAAGTAGGGATAAATACTTCAATATCCTTCAATTGCAATGCTTCTGCTAATAAATCATTGACACCACCGTTTGCAACATCCAAATTAGTGTGCGCAGCATAAACCGCAATATCATGTTTGATACATTTCTCTATCATCTTGCCGTATGCTGTATCAGTTATCATATTTTTCATCGCTCTAAAGATAGGTGGATGGTGTGCGATAATTAAATCTACTTTTTTATCAATCGCTTCATCTATAACTGATTCAACAACATCCAATGTAATCATGACTTGTTTAATTTTTTTATTAAGTGTCCCAATTTGAAGACCTATTTTGTCACCCTCTACAGCAAGAGATTTTGGGGAAAACTGTTCAAATAATTGAATGATTTCATAGCCATTCGGGATTTTTGCCAATTTTATAGTACCTCCTCTATTAGCTTCATTTGCTTGATCATTTCTTGATATTTTTCGCTATTTTCGTATGTATGGCCGGCTTGTTCTAACTGTTGAATGATTGATTTTAGGTGGTTTAATTCACCCGTCCATTTTTTTACAAAGATTTCCGAACGTTTTTCTGATAGAAATGGACCTAAAAGTAGACCTGCTTCAAAAGAATACGAAACATAAGGACGTTTTGGTTCACCCTTTTCAGCCACAAGAACCTCGTATATTTTATGATCTTCTTCGATAATTTCTTCCGCTATTAGCTCCCATCCATTATCGACTAACCACTGTCGAATCGATATTGCATGTATATTTGGCTGTAGAATTAAACGTTTGACTCCTGACAGCTTAGCTGATCCCTCTTCTAAAATTTTACTAATAAGAGATCCTCCCATACCTGCGATTGTTATACAATCAATTTGATCCTCTTCACGCAGAACAGATAATCCATCCCCCTTACGAACAGATATCGAATGAATAAGATCACATTTTTTCACTTGGCTCTTGGCTGACTCATATGGTCCTTCCGTAATCTCACCAGCAATCGCCCCCTTGGCTCTGCCTTGTAATATGGAATAGCACGGTAAATAAGCATGATCTGAGCCTATATCTGCAAAAACAGCACCCTCCGGTATATAGCTTGCAACTGTTTCTAATCTTTTAGATAATTTTAATTCGTTCATCATTTCACCACAATTCATTAATATACACTCTAGGTTTTCCAATAAAGGACCTATTCATCAAGTATAAAAAAAGTCCTTCACAGATGCAAAGGACTTCTTTATTTTTAAATTATTTAAGTTGTGAAACCCATTCAGCCATTTCGTCAAGCTTTTCATCTGGAACAAGACCGCCTGGCATAATTCCTCTACCTTGCTGAATTGTTGTTTTAATTTCATCTACGCCTATTTTATCACCAACACCTACAAGAGCAGGACCAGCTCCGCCTTCATAGTTTTCTCCATGACAAGAAATACAGTTTTGTTGGTAAATTTCTTCAGGTGTAGCGTTTGCAACATCTTCAGTCTTTGGCTCTTCTTCCCCGCCGCTTGCTAGTTCTTCATGATCGCCGATACCTTTAAATGATAAAAGGAACATAAGGCCGATTCCTAGAACAGCGATTAATAAAAATGGAATTAGTGGATTGCGATTCATCATGTAACCTCCCTTATGTAAATAGTAAACCTTTCCATTAATAGGATCCATCATTCACCTATTAATGCTTCAAGAATTATCGTACATGTTCGAGCAGCTTCCCTCCGATAATTCAATTTCTTTTTCTGGTTATAAGGTTTAATTCTGCTGCCCGGTACTGCTGGATAATCAACATAAGTACAATTTTTTTTAAACAACCTCTATTTTACTGTAATTTTCCACTAAGGAAAAGACCTATCTTTTAACATCTCCAAGTTTTTCACAGTTTAGACAAAAAACAGACAAGAGTTTTGAATAACCATTATATTGTATTGACATTGCAAAAAGCTATTAAATAATGATTGTAACTCCTAATATTAGCATTGTAATTACACCACTAATCAGCAAATAAAAAATTCGAAAAAGTTTCCCTGTGACTATCCACAGTAAGCAATTCATTACAGCTGTAGCAGCAACCCATAAATGATTCCCTTCCGTTGTATACTCAACAAACGAAAGAGAAACTATCAAGAGCTGAATATAAGTCATAATCAGAGCTATTTGATAAGATCCTTTCCGCCTAATTAAGAAAGCGGTAACAACAATTGAGGCTAAAAGAAAAAAACCTGTTGTAACTGTTTGCAAAACAAAAGACAATTCAGTAAAATAGGTGACAAGAGCACTAATTAGAAATAAAACAAAAATAATTCCAATCAAAATTATATGCCCATTCAACTTTTTTGGGGAAGGAAATGATGTTTTACTATTGTTATTTCCTTCTGTATATAAAGCAAGTAAAAAATCACAGTATGTATCTGGAAGTAGCTTACTATCTTTCCAGTAACGAATTTCCTTAATAATTATTTCTTTTTTTTCTTTATCCATAAAAGCCATCCTTATCATTGCTTTCTTTTATTGTAAAAAGGAATAGAAGGCTTGTAAATGGAATTTTAGCATTCATTTTATGAAACAACTTTAAAATTAAGTAGAAAAGACGGACATTCGTCCGCCTTATCTTACTCTAAGAAATCTTTAAGACGTTTACTGCGGCTAGGATGACGCAATTTACGAAGTGCTTTTGCTTCAATTTGTCGAATACGTTCACGTGTAACACCAAATACCTTACCTACTTCTTCAAGTGTTCTTGTTCGTCCATCATCAAGCCCAAAACGCAAACGTAACACGTTCTCTTCACGGTCTGTTAATGTATCAAGGACATCTTCAAGCTGCTCTTTTAATAGCTCGTATGCAGCATGTTCAGATGGTGAAGTCGCATCTTGATCCTCAATAAAATCACCTAAATGAGAGTCATCTTCTTCTCCAATTGGAGTTTCCAATGAAACTGGCTCTTGAGCGATTTTCAGAATTTCTCTAACCTTATCAGGTGTGAGTTCCATGTCTTCTCCAATTTCTTCCGGAGTTGGTTCTCTTCCTAAATCCTGAAGTAATTGGCGCTGAACTCTTATCAACTTGTTAATGGTCTCAACCATATGAACGGGAATACGAATTGTACGAGCCTGGTCTGCAATAGCACGAGTAATTGCTTGACGTATCCACCATGTAGCATACGTACTAAACTTATACCCTTTTTCATAATCGAATTTTTCAACGGCTTTCATTAATCCCATATTACCTTCTTGAATTAAATCAAGAAAAAGCATTCCACGGCCGACATAGCGTTTAGCAATACTAACCACTAGACGCAAGTTTGCTTCTGCAAGTCTGCGTTTAGCTTCTTCATCGCCCTCTTCTATTCGTTTAGCTAATTTAATTTCTTCATTAGCTGATAGAAGGTCAACACGGCCTATTTCTTTTAAGTACATTCTAACAGGGTCATTAATTTTAACTCCTGGAGGTACACTCAAATCATTCAAATCAAATTCTTCTTCTTTTGCAAGATCTTGAATATTTGGATCTGCCTCCGCATCATCACCGGCTTCACCAATTAATTCTACACCTTGTTCACCAAGAAATTCATAATACTCATCCATTTGGTCTGATTCAATTTCAAAGTTAGACATACGTTCAGCAATTTCTTCATATGTCAAAACTCCTCGCTTTTTCCCAATTTCGGTCAACTGTTCCTTCACCTGTTCAAAGGTTACTTCAGTATCGTGGGTTTGTTTATCAGCCATAGGATCCCCTCCTTCCAAACTTACCATCGTAAGATAAGCTATCGGATTACTGTTTAGCAAGTACTCTTCACATACACGATGTGTTTTTTATAACTTCATGCTACAAAATAATCGTTTATTTTTAGCTTACTTATCATGATCTTAGAGCTTGTTTTAATTGAATAATTTCCATTGCGATTTGGGCTGCTTCTTTATACTGCTTGTTTCTTTCAGCCTCAATTTTTTCTACTTCTTTTTCTTTTATCATTAACATTTTTTGATGATTCAACACCTGTTTTATATAATCTGAAAGTTCCTTTTCACTTACTTCAGAATTTAAGGTAATCATCGCAATGTTGGACACAATATGTTGTAATTCAGGACTCGGTAACTTCGATAGAAATGAACTGACATTTTCTTCATTTCCTTCTTCATAAAAAGCGTATAAATAAGTAACAATTGCTTTATGCTCTTCAATATTAAATTGAAGTCCAAGTCTATCCAGAACCTTTTCTGCCATTTCTTTGCTTCTAAGCATATGGCCGATAAGCATTCTCTCAGCGGTGTGAAAAGCTGGTAATAGTCGTTTTGACTGTATCGGCTTTCTTTTAGGCTGTTCTTGTATTCTTTTTTGTTGTTGAGGAGGTCTTTGACTGCTTTTCTGCTTTTCTTTTTGCAGAATCTGCTCCTTTAATACTTCCATCGAAAGGTCAAATTCCGAGGATAGTTGTTTTAAATAGATCTCCTTTTCAACTGCATTATCTAATTGTGCTAATTCATTAATGACATTTTCAATATACTGCAGCCTTTCTCCTTCATTTTGAAGATTTTTCCCTCGCCTGTAGTAGATCATTTTAAATGTCATAATCGGAACGCTGGCCCCTATTACATCATGCTTGAACTTCTCAGATCCAAACTTATTAATGTAGTCATCAGGGTCTAATCCATCTGGGATCATAGCAACCTTTATCTTACAACCAGCATCTTTAAGAATCTTTGCAGCCCTAATCGTTGCTTCGATTCCTGCGGAATCAGAATCATAACAAATAATAACTTCAGATACATTCCTTCGGATTATTTTTGCTTGATCCTCGGTTAGAGAAGTTCCCATGGTAGCAATTGCTTGCTCTACACTCGCCCTAGTAGAAGAAATAACATCAGCAAATCCTTCAAACAGTACAACCTGCTGATTTTTACGAATATGTACTCTTGCACGATGAAAATTATAAAGCAGCTTACTTTTATTAAAAATTTTCGTTTCAGGACTATTTAAATATTTTGGCTTTTCATCCCCAAGTACACGTCCTGAAAAAGCAATTGTATTCCCGTGGTGGTCCATAATTGGAAACATTATTCGATTCCTGAACCGATCAAAAAATTCTTCATTTGAATTATTTTTTTTAACTAATAACCCAGCTTCCTCCATTAAGGATAAGGAAAATCCCCGCTTTTCTAAAAACTTTGCTACAAAGTCCCAGGAATCTAATGAATAACCAATTTCAAATGTATCAATAATTTCCTTAGTAAACCCTCTACTCAACAAGTAGTCTAATGCTTGCTGACCTTCCTTTGTATTTACTAATAAATGATGATAGAATTTTTTCAATAGCTCATGGGCCTCAATCATCTTTTCTGTGTCTTTAGAAACAGCTGGCCCTTGCCCCTGATCTATTGAAGGTAGAGCTGGCAGGTCAATATTCGCTTTGTCAGCAAGATGTTGAGCAGCTTCAATAAATGAGTAACCTTCGTGCTGCATGAGGAAAGAAAAAACGTTTCCACCCGCACCACAGCCAAAACAATGAAAAATCTGCTTATCAGATGAAACTGAGAACGAAGGAGACTTTTCTCCATGAAACGGACATAATCCAAAATAGTTACGCCCTTGTTTCTTCAATTGAACATATTCACTTATTACATCAACAATGTCAGAAGTTCTTTGTATTTTTTCGATTAATTCCTCGGGAATTCGATTTCCCATACTAACAACCCCGTAATACAGATATTCGATATTTATTTAAGATCTCCTGCATGTTTCGACAAAATCTTTTCAAATGTTGTGATAAAATTCAAAGTATCATCATCTGTAAATTTTTTAGGACCTTTCGTGAATTTACCACTGCGTCTTTCCTTTGCAGATAAATAACGAAACTGAAGAGCTGTGTCAATATTTGCTTCTGAATATTGTTTTCCCCTTGGCGTAATAAAAATAACACCCTTTCGGATTAAAAGGCCTGCTAAACCAATGTCTTGTGAAATAACAATATCCCCGGTATGGACATGGTTAACTATGTAAAGATCAGCTTCTTCTTTTCCAGTATCAACAAATACCCACTGTCCTCCATAGGTTTTATCTGAAGTATGGTTATAAGAAGCAACAAATACAACATCAGTTTTGTATTTATTAGCAATTTGCATGATCTCTATTTTTACAGGACATGCATCAGCATCGACAAAAATCCTCACTGTTTTTTCGCCATAATTCTCTATTCTACATCACTCCGAAATTTCCTTCTACCTTACATACTTTTGTACTGAATACTATTCGCGAGAAAGACCTTAAATTCCTTTTTGTCGAAAATTATTTTATTCGTTCTCTTGACAGTTTACAAATAATAGTTTATTCCCATATGTCAAGTTCTAAACCTAAAAAAAGTATTTTTATCACAATTTTTTATTATAATATAAGTGTTTCAAAATTTCTATTATTTTTTCATCAAAACAATCAACTTAATCCAGATAGAGAAAAGGATGACCTGGAATTGCCATCCTTTCATCCTTACCCATTTTGTTTATTCATAAAATTCGCGATAATATTAGCTGTTTCTTCTACTGCTTTGTCAGACACATCTACTACTTGACAGCCAATTTTACCCACTATTTTATCAAAATAGTTAAGTTCTTCTTTTATACGATCAATGTTTGCATAAAAGGCTTCATCATTTAAGCCAAGAGATTTTAGTCGCTCTCTTCTAATATTATTTAACTTCTCAGGCATAATTCGAAGCCCTATGCACTTTTGTGGTGATACTTTGTATAACTCTTCTGGCGGCTCAACCTCTGGCACAATTGGTACATTTGCGACCTTAAATCGTTTATGCGCCAAATATTGTGACAAAGGTGTTTTAGATGTTCTCGAAACCCCAATTAACACAATATCTGCTTTTAATATTCCCCTTGGATCACGACCATCATCATATTTTACAGCAAATTCAATAGCTTCTACCTTTTTAAAGTAATCATCATCTAATTTTCTAACTCGCCCAGGCTCATATTTAGCTGCGATTCCATAGGATGTTTCCATTTTATCAATTAAAGGTCCTATAATATCGTAATAAACAACACCTTTTTTATTTGCCTCTTCAATTAGGTATTCTCTTAATTCAGGGATGACAAGAGTAAAACAAACAATTGCATTATCCTCCTTAGCTAGAGACAAAACCTCCAAAATAGTCCCTTTATCCTCTACATAAGGAATCCGTTTAATTTTTGTGTTTGAAGAAATTCCATTAAATTGACTTGCTGCTGCTTTTACAACCAATTCAGCTGTTTCCCCAACTGAATCTGACAGAACATAGATCAATTGATAGCTCATGTTAACCCCTCTTCCCGCTAGCTATTTATTCTTGTAGAAAGCTAACCAATATTTTTGTCATATTTGTTTTAGTGATTCTCCCAATTACTTCATAGCCTTTTTCTGAATCTTTAACGACAGGTAAAGCATCAATCTGTTTTTCTATTAATACTTTTGCAACATCTATTATGTAGTCATCAGGTCTACATACTGTGATGTTTGGCATTCTTGTCATGATAATATTCACTGGAATAGAAGTTAGTTCCTGCTTGCCAATACTCGTCCGTAATAGATCTTTACGAGAAAGAACGCCAACTAAATAAGAGTGATCATCTACAACAAACAATGTTCCTACATCCTCTAAAAACATCATGCAGATCGCATCATAGACTGACACATTGATACTGACGACTATTGGAATAGACTGATAATCTTTTACTTGAAGCTTTCTAAGTTGTTCTGTTAACAAATGCGTATTTGTTTTACCTGTAAAATAATATCCTACCCTTGGTCTTGCCTCTAAATAACCGGACATTGTCAATATCGCCAAATCCGGACGAAGTGTTGCTCTCGTTAACTTTAATTGCTCAGCAATCTGTTCTCCTGTGATTGGCCCATTTGCTTTAACAATTTCAACAATTTGCTCCTGCCTTTTATTCAGTTCTATTTTCCTCACCGCCTTACATATTCATTTTCGTCCAACTTGAAACATAACTCGATCAAATGGTTAAACTTATGGTTAATCAACACTTTATAATAAAGAGATAAACATTTCTAGTATCGTGATACTGTTAAAATGAAATTTCCGTTTCAACAAACATACCAAAGATTTTGTTTAGCTGATAAATTAATTATATACTTTACTCACTTTTTGAAAAGGATTTTATTTTAAGCTTTCTACCTATAGAAAAAGGGCTGACGTCTTTGTCAGTCCCTATTCATCCTAAAAATATCCTTTTATTTTACAAGGATAACATTCATTTTCGCAAACGATTCGATAAGTTGAGATAATTTCACCATCTGCGCCAATCGGTTTTGTTTTATCTCTTCATTATCTGACATAACCATCGTATGATCAAAATATTCGTTGATGATTGGTTTTAATGATGCAAGTGCTTCGTACATTTCCCCTGCGTTGCTTAGAGAATCCATTTTCCGAGCAGTTTCAGTGTAAGCATTAAATAATGATGTCTCATAATCATTTTCAAACAGTTCACTATTAATTTCGCTAATTGTGCCTTTTTTCGCGATGTTCATGACACGAGCAAGAGCTTCAATCGTTTCTTTAAAGTCTGGGTGAGCTGACGCGTTTTGTAATACTTTAGCACGAAATACTATTGAATTTACTTCAATCAATGATGATTCTAACACAGCATCAATTAGATCATAACGGATTTTTTCTTCAGCTAAACGATATTTTAATCTCAATTTAAAGAACGAAATTAACTCCTCGGTTGCCTTTTCTGATTCTTTGTTTTGATATTGACTAAATGATAGCTTGAATAATTCTTTTAATAATATTGACCACTCTTTTGAGAGTAAAATTTGAAGTATTCCGCTTGCCTGTCTTCTAAGTGCATAAGGATCCTGAGAGCCAGTTGGAATTTTTCCAATGGCAAAAAATCCAACGATAGTATCCAATTTATCAGCAAGCGCAACAATTGCCCCTACGTTTGAACTTGGTGCAGCATCGTCAGCATGTCGAGGCATATAATGTTCGTTAATAGCCACAGAAACTTCTTCTTTTTCACCACTTAAGCGGGCATATTTTTCTCCAATCTTCCCTTGTAGCTCAGGAAATTCATATACCATATGAGTAACTAAATCAAACTTACAAATGGATGCTGCCCGTTCAACATTTTCCTTTTCATCATTGTTGACCTGTAATTTATCTGCTAATCGTTTTGAAAGATTGACAATACGGTTAACCTTTTCACCTAAAGTTCCTAACTCTTCATGGAAAACGATTTTATCTAGCTTTTTCACTGCATCCTCAATTTTTAACTTCTGATCTTCTTGATAGAAGAAATTTGCATCAGATAATCTTGCGCGTAATACTTTTTCATTCCCTTTCGCTACATTTTCTAAATGGTTTTGATCCCCATTACGAACTGTAACAAAGAATGGCTGTAATTGTCCCTCTTTATTTCGAACAGGAAAATAGCGTTGATGTTCCTTCATTGTTGTGACAAGCACTTCATCTGGTAATGCTAAATAATCTTGTTCAAACTTTCCATAAAGTGCGGTTGGATACTCAACTAAATTATTTACTTCTTCTAAAAGATCCTCATCCACTGGGATTACCCAATTTTTCTCATTTTCCAAGTCAACCAATTGCTGACTAATTGCTTCTTTACGTTTTACGGGATCAGCCATAACAAATTGCTCTAACAATGCAGCCTCATACAGTGAAGGTGCTGCGATCTCAACCTTCGTTCCTAGAAAACGATGTCCGTAACTATAGGAATCCGTCTTAGCACCAGCTATTTCAAATGGGATAACATCTTGACCAAAGAGCGCGACTAACCATTTAATTGGACGAATATATCGTAATTCCTGGCTGCCCCAACGCATGTTTTTAGGAAAAGTAAGTCCAGTAATTAAATCACGTGTTTCTGCTAATAATTCTTTTGCTTCTTGGCCTTGTACAAATTTTTGAACATGAGCATATTCAACACCATTGATTTCTTTAAAATAGATATCCTCAACGGAAGCTCCTTGCCCCTTTGTAAAGCCAATTGCTGCTTTTGACCAATTTCCGTTTTCATCAAGCGCGATCTTCTTTGCTGGCCCCTTCGCTTCTTCTTCAATATCTGGTTGCTTTTCTAACACATCCTTGACAAGAACAGCTAATCTTCGTGGAGTGGAATAGGTTCTTACCTCTCCATGAGATAATTGCTTCTCTTCTAGCCATTTAGTTAGCTTTTCAGCAAATTGATTCATCGCAGGTGTTACATAATGTGCAGGTACTTCTTCTAAACCTATTTCTAGTAATAAATCTTTTTTACTCATGACCTTTTTCTCCTTCCTGTAACATTGGGAAACCTAATTTTTCGCGTTCGTCATAAAATGTCTTGGCTACTTTTCTAGCTAAATTTCGAACGCGGCCAATATAGCCTGTTCTCTCTGTAACAGAGATGGCCCCTTTTGCATCAAGAAGATTAAACGTGTGAGAACACTTTAACACATAATCATATGCAGGATGAACAAGACCCTCGTCCATTTGTCTCATAGCTTCCTTTTCATAGGTCGAAAACAATTCGAATAACATTTCAGTATTTGAGGTTTCAAACGTATACTTAGAATGTTCATATTCTGGCATTAGGAAAATATCACGTATTGTATAACCATCTGTCCATTCTAAATCAAAAACATTTTCTTTATCTTGAATATATGACGCAAGCCTTTCAATTCCGTATGTTATCTCTGCTGATACAGGCTTACATTCCAAACCACCAACTTGTTGGAAGTACGTAAATTGAGTAATTTCCATCCCATCAAGCCACACTTCCCAGCCTAGGCCTGCACATCCTAAAGAAGGATTTTCCCAGTTATCCTCAACAAAACGTATGTCATGCTCTAAAGGATTTATTCCTAAGGCACGTAAAGAATCTAAATATAGTTCTTGGATATTATCTGGTGAAGGCTTCATTATGACTTGGAATTGATGATGCTGATAAAGTCGATTAGGGTTTTCTCCATAACGACCATCAGCCGGTCTTCTAGATGGCTCTACATAGGCAACCTTCCATGGTTCAGGTCCTATACTTCTTAAAAATGTATACGGACTCATTGTCCCTGCACCCTTCTCTGTATCATACGCCTGCATAAGCACGCAACCTTGATCAGACCAGTGCTTTTGAAGCGTTAAAATCATGTTTTGAATATTCATATTCAAACACCTCCATAGTTATTAAATAATACTTGTTGACAAACTAAACCTGACAATAGATAAAGCACAAAAAAGCTCTCATCTCTATGTCAGATCATTGACATAGGGACGAGAGCTAACCCGCGGTTCCACCCTAATTGCTTATATGTATAAGCCACTTTAGAAGAATTTGCTCCGGAATGCCTTTCCTTACGGTTCAATCCTTAGCTTTCACCATCCTAAGGTCGCTTTCATTGAATCTTTCGCAAGTACTTCTTTCCATCTACACAACAATGTTAAATTATATTTGCATCTTAATCGAATTTTTAATCGATGTCAATATCCCTTAACTAAAGCTTTCCTTTTAATGAATCTATTTGATCAAGAAATCGCTTAGACTTTATGGTTAAACCGGAATATTCTTGAAAATACGCTTGAATGACCATTTTAAGTTCATTTTTTGTTTCTTGCTTAACAGATATCTTTCCTAACCGATTTAAGTCAAAATAGAAAAAAAGTCGAAGCAACTTTACAGTTGTAGGGGTTATAATTAGACGATAGGGATCGATTTCAAAGCACCTGTGGCATAAAAATCCTCCTTCTCTTATTGAAAAGTGAAAGGTGCCATCCTTATGACCACAATTTGAACAGCAATCTAATTGAGGATGAAGTCCTAATACTGGAAGCATCTTCATTTCAAAAATATAAAGTAAAATATCAGGGTCAACTTCCTCATCTAAGAAGGTAAGAGTTTGCATTAATAGTTCAAATAAAAATGGATTTCTCTCTAGATTTTCTGTACTCTTATCCAAAAGCTCTGCAATATATGATGCATAAGCCGTTAGAAATATATCTTCTCTAATACTTCTTAGCGACTGTATGGTCTCTCCTTGCTGTAAGCTTCCTAAACCACTCGATTTTTGGAATAAAAAGGTTCCATAAGTAAAAAGTTGGGTGATAGACGTTAGGCGACTATTAGGTTTCTTTGCGCCTCTTGCCATAACCCCAACTTTTCCTAGTTCTCTTGTATATAGTGTAATTATTTTGTTTGTTTCACCGTAATCGGTTGAACGGATTACAATTCCTTCACATTTTTGAAGCAATTTACCCCTCACCTTTCAAAGGTTCAGGCAAGATCAGGAAATTGGAAAATCTATTTCAGCTAGTTCATCGTCTTGAGAATCGGGTCCTTCATCATTCTCCTTTTCTAGTTCTTTAAAAAGAAGATAAGTATCAATGCTACCTGTTTGCGAAAAAACTTTCCAGGTAAAATCCAACATATAAAACCCCACCTTTCAGTTGTTAAGACTAGCAAGCATCAATCCAATTTCTTTACCGTTATCTTGACCTTTTCTTCATCATTTCATGTTAAACAATTTTTGCTAATGGATTAGATGAATATAATCTATTTTTAGTATTCATCTTCTCTGAAACCATAGTCTCTAAGCTGTGAAGCTTTGTTTCGCCAATCCTTCTGAACTTTAACCCACAATTCAAGAAACACTTTTGATCCCAAGAGTGCCTCAATATCAACTCTTGCTCTTTTCCCTACTTCTTTAAGCATACTTCCTTGTTTACCAATGATAATTCCTTTTTGTGAATCACGTTCAACTATGATTGTTGCTCCAACATAGATTGCAGAATTATTCTCTCTACGTTCAAGTGTATCCATGACAACAGCTACAGAGTGCGGAATTTCCTCTCTTGTTAGGTGCAATACCTTTTCGCGTATTAATTCTGTAATGATAAAACGCTCAGGGTGATCAGTTACTTGATCCTCCGGATAATATTGCGGACCTTCTGGTAAATAGGCTTCAATTTGCTGTAATAATGTGTCGACATTATTTCCTTGTAGTGCGGAAATAGGGACAATTTCTTTAAACGGATAAAGTTCCTTATATTGCTCAATTAAAGGCAGCAATTGCTCGGGGTGAATTTGATCAATTTTATTAATTATCAAAAATACTGGTGTATTTGTTTGTTTTAGCCTCTCAATGATAAATTCATCTCCACGGCCATACCCTTCCTCAGCATTGATCATAAATAAAATTAAATCGACTTCTTTCAAAGTGTTTTGTGCTACCTTCATCATAAAATCACCAAGTTTATGCTTTGGTTTATGAATACCTGGTGTGTCGATGAAAATAGTTTGGGAATGGTTTGTCGTATAAACTCCTTGTATCTTGTTTCGAGTTGTTTGCGGCTTATCGCTCATTATCGCAATTTTTTGTCCGATTACCCGATTGATAAAAGTAGATTTTCCCACATTAGGTCTTCCTATTATTGAAACAAATCCTGATTTGTAAGATTGATTATGATTCATGTAAATCCTCCGCTGAAAATGCTCCTGGTAGTAATTCTTGTACTGTAAGTTCTGTAATATCACCATGGAGGTTTGTTAGTATAACTTTCATATCTTTCGGGCAAAGCTCTGAAATAACCTGACGACAAGCACCACATGGAGGGACTGGTCGAGCAGTGTCAGCAACAACAGCCATAATAGAATAGTCTTTATCACCTTCTGAATAGGCTTTAAAAATAGCTGTTCTTTCAGCACAATTACACATGCTGTATGCAGCATTTTCAATATTGCATCCCTTGTAAACTTTGCCATCCTGAGTTAATAAAGCCGCTCCTACTTTAAATTTAGAGTAGGGAGTATAAGCCATTTCTCTTGCTGTCTTTGCTTCATTGATGAGTTGTTCAATATTCACTAAAATTTCTTCCTTTCTTTGCTGGCGAATGACTTTATCTCTTCTTTATTTTACCTAATTTTCACAGTAATTTCACGCCTAATTCTGCATTTGTAATTTAATTGTAAGAATTTTCGAAAATCAACTAAAATAGACTAAAAATGATGTTCGACCTTTTTACATGTTTCTTGAAATTAATTCATTTTAAGAAGCAAAAAGATGATTTGATACTATCATCATTCCAATTATAACGGAAAGAATTGCATAAACCAAAACTGCTCCTGCAGCTGCATCTTTTGCGGCTTTTGCTTGCGGATGATATTCACTTGTTATCATATCCACCACATGCTCTATTGCCGTATTGATTAGCTCAAGTGCCAGCATACCACCTATCAGAAATAAAATAATAATCCATTCTGTTTTCGAAAAACTTAATACGCTTCCGATTATAAACATGATAAATGATATTGCTACATGTATTTGAAAGTTTCGTTCTGATTTAAATGTTAATACAATTCCATTCCAGGCATATTGAAAACTTTTATAAAATCGCTTCCACTCAGACTTCTTCAGATCTTTTAAGTCCATAATTATTTAATATTTCCTTTTGTTTTGTAAACATCACTTTCTCTTCCGATTCTGTCATATGATCATAACCCAATAAATGTAATAAGCCGTGTACTGATAAAAAGCCGAGCTCTCTCATAAATGAATGACCATATTCTTCTGCCTGCTCCCTTGCTCTTGGAATCGAAATAATGATATCTCCAAGCACACGAGGCTGGTCTCCCCCTATAATCTCCATTTCTCCCTCTCCCATCTCCTCAAGAGCAAAAGAAATGACATCTGTTGGTTGATCTTTATCTCGATATTCACGGTTTACTTCTTGTATACGTTCATTTGATACGAATGTAACTGAAAGCTCTGCACCTTGAGATACATCCTCCACTTCAGCCGCAAATTGCAAAAGGTCTTCAACTGTTTTTATTTGTTCTTCTGTTAATTCATTTGTTTCATCATGACTATCAATAGATAATCTCATTATTTCACCTTCTGTTTTTTAGTTAATTCTGGATACTCAATTCGTGAATGAAAAATTCCTTTTAATGACTCACAAAATGATTTCGCAATAATATCTAATTCCTTTAAGGTTAGGTCACATTCGTCTAATTGATGATCTTGTAAGCGATCAGAAATAATGGACCTCACTAATTTTTCAATCTTTTCAGGTGTAGGATTATTCATAGACCGTACTGCTGCCTCTACACTATCTGCTATTGATATAATAGCTATTTCTTTTGTTTGTGGTTTTGGGCCAGGATATCGAAATTCTTCTTCATAAATAGAATCATTTGATTGTTTAGCTTGATGGTAAAAATACTTTAATAGAGTTGTTCCATGATGTTGCTCGGCTATGTCGATAAACTCTTTAGGCATTTTATGCTTTCTTAACATATCAACACCATCCGTTACATGAGCAATAATAATGTTTTTACTAAGTTGTGCTGATAATTTATTATGCGGATTCTCAATATTCATTTGATTTTCTATGAAATACTGAGGCCGTTTTGTTTTTCCTATATCATGATAGTATGCACCAACCCTCGCAAGTAAACCATTGGCGCCAATCGCTTCACATGCTGACTCAGACAAGTTTGCAACCATGACGCTATGATGATATGTACCAGGTGTTTCGGTTAAGATTTTTCTAAGTAACGGATGATTTGGATTTGATAATTCAATTAATTTCATCGTTGATAAAATCCCGAATCCTGTTTCAAAAAAAGGCATGAATCCTATTGTTAATACTGAAGACACAAGTCCAGATACACAGGCCATAATGAAGTAGGAGCTAATTTCAACATTTGAATAGCCACCATTTCTAATTAGCATTATAGCAGTTAACGCAAGAATATTAACACCTGCAACAAATAAACCAGCTTGAAGAATTTTGGAACGAAGATTATGTTCTCCTAAAAATAAAACCGCTGCCAAGCACCCAAAGAGATAGTATATCCCTACTGAAAAGTTAAAACTGCCTGTTACTCCTTCATTAAAGATAACACTTCCACATACTGCAAAAATCATACTTGTCCAAATTGCTAACCGCTCATTTAATAACAATTTCACAAGCATGACTCCCATGGCGACCGGAACAATATAGCCAATATGTGTGTAATCAATTTTCTGAAACAAGCTAATAATTTTCATAAGAAGAATGGTAATAGCAAATATTAAACAATATAATAACAAAAAATTATTTTTTTTCGAAATTGGGCTATCTTTCTTTTCAAAGAAATACACAACACCTGATATAATAAGGAGCACAAATATACCAAGTCCAAGGAAAGGTTTTATCGATTGTTGATCATCAAGCAATCCTACTAAGCCTAATTTCCTGTAAATTTCACGATTAATGAGCTCCCCCTCTTCAACAAGAATTTGGCCTTGTTTAATCTGAGCTACTTTTACACCGTCAATGGCTAATTGTCTCTGTTCTTCAGTAGCGGATAGATCGAACACATAATTTGGTGTTATCGCGAACCGAGCAAGAAATGTTGCAGATTCCATTACTTCTGTTCGGAGTGAGGTGTATTGCAGCTCTTCCTCTACTTGCTTTTTTGCTTCCGTAAGCTGGACAATCGGAATTTCCTTACTCATGATATTGTTAACAGCTGTTACTACCGCATCCTTTGCTAAGACAACTTCATCATCTGTTGTTTCGAGTAAAGGAAGAAATGTTTCACCAGGAATTTTTTTGTTTATCGATGGTGTTAATTTATCTTGTACTTTTTTAACTTGTTCCTCTAAAGGAGTTGTGCTGGACTCCGAATTTGCAGCTTCCTCTTTTCGAACCTCAATTACTGTGTCAAAAATCGAAGAAATAAGGTCTACCTGTTTTTCTGTAATTTCCTTTTTTAGGACGTATTGATCCTCTACAGAATCATATGCCTCTTGACGCTTCCTATCTGTTTCCACCTTATCTTCAACCGTTGATGGAGCATAGATCGTTTGATCAGAAACAGTAAAAAGCTCGATATCTAGTGTTTCTGGCTTAACATTACTATACAAAGCAACAAATAACACGACAGCTAAGATCCCATATAAAAAAATATGTAAAAATCGGTAGTTTTTTAATTTCTCTAAAAATACATTCATTTTTTTAACTTCTTTTGAATTAGGAGTTTTCTTTTTCAACTTTACACCACCCTTTGAGCACCTTCTAAGAAGAGGCATTTATAACAGCTCTTATTCCATTATTCAATTTTATCGAAAAATGTTCAACTATTAAGACAAAATATGACAAAAAAAGCACTGTTTGCAAGCACTTTCATAATTGCTCGCCAAAGTTGAATAACGAATGAGCATACTATCTATTTTAACATCAATTATGAAAAAGAAAGTGACCCGTTTTAAGCTTTCCCGGGTCACGATCCATCTTTTGAATTTTCATAAGCAGATATAATCTTAGCGACAAGTGGGTGTCTAACAACATCCGATTGTTCAAGATGAACAAAGGACAAACCACTTACATTTGTTAAAATATCTTTCGCAACTGATAGGCCTGATTTTACTCCTTTTGGCAAATCCACTTGTGTAATATCACCTGTAATGACCATCTTTGAACCAAATCCCAATCGGGTTAAGAACATTTTCATTTGCTCCGGGGTCGTATTTTGGGCCTCATCCAAAATAACAAATGCATCATCAAGTGTTCTCCCTCTCATATACGCTAAAGGGGCAATTTCAATCGTCCCACGTTCAATTAACCGTTGTGTATGTTCCATACCTAACACGTCATGTAATGCATCATATAACGGTCTTAAATATGGATCAACTTTTTCTTTAAGATCACCAGGCAAAAATCCAAGGCTTTCGCCCGCTTCTACGGCAGGCCGTGTTAAAATAATTCGCTTTACAGATCCAAGCTTTAGAGCATTCACTGCCATCACAACAGCTAAATAGGTTTTCCCTGTTCCTGCGGGACCAATTCCAAAAACAAGGTCATTATTTTGAATTGCAGAAATATAGTGGCGCTGACCTAATGTTTTGACACGAATGGACTTACCTTTAGCCGTTTTCGCAATTTCTTGAATATAAAGATTCTCAAGTTGATCCAACTTTTTTTCCTTTGCCATATTGATGGCATAGAGTACATCTCGTTCACTAATAGTTATCCCTTTACGAATGATAAGGAGTAAAGACTTCAATAATTCATCTACAAGTTGTACATGTTCAGCACTTCCTGAAACAAATACTGCTCCTCCTCTTGTTACAATGGATACATTTAATTCTTCTTCAATTCTTTTTAAATGAAGATCATGGTTTCCAAAAAGAGCTATTGCCTCATTTGGATTTTCTACTTGCTGATTCATTGTCACTAATTCTTCTGGCATTCTCTATTCTCCCTGAACAATTGGTGTGGTTTTTACAATATTTTCTATTGCTTGATATAATACGGTTAACCTAACTTTACCATTCTCATTCGTTTGGTGCAAAACTTTTTCTCCAATTACCTTTTCTTCTTCATCTAATTTATTCTCAATATCCTTTCGGCCTCTATCTAATGCTGCTTCCTTAGCTTGTTGAATTGTATATTTCCTCGTGACTTCTTCATTCTCTCGATACGTTTCATTTACATATGCAATCGGCAACGTAAAATTCAAGAACTTTAGATCGTAAACATCATCTTCCACTTCAAACGATTTATACTCGTTTGTCCCAAACCCCCATATTGGTATTCTTAAAGAACCTAGTTGAAGATAATGCTTAATCTTAGCATCCCCAGTTAACACATGAAAAGTCGTATTTAAGGGAATTGTAATCGTTGATTTATACCAAGTTTCTCCAAAGATTTCCGCTTTTGCAGCAACTTTTTTTGGCTCATCTTCCTTACCGATTAAACCTGACACTAAAACTTGTCCTTTTGTTACGTGTTCATTTAAGGTTGTTAGTGGCTGACCTTGCTCAACGAACATTTTTGTAATAACCGCTTCTTTTTCTGCTACAATATGCCTTGGACTAACTAAATCTTCTTCTTCAGGTTGGTTTTTTTCTACAACTTTTAAATGGTAGGTTGTTCCCATCAATTCAACTCCAACCCATGTTATTTGTTCAATATTATCAGTCAGTGACTTTTGAATATCATCTGGGTTCTCAACGAAAAATTGAAATTTACCTGTTTTCACACCAATTCTTGATAATTCTTTTTTGATTAAATGTTCTGTTTCAGGCGATGCACCCTCAACCTTAATTCCCCAAATCATATTTGATAATACAAATATAACGATTAAAAAAGCCATTAAACCTAGAACAAATCCACTATTTTTCCAAGACCTTCTTACTAAGAAAGGAAAACCAACTCTTCTTTCAAATCGACATTTACAATCATTTTTCCTGACTACAGAGCGAAGGGCATGTACATCTTGAAGGCGAATAAAAAAAGATAGACCATTATCTTTACTTCTTTTTACATTCCAAACAATGATATTACTTCTCATACAATCGTTTAAAAATCTTTCTGTTCCTCTTCCATCGATATTAACTTTAACAACACCAAATAAATAACTAGTCCATTGATTCTTCATCCTTCTCCCCCTTGTAAACCACTCAAACATCTATTCTTTTGTCTGCTGTGATACATATATCCAATGATCCACAGCAGACACCTAGAGAACAAGCCCCATGACCCTTTACCGCTAGCTTTATGATGACATTGAATCCTAGAAAAAAACTTATGTTTCATCGAGATATAAAACTTGAATAATTTTTCCTTCGAGCAAAATTTCTTCCGGTAGGATCGTCTTTATGACAAAGGCCTCACCTTTAATTAATAATTGTCCTTGTTTAAGCAAGAGGCGAAGCTCAGTATCAGTAAATTTTAGGAGTCCACGATGATTTTCTATGTAAATGTGAAGCTGTCCAACCATCGTAATTCTAGGAAGATCCATCATGACATCCGGCGGTAGTTCGATTGTGTTAGTGATCCATCGAGTAAATTGCTGGCGCCATTTTTTTGCCATAAAAAAAGACCCCCTTTCATCTCATATGTATGAGAGAAATCGGAGTCTTATAACAGGATTATTTGAGAAGTTATGAATGTCTTCTTCTTTTGGTATAATGTGGATTTTTAGCACGTGGAGGACCTAATATTTCACTCCAAATAACACCTTGTGCAGCCTTATTTTGATCAATTACAAGATGATGCTGACTAACGTTACGATTAACTAAAATTGAACTTTCTTGCTTCACTACAGGCTCTTTTTTAGGCTGTTCTTTTACTGCCATTACCTCTTTTTCTTGTTCTACAGAACGTTGTCTCATCTTTTCATAAGCCTCTTGTACCGTTTGAAGAGCGGGTTTTTTATCCTCTCTTCTTTGCCTTGTTTCAACAGTTGTCATCACAGGCTTTGGTACTTGCCTTGGATTTGGTCTCGGGTTCTGCCTTGGATCAGGCCGATTTTTAGGCTGGTTCGGTGCTTTAGGTTTAGTTTCTTCTTCATTATTTTTACTTGTAAAAAATCTTGAAAACAACCAAACAAGAAAAGCCCAAACAATCGGATTGGTAAAAATATCCATTAAATCCATGATTTCTCCCTCCTTTTATGAGGAAAAGGGATGAAGCTAATATTTTTGGTCATACCTTCCATCCCCTTATCATTACTACTCTTAATATTGATCAGGATCGTTCTGGTCTTTATTTGTTTTTCCGATTGAATCTCTCATTTCTGTATCAGCTGAAATATTTTTAATGTTCATATAATCCATTACACCAATATTTCCTGAACGAAGTGCCTCAGACATAGCAAGTGGCACCTGTGCTTCTGCTTCCACAACCTTCGCTTTCATCTCTTGAACGCGGGCAAGCATTTCTTGTTCCTGTGCAACAGCCATAGCTCTTCTTTCCTCAGCTTTTGCTTGTGCGATTTTCTTATCTGCTTCGGCTTGCTCAGTTTGTAATTCTGCTCCAATATTTTTACCGATATCAACATCCGCAATATCAATCGAGAGAATTTCAAATGCTGTTCCTGAATCTAATCCTTTACCTAAAACTGTTTGAGAAATAAGATCTGGATTTTCTAAAACTTTTTTATGATTATCTGAAGAACCAATTGTACTTACAATCCCTTCTCCAACACGAGCAATAATTGTATCTTCTCCGGCACCACCGACTAATCGTTCAATGTTTGCTCTTACGGTAATTCTTGCTTTCGCTTTTACCTCAATACCATCCATTGCTACACCGGCAATAAATGGTGTTTCTATAACTTTTGGATTTACACTCATTTGAACAGCTTCTAATACATCACGACCTGCTAAGTCGATAGCAGCACAACGCTCAAATGTTAATTCAATGTTTGCACGTTCTGCGGCAATTAATGCATTGACGACACGGTCTACATTACCGCCAGCTAAATAGTGGCTTTCAAGTTGGTTTGTTGTAACATCAAGACCGGCTTTGTGAGCCTTAATCAACGGATTTACAACACGACTCGGAATAACTCGACGTAATCTCATTCCGATTAAAGTAAATATACTAATTCTTACACCAGCTGCTAAAGCAGAAATCCACAGTGCAATTGGCACGAACGTAAAGAAAACCCCTAAAAAGATTAAACCTAGAATAACAAGTCCGATTAATAAAATGGCAGATGCATCCATTGAGACATTCCTCCTAATTTCTTAAATTTCAATCGTTTAATTCTCTCACAACAATACGTGAGCCTTCAACTTTTACTACTTTTACCTTTTCCCCTTTTGTGATATATCCACCTTCAGTTACAACATCCAGACGTTCATCATTAATAATTGCAGTTCCAGATGGCCTTAGAGTAGTTAAAGCAATACCTTCACAGCCTACTAACTCATGTCTGGAAACATTTGAAACATAACCGCCTTCAGTATTTGTTGAGTCACGCAATATTAGCTTTTTAAAGATATTCATACGCTTTCCAAACACCTTTACTAATAGGATAGATGCTGTTACTGCTACAGCAAAAGAAATTAATAATGATATCGTCATATGAACAAAATTCCCTGAAGCAACATACAAACTACCAATGATGCTAACAAACCCCAGAATACCTAATATACCGCCTGGCACAAAGAATTCAGCTATGATGAAAATAACCCCTAATATAAAGAGGATAATGGATTCCATTCCGGCAAGGCCAGCTACCAGGTGACCGTAGAAGAATAAAAGCAGTGCACTAATCCCCATAAAACCTGGGACCCCAAAGCCTGGAGAATAAAGCTCTACAACTAAACCGAGGCTTCCTATTGATAAAAGAATTGGTACAACAACCGGGTTGGTAATAAACCGAGCTATTTTTTCAGCAAAGCTTTCCTCAGCTTCAATTACTGATGCTCCCTGAAGGTTTAGCTCAGTTAACAAGTCAGTTAAATCAGTAGCCGTTCCTTCCGCATAGCCTACTTCCACTGCTTGCTTTGTTTCAAGTGTTAGCAAGTCTCCTTTTCCAGCACCATATTCAGGTATATCAACATCTTTATCAACCATGGCCAATGCATACTTCGGGTCACGACCATTACGTTCAGCTGATTCCCTCATTTCGGATAACCACAGGGATTGAGCTTTGTCATCAGCTGCATTTCCATCACCGGTAATAATTGCAGCAGAACCCATTTGACTTCCTGGTGCCATATAAATTTGATCGGCATTTAGTGCAATATAAGCTCCAGCAGATATGGCCCTTCTATTAATATAGGCTGTTATCGGGATTTCGCTGGATCGAAGAGTATCAGCAATTTCCATCGCTCCATCCACTGCACCACCTAGCGTATCAATTTCAAGAATAATATGATCTACTTTTTGGGCTTTTGCATCCGAGATGGTTCTCTTTATATATTGAGAGAGTCCTTTTTCAACAGTTTCTTCGACTGGAATAACGTACACTTTTTGATTTGAATCAGCTTTAACAATTGCTTGAAACCCTTGATAAAAACTTAGGATAAAAGCAAAACCAATCAAAAAAAGAAAAAACTGTTTTCTCACCCTTTTCCCTCCCCTCTATTCATAGATATCTCTGTTAAACTTACCTTTTGATTTTTGCACCTAGAACTATACAATGCTAAAATCAGTCATTTACCATAGAATAGCTTATCAGATAATAATAATACGAATAGAAAAACAAATAGTTTCATTTTATTTTTATGTATACGATTTCTTTCTGTTTTTTTTCATCATTTCTTCAGATAGCAAAAACACCTTGCACTTAGCAAGGTGTTTTATATCATTTATGATAGCTGCTGTTGCACAAGCTTATTAACAAGACTTCCGTCTGCTTTACCTTTTACTTTGGGCATAAGTGCTCCCATGACTTTCCCCATATCGGCTTTTGAAGTAGCGTTCACTTCTGCAATTGTTTGTTTTACAATTTCAGAAACTTCTTCCTCGGAAAGCTGCTCAGGCATATAATCGACAAGTATATCGATTTCTGCTTGTGTTTTTTCAGCTAAGTCCAAACGATCAGCATTTTTGAATTCCTGGAGGGAGTCTTTGCGTTGTTTAAGTTCGCGAGAAAGAACAGTCAATTCTTCTTCAGCAGACAATTCATTATTGCCAAGTTTAATTGCTTCATTTTGTAAAGCAGCCTTGACCATACGAATGACAACTAATTTATCTTTTTCTTTGTTTTTCATCGCTTGTTTCATATCTTGATTCAATTGATCAAGAAGACTCATACGTACACCCTCTTTTAGAATTTGCGCTTTCTAGCTGCTTCAGACTTTTTCTTACGCTTTACGCTAGGCTTTTCATAGAATTCGCGCTTTCTAGCTTCTTGTATTGTACCACTTTTTGATACAGTACGTTTGAAACGACGAAGAGCATCCTCAAGCGACTCGTTTTTACGAACGACCGTTTTTGACATTCTCTTTCCCTCCCTCCGAATACAACCAATCGACATCTTGTAAATAAAACATGTCTACAGATAAACATGTACTTTGACATTATAATATAATGAATAATTCAGGTCAACTCATATCATAAAAAGATATAGGTTTCTTAATAAGTTTGAATCTTAAGTTTATTTTATGTTGAAGGCAATTGTTTGATTGTACATAATGACCAATTTGGCAAATAGAAGCTACCTCTTAGTAATCTGATGTAGATACTTCTCCTTTTACAATAGCTACTCCTGAGCTTGCTCCTATACGCGTTGCACCTGCTTTAATAAGAGCCTCTGCACCTTCTGTATCTCTAACTCCTCCTGAAGCCTTTACACCGATATTTGGACCTACAGTTTTTCTCATTAATTCGATATCCTCAACAGTAGCCCCACCTGTTGAAAAACCTGTAGATGTTTTAACAAAGTCAGCCCCTGCATTAACTGAAAGTTCACATGCTCTAACTTTTTCCTCTTCGGTAAGTAAGCTCGTTTCAATAATGACTTTCGTTAAAGCTTTCCCTTTTGCTGCATCAACGACTGCTTTTATGTCTCGCAGAACAAGATCATCATTTTTATCCTTTAGCGCCCCAATATTTATAACCATATCAACTTCTGTTGCCCCTTTTTCAATGGCATCCTTAGTTTCAAACGCTTTCGTTTCAGGTGTATTCGCCCCTAATGGAAATCCAATAACTGTACAAACCTTCACATCTGAACTCTTTAATAGACTAGCAGCTGTCTCAACCCAAGTTGGATTTACACAAACCGATGCAAATTGGTACTCGATTGCTTCCTGACAGAGCTTTTCAACTACATCTTTTGTTGTATCTGCTTTCAAAGCAGTATGGTCAATCATATTCGCTATTTTAGACATTATGTATCGTCTCCTTTTAATAGTTGTCCGACCTCTTACATCTTAACATTTTTTTAGTATAAAAACGAGTACAAATTTAATTTGTGCTCTAACTTTACTTTTTATCACAATTTATTGCCGTCTGCTAGTAAAATAAAAAGGCTAGCACTTTAGATGCTAACCTTCTTTCTATCATGATGTTAACCGAATTTTTTCGGGTTGATCCAAATCATCCATAACTTTTACAAACTGACCCTCATTATAAGGATAGCCAGCTTTCGTAAGTTTTACTTTCACAATTTTTCCAACCATTTCTTCTTGTGCAGATAAAACAACTTTCAAATAGTTATCTGTATACCCAACATATAAATCTTCATTAGGCTCTTCCTTAAATCTCTCTTCGGGAATAACCTCTAATACTTCACCTTCAAATTGAGAAGCATATTCCTTCGCAAGTTGATTTGAAAGCTCAATTAGGCGATGAACACGGTTATTCTTAACTTCTTCATCAATTTGATCATCCATCCTTGCAGCAGGTGTTCCCGTACGCTTAGAATAAGGAAATACATGAAGCTCAGAAAACTTATATTTTTTAATAAAGTTATAAGTTTCCATAAATTCCTCTTCAGTTTCTCCTGGGAATCCAACAATAACATCAGATGTAATGGCTAAGCCTGGTAACGCTTCTTTTAAGCGATCCAAACGTTCAGCAAAAAACTCCATCGTATACTTCCTGCGCATACGCTTTAATACTGTGTCAGAGCCAGATTGAATTGGAATATGCAAATGACGGACAACTTTTTCAGATTTCTGCAGAACCTCAATAACTTCGTCCGAAATTTGACTTGCTTCGATAGAAGAAATACGAATACGTTTTAACCCTCTAACTTGTTCATCTAAATCTTTTAATAGCATAGCTAGATTATAATCCTTTAAATCTTCACCATACCCACCTGTATGAATTCCCGTTAATACGATCTCTTTATAACCAGCATCAACAAGCTGTTGTGCTTGGGCAACAACTTCTTTCGGATCACGTGAACGCATTAATCCACGAGCCCATGGGATAATACAGAATGTACAAAAGTTATTACAACCTTCTTGAATCTTTAATGAAGCTCTCGTACGATCAGTAAAAGCTGGAACATCAAGTTCTTCGTACACACGTGTTTTCATGATATTTCTAACACCGTTTATTGGTTGTCTTTCTTTTTTAAATTGTTCTATATACTCAAGCATTTTTACGCGATCTTGAGTACCAACGACAATATCTACCCCTGGAATCGCCATAATCTCAGCTGGTGAAGTCTGTGCATAACACCCTGTTACACAAATGACTCCATCTGGATTTTTCCGTATTGCACGTCGAATAACTTGGCGACTTTTTTTATCACCAGTGTTTGTCACTGTACATGTATTGATGACATATACATCCGCAACTCGTTCGTATTCAGTCCGCTCATAGCCAGCTTCTTTAAATAGCTGCCAAATAGCTTCTGTCTCATAATGATTTACCTTGCAACCTAATGTATGAAATGCAACTGTAGGCATTATTATTCATCACCTCGATAGTTCGAAATAATATGAAACAGCTGATAATAAATATAATGGCGCTGTTTCAGTTCTTAAAATTCTTGGTCCAAAACTACATATATGAAAACCAGCTTGCTCTAATCTTTCAATTTCCTTCTCTGTAAGACCACCTTCCGGTCCGAATACCGCAAGAAGTGAGCCGCCCTCTTTTAATTCCTCGAAGGCTTTAGCTAAATTTTTCTTTTCACCCTGTTTTGCCGATTCTTCATAAGCTACAACTTTTACATCATAGCTTTTTGCTAATTCTATTACCTTTTGAAAATCACAAGGTTCTAAAACCTCAGGGATATTATTTCGGTAAGACTGCTCAGAAGCTTCC
The DNA here is from genome assembly GCF_058315175.1 of Metabacillus sp. RB-C-LZQ-3-1. Lineage (NCBI taxonomy): Bacteria > Bacillati > Bacillota > Bacilli > Caryophanales > Bacillaceae > Metabacillus > Metabacillus sp. RB-C-LZQ-3-1. The sequence goes on along the minus strand of NZ_JBZFLI010000004.1, from coordinate 122,425 downwards.
TTCGCAATCTTATTCCAACGTTCAAGCTTTTTGCTGATTTTCTTTGATTCAATCTTTACAATTGAACGAGCAGCATTAAAAGGGATAAATGAAGAAGCACCTAATTCGGTGCCCTTTTGAATAATCCATTCAAGCTTATCCCCTTTAGGCAACCCGCTCGCAATGGATATAGATACAGGTAATTCACGATTCACTGTTATCCATTCTAATATAAAACATTGAACCTGGTCATTGGTAATTTCAACAATTTCACAAAGAGCTTCAAAGCCATCCTTTGTACAACAAATAATTTTATGTCCTGCTTGCATACGTAATACACGAGAAATATGATGGACATCATCACCGGTAACATGGATTGCTGTCCCAATATTAGCTTTCACTTCATTTATAAAGTATCGTTGCAAAAGGAACTCCTTCTTTCTTTACTTCTTTTTTGCTATAAACGCTACCCAATCTTCCATAACCATTGTTTCTTCAATCACAAAACCGGCATTCATAAGAGCCTCTTTTACTTCCTGCTTTTTATTTTGGATGATTCCAGACGTGATAAATGTACCATTCTCTTTTAATACCTCATATGCCTTGTCAATAAAACGAACAATGATTTCAGCTAATATATTCGATACAATTAAATCCACGGGTCCTTCGACACCATCTAATAAATTTTTTTGTGAAACATTGACAACGTTTTGAACCTTATTTAATTTCACATTTAGTTTTGCACTCTCAACAGCTACTTGGTCTAAATCATAAGCTTCTATATGTTTCGCGCCAAGTAATCCTGCAGCAATACTTAAAACACCAGAACCTGTACCGACATCAATAATGGTATCGTCTTTTTGAACTGATCGTTCTAAAGCTTGAATACACAAAACTGTTGTAGGGTGTGTTCCTGTTCCAAATGCCATTCCTGGATCTAATTCAATAATTAACTCATCAGAGCTTACAGGTTCATAAATTTCCCAAGTTGGAACAATCGTAAACTTTTCAGAAATTTTTACCGGATGATAATATTTCTTCCATGCTGTAGCCCATTCTTCTTCATTTACTTCACTGATTGTAATATGATTTCTTCCAAGATCAATATCAAACAGCAATAAATTATTGATTCCTGCTTTTATCGCATCGACCGTCTCACCAAGAAAACTATTAACAGGCAAATAGGCTTTAACAACTACGCCTTCCTCAGGATAATCGGTTGGATCTAGTTGGTAGATTTCGCCAAGTGCCGTACTCCGTTCTTTCATTAAATCAGCAAGATCCTCAATTACTACACCACTAGCACCAGCCTCATGCAAGATATTTGAAATAGGCTCAACTGCTTCTTGTGTTGTATGAATACTTAATTCTGACCACTTCATATCTACCAACTCCAATCCTAAACCATTAAATAATAATATTATTATTAGTCACCTTTAAAGGCTCTTTTTACCTTTTCAAAAAAGCTTTCTTCATGTTCATCAGGCTTTGAACCGCTAATATCAGCAAACTCTCTCAAGAGTTCTTTTTGTTTTTCTGTTAAGTTTGTAGGTGTTAAGACACGTAAAATAACGTATTGATCACCTTGTCCATACCCTCTTACATTTGGCACACCTTTACCGGACAGACGGAATTTTTTACCAGTTTGCGTTCCAGCAGGTACTTTTAATTTTACTTTTCCATGCAATGTTGGTACTTGAATTTCATCACCAAGGGCTGCCTGAGCAAATGTTAATGGCATTTCACAATAAATATCATCGCCATCTCTTTCAAAGAATTCATGATCTCTTACATGGAACACAACATAAAGGTCACCTGGAGGTCCGCCATTTACTCCTGGCTCACCTTGGGCTGAAACACGTAATTGTTGACCATCATCAACACCTGCAGGAATCTTCACAGAAATTTTCTTGCGTTTTTTTACTTTTCCAGTACCGCGACAAGTTCCACATTTGTGCTTAATCATTTTGCCTGTACCTTCACAGTGATGACAAACACGTCGGTTTACAATGCGGCCGAATGGTGTATTTTGTTCAACACTTTGTTGTCCACTTCCACCACAGTGTGTACATGTTTCTGGCTTCGTTCCCTTTTGTGCACCAGAACCATTACATGTTTCACATGTTTCTTCTCTAGGAATTTCAATTGTTGTTTCTTTCCCGAAAACTGCCTCTTCAAAATCTAATGTCATTGTATATTGTAAATCAGCACCTTGTCTTGGTGCATTTGGGTCTCTCCTACGCGTTCCGCCGCCAAAGATTGAGCTGAAAATATCTTCGAATCCAAAGCCGTCTCCACCAAATCCGGCACCACCACCGAATCCTTGGTTTGGATCAGTATGACCGAATTGATCATAATGAGCTTTCTTTTGATCATCACTTAACGTTTCATAAGCTTCTGTAATTTCCTTGAATTTTGCATCAGCATCAGCTTCTTTGTTAATGTCTGGATGATATTTTTTTGAAAGCTTTCGATAAGCTTTTTTTATCTCATCCTTACTTGCGTTCTTACTTAACCCGAGGACTTCATAGTAATCACGCTTGCTCATAAATTCTCACTCCCGATTTTCTCACATAAGGTAAATTGTATCACTCTAAAGAGAGGAAAAGCAACATAATGTTATTGGTATAACTCAAGCTCTTTCCCTTGACAAAAAAAGTCAAAGTCAAGACCTACCCTGACTTTGACTTTTCACCTTAGTTTGACTTATTTTTTATCGTCATCATTTACTTCTTCAAACTCTGCATCGACAACATCGTCAGCTTTGTTCCCTGCATCATTGCCTTGTTGAGCTTGTGCAGCTTGCCCGGCCTGCTCATAAAGCTTTACAGATAGCTCTTGAACAATCGTTTGAAGAGCCTCTTTTTTCGCTTTGATTTCTTCTAGATCATTTTTCTCGATCGCAGCTTTTAAAGCATCCTTCGCTTCGTTAGCTTTAGTTACTTCAGCTTCGTCTACTTTTCCTTCCAGATCTTTTAATGTTTTCTCTGTTTGGAAAACTAGTTGATCAGCTTCATTACGAAGTTCAACTTCTTCTTTACGTTTTTTATCCGCATCAGCGTTTTCTTCCGCTTCTTTAACCATGCGTTCGATTTCATCGTCTGATAAACCAGTGTTTGATTTAATTGTAATGGCTTGTTCTTTGTTTGTACCTAAATCTTTTGCACGAACATTTACGATACCATTTTTATCAATATCAAACGATACTTCAATTTGTGGTACACCACGTGGTGCTGGTGGAATGTCTGTTAATTGGAAGCGACCTAATGTTTTGTTGTCAGCTGCCATCGGACGTTCACCTTGTAGAACATGGATATCAACTGCTGTTTGATTATCAGCTGCTGTTGAGAATACTTGTGATTTACTTGTTGGGATTGTCGTATTACGCTCAATAAGCTTTGTAAATACACCGCCCATTGTTTCAATACCAAGTGATAATGGAGTCACATCAAGTAAGACAACGTCTTTCACATCTCCAGTGATAACTCCGCCTTGGATTGATGCACCAAGTGCAACAACTTCATCTGGGTTTACGCCTTTATGTGGTTCCTTACCTAGAGCTTTTTTGATTGCTTCTTGTACAGCAGGAATACGTGTTGATCCACCTACAAGAATAACTTTATCAATTTCACTAGCTGATAGATCCGCATCACTTAGTGCTTGACGAACTGGACCCATTGTTCTTTCAACAAGATCAGCAGATAACTCATCAAATTTCGCGCGGGATAAGCTTACTTCCAAGTGAAGTGGACCAGCTTCTCCAGCTGTAATGAACGGCAATGAAATTTGCGTAGATGTTACACCTGAAAGGTCTTTTTTCGCTTTTTCAGCAGCGTCTTTAAGACGTTGTAATGCCATTTTATCTTTCGAAAGATCAATGCCATTTTCTTTTTTGAACTCAGCCACTAAATAGTCGATAATTACTTGGTCAAAGTCATCACCGCCAAGACGGTTATCACCAGCTGTTGAACGTACTTCAAATACGCCATCACCAAGTTCAAGTACAGATACGTCAAACGTACCGCCACCTAAGTCGTAAACAAGAATTGTTTGATCTTCGTCTGTTTTATCTAAACCATAAGCTAAAGCTGCTGCAGTTGGTTCGTTGATAATACGTTCAACTTCTAGACCAGCAATTTTACCGGCATCTTTTGTTGCTTGACGCTCTGCATCATTGAAATAAGCTGGTACAGTAATGACTGCTTTAGTTACAGGCTCACCTAAGTACTCTTCAGCATATGATTTTAAGTGTTGAAGAATAATAGCTGAAATTTCTTGTGGAGTATAATTCTTGCCTTCTACCTCTACCTTATGGTCTGTACCCATATGGCGTTTAATAGAAATGATTGTATTTGGGTTTGTGATTGCTTGTCGTTTAGCAACCTCACCAACTTGACGTTCACCGTTTTTGAAAGCAACTACAGAAGGTGTTGTACGATTACCTTCCGGATTTGGAATTACTTTCGGTTCTCCGCCTTCTAAAACTGCGACACATGAGTTTGTTGTACCTAAGTCGATACCAATGATTTTACTCATTAAGTAGAACCTCCTAATATGTAAGTATTATTTTATTGATTTACTTTTACCATTGCAGGTCGAATCACTCGATCCTTCAGTTTATATCCTTTTTGTAACTCTTCTACTACAGTGTTGGGTTCAAAGTTTTCATCTTCAACTTGCATAACTGCTTGATGTAGATGTGGATCAAATGGTTCACCAACAGATTTAATCGTTTCTACACCTTCATTTTGCAGGGCTTGAACTAGTTGATTGTAAACCATATTCATCCCTTGTAATAATGATTTTGTTTGTTCATTATTCGCTTCTATTTGTAACGCTCTTTCAAAGTTATCAAGAGCAGGTAAAATGTCAGAAACAATACTTTGAGCACGATACTTTTGAGCAGCTTCCTGATCTAAGCGCGTGCGGCGTCTGAAGTTATCGAAATCCGCTTGAGTACGCAGCATTTTGTTTTCTGTTTCATCAAGTTTAGCTTGTAATTCAGCAATTTTTGCAGTTGTTTCATCGGCATTATCTGTTGCATCTTCAACAGAAACATCTTCTGCATCAACTACTTCAACCTCAACTTCTTCAGTATCTTGTTTATCTACTGTTTCTTCTTGTTCTACAACGTTTTTTTCATTTGACACAATGTTTCACCTCCCTTAAAGAAATCACATATATATTCTTTATTTAGTAAGCATAGGAATCGGATGGAATACAAGATATTCCACCCATTTATCAATATAACCAAGCTTATCTTCCATGATACAATTCAGTAAGGGTTTTAGATAGGTCACGGGTCATTCGAGTTAATAAACTTACAACACGTGAATACTCCATTCTAGTTGGACCTAAAACAGCAATTGTACCTAGTTGGTTTTCTCCTAATGAATAGGTCGCGGTAATTAAACTGCAGTTTTCCATCGCTGAATTGTCATTCTCTTTACCGATTTTGATCGTTATTCCAGCATTATTACTTTTCAAAAGGCCATATAATTCCTTTTCCTGTTCAATCATTGTTAATAACGATCTGATCCTGCCTATATCTGAAAACTCTGGTTGGCTAAGCATATTAGTCTTACCGCCAAAATAGATCTTCTCATTTGATTCTAGTTTTAACGTGCCTGCCATGATCTTTAACAGCATATCATAGTTTTCAATATGATCTTTAAGAACAGTAACAACTTCTTTGAAAATTTTATCTTGAAGCTCAACTAAAGGAACTCCAACTAATCTTTCATTTAAAATATTAACCATTTTTTCGATATCACTAGGGTCTAATGATCCCGGGAACGTAATTGTACGGTTTTCAACATGGCCGGTATTCGTCACTATGATTGCCACAGCCGTATCATGATTAATCGGGACTATTTGTATCCTTTTCAAACGATTTTCATTCACTTTAGGCCCGAGTACAATCGATGTATAATTTGTCAATTCCGACAAAATTTGCGCTGATTTTTGAACAACTTTTTCCAACTCAAAAATTTTCTCAGCATAAATGGATTTGATTTGTGATACTTCTGTTTTCGTTAATCTCTGTGGAGATAATAAATGGTCCACATAATAGCGATATCCCTTCTCCGAAGGAACACGTCCAGAAGAACTATGGGTTTTTTCTATAAATCCAAGGTCTTCTAAGTCAGCCATATCGTTCCTAATTGTAGCCGAGCTAAACGTTATATCGTCTTTTTTCGCTAATGATCGAGAACCTACAGGCTGAGCTGAATGAATAAAATCATCAATTATTACTTGAAGGATTAACAATTGGCGATCTGTAAGCATTATTCATCACCTCTGTTAGCACTCTATATGTGTGAGTGCTAAATATATATAAAAAGTTATCAAAACCAAAATAAATTGTCAATTATTAAATACAGTCAAATTTATGAAATCAAAAATTCTTGAAACACTTCGTTCCCTAATAGTTTACCCTTCTGAGTTAAAAAAACAGACTGTTCAGTATCAACCAGCAAGCCATGATTAACTAATTGATGGATTTGCTCGCCAAACCTTTGCTCAATAGTTATAGAGAACTTCTTATAAAATCTTTCCTTTTGAACACCTGCTACTTTACGGAGTCCAAGAAACATTTCCTCTTCCATTGCCTCTTCCTTGCTCACTTGATGTTGAGACTGATAAGCATTTCCGAACTCACTGACTTTATCTATATATTTCTTAATGGGTCCTATATTCGAAGTTCGAACACCATCTACATACCCATGTGCTCCTGCACCAAATCCAAAGTAATAATCATTATTCCAATATGTGATATTGTGGTTACTTTCATATCCAGGTACTGCATAATTGCTAATTTCATATTGTTTATACCCATGCTTTTCCATTTCTTCCATTGCCAGCTCATACATTATGGCTTCTTGCTCTTGAGGTGGTAAAGATAATCTGCCCTTTTGCATAAGATTATAGAAAACAGTTTTAGGCTCAACAATTAAAGAATATGCCGAAAAATGTTTTACATTCAATGTAAAAGCAGTTTCAAGCGTCCTTTGGAATTGCTCTACAGTTTGACCTGGAAGAGCATACATAAGATCTAAACTAATGTTATCAAAGCCTGCTTGTTCAGCTTGATAAACTGTTCTAAACACATCTTCCGTTCTATGAACACGTCCTATTTTCTTTAATAGCTCGTCATCGAAGCTTTGAACACCAATGCTTAAGCGATTAACACCAGCATTTTTCAATACAGATAACTTCTCCTGTGTCAGCTCTCCTGGGTTTGCTTCAACTGCAAATTCTACAAGCCTATTTGTCGGAAGTAATTCTGATATAATTCCCTCCATAAGACGGTCTAACTGTTTTGCTGATAACGCAGTAGGGGTACCTCCGCCAATAAAAATGGTCTTAAGGGAGTACTCACCACTTATTTTTTTGCTATGATGCATTTCCTTAATAAGCATTTCAATGTATTCATCTACCGGCTGTTGTTTAAAAAACACCTTATTGAAGTCACAATAGTGACAAATATGATGGCAAAAGGGGACATGAATGTATGCTGATTGAATCATTATTTCACCTTCTAATTAAGAAGCCGCAGACATTCGCTGCGGCATTCGTTTCATTTCTGTATTGTAGGGTTCAGTATAGCATGAACTCGTTTTATATGAAAAAGATCAGCTTTCATCCATACGAAGTACTGCCATAAATGCTTCTTGAGGTACTTCTACTGAACCAACTTGCTTCATTCTCTTTTTACCCTCTTTTTGCTTTTCTAAAAGCTTACGTTTACGTGAAATATCTCCACCATAACATTTTGCCAAGACATTTTTTCGCATGGCTTTGATTGTTGATCTCGCAACAATTTTTTGACCGATTGCTGCTTGGATTGGTACTTCGAATTGTTGTCGAGGAATTAATTCTTTAAGCTTCTCAACAATTATTTTTCCTCGATCATAGGAAGAGTCACGATGCACAATAAATGATAAGGCATCTATTTTCTCGCCATTTAATAAGATATCCATCTTTACTAATGTTGATGTTTTATAACCAATTAATTCATAATCAAAGGACGCATATCCCTTTGTATTAGATTTTAATTGATCAAAGAAATCATAGACAATTTCAGACAATGGAATTTCATAGTTAATGTTCACTCGAATTTCATCTAGGTATTGCATATCGATGAAGTTTCCACGTTTTTTCTGGCAAAGCTCCATTACTGCACCAACATAATCGTTCGGAACCATAATTGCCGCTTTTACGTATGGTTCTTCTATATGATCAATTTTTTGTGGATCAGGCATGTTTGCAGGGTTATCTACTTGGATCTTTTCCCCATCTGTTAAATAAACATCATAGATCACACTAGGAGCAGTTGTAATTAAATCAATTTTAAATTCTCGCTCGATACGTTCTTGAATAATTTCCATGTGTAATAATCCTAAGAAACCGCATCGGAATCCGAAACCTAAAGCTTGAGATGTTTCAGGCTCGAATTGAAGAGATGAATCGTTTAATTCAAGCTTTTCTAATGCTTCACGCAAATCATTGTATTTAGCTGTATCGATTGGATAAAGCCCACAAAATACCATTGGATTTAATTTACGATATCCTGGTAGAGCTTCAGTTGCTCCGTTTTTAGCATCTGTAATTGTATCACCGACACGAGTATCTCCAACGTTCTTAATAGCAGCTGTTAAAAAGCCGACGTCTCCGACATTTAGTTCTTTTAACTGTACTGGTTTTGGATTAAATACTCCCACCTCAGTTACTTCGAACTCTTTACCAGTAGCCATCATTTTGATTTTTTGCCCAACTTTAACCGTACCTTCAACAACACGGATGTAAGCAACTACACCACGGTAAGCGTCATATAAGGAGTCAAAAATCAATGCTTTCAATGGTCCTTCTGGGTCACCTTGCGGGGCAGGAACTTTCTCCACAACCTGTTCTAGAATCTCTTCAATACCAATTCCAGCTTTAGCAGATGCTAATACTGCTTCAGAAGCATCAAGACCGATTACATCCTCTATCTCTTGACGTACACGCTCGGGATCAGCACTTGGTAAATCGATTTTATTAATAACAGGTAGAATTTCCAAATCATTATCAAGAGCTAAATATACATTTGCCAGTGTTTGTGCTTCAATTCCTTGTGCAGCATCAACAACAAGGACTGCCCCTTCACAAGCAGCTAAACTTCTGGAAACCTCGTATGTGAAATCAACATGTCCAGGAGTATCAATTAAGTGAAAAGTATATTCTTCTCCATCTTTCGCTTTATATTTCAATTGAACAGCATTTAATTTTATTGTTATACCACGTTCTCTTTCCAAATCCATTGAATCTAATAATTGATCTTTCATTTCACGCTGTGTTAATGCAGATGTTTTTTCTAAAATACGATCTGCTAGAGTAGATTTACCATGATCAATATGGGCAATAATCGAAAAATTCCGGATTCTCGATTGCCTTTTTAATTTTTCTTCTCTGTTCATATTATGTCTTCACTCCTACATAGCTTACAAATACACTATTTCTCATTATATCAATTGAGAAATCAACATTCAATGGATAATAAAGCAGGTGACGGATAATCTATTTATTGATCATAAAAAAACTGTCAAAAGATACAGTATATAATGTACTCTTCTGACAGCTATTTCATCATCTTTTTATTTTAAGCTTCAATTCATACCGTGCAATTTAAAGTCTATTTCATTATTCTAATAATCCATTCATTAATTCCGCTACTATCTCAAGCATGGATGAAACACCACTGCTAACGATATTGGAGAACTGTTTACCTATTTGAGAGAATATGTTAAAAGCTTCAATTTGTTCTAGTTGTTCTTGTTTTTTCTGGAGATCTTGACTTGTAACTTCATTTCCAAGGATTGATGCTTCTATATCACCAGACTTGTCACTTTCTATCTGGAAAGCTCCTTGAAAGTCAGGATCATTATAGCCCTTCATTTTGATCATCCCTTGATTCGCTTGCTGCATCCCTATTAACACTCCAAAAAGAAGCACAGAACAAAGAATAAAAGTTTTTAACATAAATTTTACCATCTTGCTTACCTCACAATATGTTTACTTTTTTTCAGTATTTGTGTCACCATTTACCTTTTCCGCTTGCCAGTAGTATTCACTAAAAACATCCGCCACTGCTGCTATTGTGTTTTTCAGTTCATCTAAATTATTATCTACTCCGCCGAATTCAAGAAGCATAGCGTTATTGGATAAATCCTGATTATAAACACCATTGACACCTTTCCCACTTTGTTCAAAAATACCTCTACTTAAACCGGGATATTTCTTTTGCAAGAGAGCATGAAGTTCTTTTGCGAGTTGTTCATTTTTTTCGGATGTAGGATTGTCCCCACCTATAACAAATGCTAGCTTAGCGTACGATTTATCCCCAATTTTTATCGTTGTGACATCCTTCCTTTGCGAATCACGGTGAATGTCAATCATATATGTTAAGTCTCGATTGCTTGCCATTGCACTTTGAACGATCGATCGGGACTCTGTATAAGATTTAGCGTAATTCCAGCCTTTTTGCTTTAAATTACCTTGGATGTTCGTTGTTTCTACTTGACTTCCGATCCCTTCTTCACTTAAGGCTTTTCCTAATAATTCACTAACCATTGTTACGTTTGCCTTGGAATGTATAGCCCGATTTGGATCATCCTCACCTTCTAAGAGAGGAAGATAGGATTCAGTGTTATGAGTGTTATAGATATACACAACTTTTTTGTCGCCTGTTGTTAAAGTCGGCGGTGTTTTAGGCTCACCATCATCTTCATTAACAACATCATTTTTATTAATTGAGGCTTCTCTTTCTTGAACTATCACCTCTGTTGGCGGCGGTGATTCATATGGCATATTTGTATAGTTTGTCCCATCTCCGGCAACAACGATTTCACTATCAAAAAGAGAAAACCCCGGTAATTCTCGTCCTAATAAGCTGCGAGGATCATCTGGATTAATACTGGTAGCCACTTTAAACATAATAGATGATAGTTTTATTGGTTCAGCTTTCTCTGGCATTGCGGAAACAAAATAACGATTCTCCGCACCTAGCAATTGCAAGAATGCTTCACTATCTATATGTTTTGTTAAATCATGAATCGATGAAGATGTTAACCGATATTCCGGCTTTAATGATGTTAAAATACCCGAAAGTAAAAAGGTCATTAACAACACAATGAAGCTAACAACAATTCCTTTTTTTATGCTTGTCCCATTTAAGGTAACAATCATATTGCGACTAGTAGTAGAACGCTTCATTCCTAAAATCCTCCTTATGCTTGTCTACTAAAATGTATGAACAAGCCTAAGAAAGTAGAACAAAGTGTTAATGGGTATAACCACCTGAATTATTCTGATCTACTTCTTGATGAAGAGCTGTGTTTAAACCACTTGCAATGACATTTGCCATATCATCGATAAATGTATCTACCTCTTTAGGTGTTACCATTAAATTATGTCCTAATGGAGCAAGAACCTCATGAATCAGCTTACGTTTCTCGTCATCCTCTAAGCCACCAACAATACCTAAAAATTGTTGGCGATGTTCATCACTTGGTAAATCCTCATCCGTTAACACACGACGCTCTCCGAAACTCAATCCGGCAGGTGTTAAAGATCTTGAAGGTTTGTTGCCCTCGTTCATTTCTCGACCAAAATGCTTTAGAATAAAATCAATCGTATCACTTGTAATTGACACAGCATCTACAACAGTAGGAATACCTATTGCTATAACAGGGATACCGAATGTTTCTTTGCTTAACGCTTTTCTTTTATTTCCTACACCTGACCCCGGATGGATACCAGTATCTGAGATTTGAATTGTTGTGTTAACACGCTCTATAGATCTTGCAGCTAATGCATCAATAGCAATAACAAAATCCGGCTTAGATTGTTCTATTACCCCAGAAATAATGTCGCTTGTTTCAATACCTGTTAATCCCATAACACCTGGAGCAATTGCACTTACTGGTCTAAAGCCTTCTTCAACATTCTCCGGTTGAAGCTTAAACAAATGTCTTGTAATGAGAAGGTTTTCTACCGCTAGGGGCCCCAGAGCATCTGGTGTAACATTCCAATTCCCTAAACCTACGACTAAACAACTTGCATCTTTAGGGATATTTAAATCTGCTAAAAACTGACTGAAATGCTTTGCGAAAACTTCAATGACTTTTTCTTGAAGCTCCGTATCCTTTTGTCTAATTCCTTGTACTTCAAGCGTTAAATATTTTCCAGGTTTTTTTCCGACAATTTTAGAACCCTCTTCATCTATCTCTAAAGATGAAAGACCTACTCCCTCTTCATCCCATTCCTTTATAATAACTCCACTTATATTAGATCTGTTTTCAACCTCTGTTTGCTCTAGAGCCATCGCTCTTGCCTCAATTGCCAGATCTGTTCGAACCGAATAATTACTTAAATCTAATGACTCACCCATTCCATTACCTCCCATATCATTCCTACTACTTATCCTTGCCATTAAAACAAGGAAACATTCCCAAAAAAGTAGATTGGAATCGGCTATTTCATATCGTCTGTTCTAAAAAAAACTCGACTCCATACAATTTGAAAGAAAATTTAATGGCTTTCAATGTATTTTCCTTTACATTAGTATTGCAATATGGGTAGCTGTTTGATAGAATATCTTTTGTTCATGTAAAGGAAATGGTCGAGTAAAATAGATCTCGATTTACTTCTTAGGAGGTGAAAGATATGCCAAATATTAAATCTGCAATCAAACGCGTAAAAACTAGCAATGAGCGTAATGCACATAACTCTGCAATCAAATCAGCAATGCGTTCTGCTATTAAAAAAGTAGATGCACTAGTTTTAAACAACGATGCTGAAAATGCAAAAGCTGCACTTGTTGAAGCAAACAGCAAAATCGATAAAGCTGCACAAAGCGGTTTAGTTCACAAAAACACTGCTGCTCGTTACAAATCACGTTTAGCTAAAAGTGTTAGCGGATTAACTGCATAATCTTAAGAAAGAATGGTGAAGTAGCTCTTTAGCTAACACAAACACTCTTTCTTATACAAAAAAACGATCCGGTTAGGATCGTTTTTTGTTATGCCTGATTAAATAATTTCAATAAAAATAATTCCAGCAAAAGCTGTTTATCTTTCTTTCCTGTCTTCATTTCATAATCCGCCTCTGCAAGTTCCATTAAAATCATAGCTAATTCTTCAGTTTGAAATAATCTAGCTTGTTGTAAAGCCAGCTTGACCCTAAAAGGATGGACTTTTACAGTTGAAGCAATCTGCTGCTGACCATAACCGACAGTGGATAATTCCTTGACCTGCAAAATAAGACGAAATTGATTAACTAATAAAGAAAGTATCTTTATAGGTTCTTCATTGTTTTTTAATAAATCATAAAATATTCGCAAGGCATTTTTGCTTCTTTTATGAATAACATGATCAATAAGATCAAATATATTTTGCTCAAGTGTCCTAGCAACAAGAAGGTTAACCGTATCAACTGTAACTAAGCCACCCTCTCCTACAAACATACTAAGCTTTTGCAACTCTTGGTGAATGACCATTAAATCACCTGCTGTTAAAATAAGCAGCTGCTGGATAGCATTTTTCTCTAGTTCAACATGAGCCTCATGGGCTACATTTTCCATCCATTTTATTGTATCAGCATCTGAAAGAGACTTCATTTCAAGAACTGTTGCCTGTTTTTTCAGGAGCTTTGTAATTTTTTTCCGTTCATCTAATTTTTCATACGGGGCAACAAATACGACAACAGAATAAGGAGCAGGTGAATGTATGTATTGTTCAAGCTTTTCAATACGGTGTTCTACTTTTTCTTTCTTTTTTTCACTTGTAAGGAAACCGGGATTTTTTATTACCACAACACGACGTTCTCCCATAAATGGTAAAGTTTCCGCATCTTCGAGAGCCGTTTCAACAGCTGTCTCCTCCATATCATAGATGGATAAATTAAAATCCTTTTCTTCCTCAAGTAAAGAAGCTTGTACAATATGACGCAATGTTTCTTGCATTAAAAAAGCCTCTTCACCTAAAAGCATATAAATGGGATGCAATGTCTTATTTTGAATATCCTTCCACACATTAAAAATCATCTTTACTCTCCAATCGTTCATTTCACTTCATATATCGTAAAATGAAACCACCACTTTGGCAAGTATGAAGAGGAAACTCCATTTGCAATGACATGAACATTTTATATAAAATGAATGCAAGGGAACTGAGATTTTAGCTCAGATCCCCTTTAATCTATGTGAACGTCTCGATCCAGGGCCTAGGTAACCTGAATACGCGACGATACCCCAATGTTATAAATTATTGTAGCCAATCAAGGTTATATTATTTGTGAGTATTCAAGGCAACAATGGAAAGGATAGCCTTCGTGTTAAGTAGAAGATGATGTAGATTTTTTTAGTGTAATCGCTTATACTAAATATGATATAGGAGGGGTAAACGTGAACGAATTTGAAAAGAACGTCCAAAGTAAGCGTAATGATGCTGTCGATTCAGGTGTAGGTTTCGTTGTCTCATTTGGATTTTTCGCGACAATCTTCATTATTGCTACTGTTGTAAAATTAATTGCTACATAAACATGATTGACTACGCTAGGAGACTGCTTTAGACAGTCTCTTTTTCTTTTCTATTTTACTTCATCATATGGAGGATGAATCGAAAAGGTTCCACTGGTTCCTTTAAATTCATATAAAATTCCCCCATGAAGGTCTGTCCTAAGTATTGTAATATTTCGATATTTTAATTTATCAATCACCTCTTGATGAGGATGTTGATAACGATTATTAGCTCCAGCTGAAATAATAGCTAATGAAGGAGATAAAGTATTGAGAAACTGTTCAGATGTTGATCCTTTACTACCGTGGTGTCCAACCTTTAATACATCAGCATGTAAGTTTAGGTATTTTTCTATTATTTTTTCCTCACTTCTTTGTTCAGCATCACCAGTAAATAACCACTTCAGCCCACCTAACTCAGTCCACAAAACGAGAGAGTCATCATTTTTACTATCTGTTAGCTCCTGTGGTGATAAAATATAAAAAGGAAAACCTTTAAAGACTATTTGATTACCCGAGCGTACAACTTTTACGTTTATATTTTTTTCTTTTGCTTTATTTATCACCTTTTCCTCGACTTCTCCTCTTACAAAACCTTCAGGTACAATTAGTTCCTTTATTTCTATCTGATTGATAAGGGCAACTGCCTCACCAACGTGATCTACATCACCATGTGTTAGAAAAAGACCATTTATCTTTGTTATCCCAATCGATTTTAAATACGGAACAGTTATACTCTCTACAATTGAATACGTATTGTTTGTTAACTCCCATTCTTCTTTCGGAAAGGAAATTCTTCCTCCTGTGTCAATCATATAAACACCCTTATTAAATGGAAGTTGGATGAACACTGAATCCCCTTGACCTACATCAATAAACATGACTTTTCCATAGGGATTAACATAAGAAAAAAGAGCTTGTCCCAAAAATAGAACTACGATGAAGCATGCAGAATGAGAAAGTTTTTTCAATGGGAGTTTTTGTTCTAATCCCAGGAGCAGAAAATACGTTCCTACACAATATAGGAGAATAAAAATTACAGATGGTCTCCCTGTGACCAAGGTTGAAAAAGGCAGCTTTAACACGTTTAACACGAATAGATGGGTATGAGAAAGAATGGCATCTAAAAAAGTAACAAATATTGTACCTAATGGGGGAAATATGGCCATAAGAAATGTTGCGGCAATCGAAAGCGGTAAAACTAGAAATGAGTAGAATGGAACAAACATCATATTTAAAGGTAAACTAATCAGTGATACTTCAAAAAAATGATAGAGCAAAAGAGGTATTGAACAAAGTTGTGCAACAGAGGAAACAATTGTTAACTTTGCTAAAAAACTCTTATATCGGCTGATCAATTTTAAAGACAATATTAATCCTAAACTCACAATATAAGATAATTGAAACCCAACCTGAAATAAATAATAAGGATTAACAACTAATAAAACTAAGCATGTAAAGCTAATAACATCAATAGCTGGTATCTTTAGACGGCACATTTTGATAAGAAAATAAAGAATGACCATAAAAGATGCTCTAATTACTGATGGAGATCCACCCGTTAGCACCATGTATAAGGGCAACAATAAAAGAAACACCAACCTTGCTCTCTCATGAGTAGCTCCACAATAGATCATGACATAATAAATTCCTCCAACTAATAAACCGACATGCAATCCGGAAATGGCTAATAAATGGACAATCCCCAATGCTTGGTACCCCTTCTCAACCTCTTCATCTATTAACTTCCGTTCACCAAATAACAAGGCTTGTACAATCCCTTCAGATGAAGACGGAAAATGATGTTCAATTAGTTCCAATCCTTTCAATCTTATATGTAAAAGGAAGGTTAAGGCTCTAATACGATCTGGTGAATGGCATTTTTCAATTTTTTCTATTATAAATTGCCAGTGAATATGATGATCATGAAGATATTGTTTATAATCAAATGCGTTTGGCATAGTTGGACCTTTCGGTGTTCGTAACTCTCCATTAAATACACATTGATCACCTGGCTTTAATTTCTTTAGAGCTTCTTTTTGTTCAGTGGTTTCAATTGTATAACGGTATGTTAGTTTTTCCTTGTTTTCGTTTATTATTGTTCCTTTTAGTTGGTTTCCATCAATACCTGGTATCGATAATAATTTGCTTTGAGTAATATATTCTCCATCAGCTAGACTTGTGTCATTATTCTTTTCTGTCACTATATAAACAACAATAAATAAAAAGATGATCAGGAAATGAAAACATAGATGAAGTGGTTTGAATTTACGGTAAATATAAAGAAGAAAGAGAAAGGTGAAACATAAGGGGAGTGGATGGAAAGTAAAACGACACATCGTTAGTGCTAAGCAAGCTGAAATTGCCAAGAAAAGTAAACGACCTTTAATAAGCAACACCTCTATTTAAAGAATATTTTAGTATAGATTAGATAAGTCAAGTAGATACAGAATGACATAGAGGTTCTACATCTACTTGGCTATCCCTAGAGTATAGTTTATGGCAGTAATGTTTCTGCTTTCTTACGAAGAGCTTGTACATCCTCATCGTGATTTACATTCGATTCTGAAAGCTTATTAAGTAACTTTACGATTAATTCATCTTTATCCTTGTCGGATTCACTTAGTGCCTTTTCAAATTTAACATATTCAACTTTCACACCAGCTTGTTCAAAAAGTTCAACCGCATAAGGGTGGTTTTTATAATTAGTTGCATAATAAACAGTTTTAATACCTGCTTGAATAAGTGCTTTGCAACATTGCAAACATGGAAAATGAGTGACATAAATTTCAGCTCCAGCTGTTGGTACACCAAATTTCGCACACTGTAAGAGAGCATTCATTTCAGCATGAATGGTTCTTACACAATGATTATCAATAACATAGCAGCCCTCATCCGAACA
Source organism: Metabacillus sp. RB-C-LZQ-3-1 (assembly GCF_058315175.1). NCBI lineage: Bacteria > Bacillati > Bacillota > Bacilli > Caryophanales > Bacillaceae > Metabacillus > Metabacillus sp. RB-C-LZQ-3-1. Next base: position 104,987 of record NZ_JBZFLI010000004.1, on the reverse strand, counting down.
GTGAACCCCGCCTGCAATTGATCCATTATATCCACCAGCAATAATTCGTTTATCTCTAACAATTGTCGCCCCAACTGCTAATCTTGTACAAGTGCTTCTCATCGCTAACAAATGACTTTGCGACATAAAATATTGATCCCATGAAATACGGCTCATGATGTTATCCCCCTACTCGACATTTTCTTTCTTTAGTGTATCTAGAATACTAATTATTCGTCAATTCAAACTTTTTATGGAAATCATTTAATTGTGAACTCTTCTCGTATTTTCTCTAGTGATTTTTCTCCAATACCAGTTACTTCAAGAAGGTCTTCAATCTTGGTAAAAGGCCCTTTTTCCTCTCTGTATGCTATGATTGCATCTGCTTTAGAAGGCCCTATACCGGATAAAGTTTGAAGCTCATCACTAGTTGCTAAATTAATATTCACTTTTTGTTGTGCAGGATCTTCCATAACATTTGGGTTGATAAAAGGATTTTCTTTTGTTTCTCCCTTAAAAGGAATATAAACCACCATTCCATCCTGTAAAGGAGAAGCTAAATTAACCGCTAACTCATCAGCTTTCCCATTCATCCCTCCTGCCTTCTGGATGGCTTCGAATACTCTTGCATTCTCAGCAACCTCATAAACACCTGGATACTGTACAGCACCTTTTACATCAATAACGATCAAAGAACCTTCATCCTCGCTTTGCTCAGTTTCCTTTTCTTCTAAGGAAATCGTTTGTTCCATATCTATAGAATCTTTTTCTTCCAGTTTTACTAATTCAGAAGGTGCTGGCTCCTTTATAAAGTAATAACAAAAACAACCAATGGTTAATACACTGATACCGATGATAATGATCCATTTTTTGTATTGTTGAAGATTGCTCATACTTATACTCCTTATTAAAATAATCATAAATTATCATTTCAAATCATATCGTGTAGGAGAGGATTGCATTCTAAGGAGGGGATATACTTTGAATGTAGGTTTTATTGGAACAGGGAACATGGGGAGAATTTTAATTGAATCATTTATTGAGTCGGGTGCAATTAGACCCTCATTCATTTATATGACAAACAGAACACAGTCTAAAGCTGAAGAGATAAAAGAAATATACCCAAAAACAAATGTACTAAGGACCGCAGATGAGGTTGTTAAGAGGTCTGATATCGTCTTTATTTGTGTAAAGCCATTAGATATACACCCCCTTTTAAAACAATTAGATCATCTATTAACACCAAATAAATGCATCGTGTCAATTACAAGTCCAATAAATGTTGATCAACTAGAATCTCTTGTTAAATGCCAGGTAGCTAGGGCCATTCCCAGTATTACAAATCGAGCCTTTTCAGGTGTTTCATTACTCACATTTGGAAATTCATGCCACAAGGAATTACAAAGAACCATTGAAGAGTTGTTTGAACAGATTTCAAATCCTGTACAAATTGAAGATGATATTACAAGAGTTTCATCTGATATCGTTAGCTGTGGACCTGCATTTTTCAGCTACCTTCTTCAACGATTTGTTGACGGAGCAGTTGCTGAAACGAACATCTCCAAAGATCAAGCTGTCGTGTTAGCTAGTGAAATGATTATCGGAATGGGAAAATTACTTGAAACGGAAATCTACACTTTACCTACGTTACAAGAGAAGGTGTGTGTAAAAGGCGGTGTAACTGGAAAAGGAATAAAGGTTCTAGAAGAAAATGTTGGAGATATGTTTGAAAAGATATTTCAAGCAACTCATAAGAAGTTTTACGAAGATCTTGAGGAAGTATCAGAACAGTTTAGTAAAATACCAAATAAGTAATTCTTTTAAGGAATGATAAAATCCTTTATTTTTTTCAAATTTTTTTAGAAAAGGTGAACTTTATTTGAGTTCACCTTTTCCTGCATATAAAAAACACTCTTTCAGTCGTTTCGTTTGGCTCTTCATTAATATTAAAATCACCGCAAGTAGCTAAAATCTCAAATGAAGCTTCTTTTAGCCATGTTGAATATTCGTCAACGGAGAAAGTTCTTTGATAGTGAACCTCATCATATCGTTCATAATACTTATCTTTTTTCACAAAAAATGTCATATCATGTTCAATACTATTTGATTCTTCACCTAAAAAAGAATTCCATATAAAGCTAACATCCTCATCCTGATCGGCAAATGTAGAATTTGCAAATACATGATGAATTTTATGTAAGGAGTGGACATCAAAAATAAATAGGCCCTGGTTCTTAAGCTGTTGATGCACAGCACGAAACGTAGCTTGCACATCTTGTTTCGTCTCTAAATAATTTAAGGAATCACAACAAATTGTGATTACATCAAAGGGCTCAGGAAACCCTGTTAGGTTACGCATATCCTGCTGCAGAAACAAAATGTTTCGTTTGTTACTTTCCGCTTTAGCTTGTGCAACAGTTAACATGTCTTCGCTAATATCAACACCTGTAACTGTCAAATGTTTATCCGCTAATAGAACAGCAATCTCTCCTGTTCCACAGCCTACATCTAATATCGTTGTTGCCCCCTGATGATAGAGTGAAATCGATTCTTCAATAAGATTCACCCATTGTTCATAGGGAGCATCTTTCATTAATTGATCATAAATATAGGCGAAGCCTTGATATATCATTGCTCAAGCTCACTAACAAGATCTTCTATTGGGGCATCTCCCCACAAACGCTCTAAATTGTAATAGTTTCTTTCATCTTTATGAAATACATGCGCAACCACATCACCTAGATCAATTAAAATCCAGCGCGCCTCATCAAAGCCTTCAAGCCTTTTAACAGATATCCCTTTTTCTTCAGCCTGTTCTTTCATTTCTCTTGCAATGGCTTGTACCTGTTTGTCTGAATTACCATGGCAAATAAGAAAATAATCGGCAATTAACGAAATCCCATTCATATTAAGTGCAATTAGATCCTCTGCACGTTTACTATCTGCTGCTCTTGCTACAATTGTCAAAATATCTCTACCTGTCATTAACTTGTTTTTCCTCCTTTTAATACTAAAGAATTATATGTTTTTAATGTGTCTGGATAGATGGCTTGATTTTTTTTCAGTAAAAACATGATCGTGTTTTGAAGAGACTTTAAAAGAGCTTGATCTAAATTAGTTTTTGCAAGTTCTCTCACTTCTTCAACCCCTGGAAAATGTCTTCCCGGTTCTATATAGTCTGCCACATAAATGATTTTTTCAAGCAAGGTCATATCAGGTCTTCCGGAAGTATGATATTTAATCGCTCGTAATATGTCTTTATCCTTAATTCCGACTTCTTTTTTAACCAAATAAGCCCCTACAGGTGCATGCCATAATTCACTATTATGCTCTAATAATTTTCGCGGCATTTCTTGTTCTTCAATAATTTTTTTCATTTCTTTTTTGGGTCTGAATTTTGCGTAATCATGAAAGATGGCTGCGAGTTCCGCTTTCTTCACATCTTCCCCATATAATTGAGCAAGATGAATAGCTGTCTCCATCACACCTAGTGTATGTACATAGCGGTGCTCAGTTAGTTGTTCAGCTACAATCTTTAAGGCTGTCTCACGTTCCATATAAGTGATTCTCCTCTATATATCTTTTTACATCAACTGGAAGAAGAAAGTCAGTATTTCCGCTTGTTCTTAAACGTTCTCTTAACATTGTCGATGACACCTCAAATTGAGGTATTTCAACTTCAACCACTGGATAAATTGTTTTTGTTTGATATCCGCTTCTTTTTACTCCAACAAAGGTAACCAATTTAATAACTTCATCGATTTTATGCCAATTTGGCAAATACTCGATCATATCTGCTCCAATGATAAAATAAAACGTATGTTCAGGAAATTCTTCACGTAATAACCTTAATGTATCATATGTATAGGATGGACCTTCTCGCTCTAATTCAATTGTATTTACTGAAAAGTCTGCGTGATCTTTTACAGCAATCCTTAGCATATTAAGCCGATGTTCACTTTCAGTAAAATGATCGTCTATTTTATGAGGAGGAATTTGATTAGGAATAAACCATATTTCTGATAATTGCAGTGCATGCTGAACTTCACTTGCAATTAATAGGTGACCCAGATGAGGCGGATCAAATGTACCACCTAAAATACCTATTTTTTTTGTCATTCCTTATTCCCCCTAACTTGTTAATTCGGCAGACGAATTTGTTTATTTTCTTTTGATTCTTTATATAACACAATCGTGTTTCCAATAATTTGAACAAGCTCAGCACCTGTCCCATTGATGATCTCTTCAGCTACGGTATTCTTATCATCCTCACAATTTTGAAGCACAGATACTTTAAAGAGTTCTCGTGCCTCAAGTGCATCTGATAATTGTTTTATCATATTTTCATTCACTCCACCCTTACCAACTTGAAAGATTGGATTTAGGTGATGAGCTTCAGAACGTAAAAAACGTTTTTGTTTCCCAGTTAACATGATGTTCCTCCTAGTTTGTCATAAACAATTTTAGTCATTTTTTCAATTGATGGAGCTTGTTTTGTCCATAGTTCAAAAGCAAGTGCTGCTTGATGCACAAACATACCCACACCTGTATGAACAGTTAAACCTAACTCCTCAGCCTCTTTTAGCAAAGCTGTATGAATTGGGTTATAAATGATATCACTTACAATTGCTGACTTATTAGCATTTCTTAGTGATAATGGCTTTTGATCTGTATATGGATGAAGACCAACTGCAGTTGTTTGGATCATAATGTCATATCCACCAATATGATCCTCTGCTTCTTGGATCGTCAAAGCCTTGCTATTATTCGGAAAAGGGCATTCATGAATGAGCTCCTCCGCTTTTGTAACTGTTCGATTACAAATATCTATTTCCTTGCAACCTTGGTGAGTAAGAGCAAGGTAAATCCCACGAGCTGCACCACCTGCACCAATAATTAGTATTTTATGATCTGAAACTGATTTATTGATCATTTCTTTTAAAGATTCAACATAACCATTCCCATCTGTATTATGTCCAATTAATCGACCATTCACATTTACTACTGTGTTAACTGCACCTGCTATCTTAGCTGTTTCATGCAATTCATCTAAATATGGAATAATAGAAACTTTATGTGGAATCGTAACATTAAATCCTTTAACCCCTAATAGCTTTAACGCTTCAACAGATTCCTTTAAACGTTCTGGCTCAACATGAAAAGCATGGTAATATCCGTCAATATTTTTCTCTTTAAACGCATCATTATGAATAGCGGGTGACATTGAATGCTCAACAGGACATCCGATCAATCCATATAAGTTCCCCATACTCAACTCTCCCCAATTATATTAGCGATTTTCTCAATGTGACATTTACTCCTTTTGGAGCAAAAGCAACAATTTTTTTTCCTGGATTATTCACCGTCACCCATCCTAATCCTGAAAAGACAACATCTGTTTTTCCTTCATGAATCGTTAATTCATGAGAAATCAATTCCGGGAATGTCGCTACGTCTTCTTTTCTCGGAGGTGTTAAAAGCTCACCAACATGTTTTTCATATAATGAATCAGCATTCTCTAACTTAGTTCGATGAATGTTCAACTCATTCGGAATATAGCAAACAAGAGCTTCTTTTCCACCAGATACATAATCTAATCTAGCAAGTCCTCCGAAATATAATGTTTGGTTTTCATTTAATTGAAATACTTTCGGCTTAATTTCCTTTTTAGGACTTAGTAGCTTCAAGTCACGCTTATCCACAAAGTGTGCCATTTGATGGTGATTGATAATACCAGGTGTGTCGTATAAAGATGCTCCATTGTCTAGCGGTATTTCAATTAGGTCTAATGTTGTACCTGGATAATGTGACGTAGTAATCACATCATTTACTCCTGCAACTTCCTTAATCATTCGATTAATGAAGGTTGATTTCCCAACATTTGTACAGCCTACAACATAAACATCCTGTCCATTCCGATATTCATCGATTAATTCAGCTACCTCTTTAATGCCATGACCTTTTGCAGAGCTTACTAAACATACATCAACCGGTTTTAACCCTAATTCTTTCGCTTCTCTTTTCATCCAGTTAATCAACTTTTGCTTTTTCACTGACTTTGGTAAGATATCACTCTTATTTCCAACTAACAAAATTGGATTTCCTTTTACAAAACGTTGAATTCCTTGTAACCAGCTACCACTGAAATCAAAAATATCAACAATTTTTACAATTAATCCTTTTGTTTCGCCAATTCCATGTAAAATCTTTAAAAAATCATCATCTGTTAGTGAAACATCCTGAATCTCATTATAATTTTTTAACCGGAAGCATCTTTGACAAATAATATCCTCTTTTTCTAATGCACTTTCTGGAGCATACCCAAGCTTGCCAGGATCTTGTGTTTGGATTAAAACACCACACCCTATACATGAAAATTGCTGTTCAGACACGTCTTATTCCTCCCATTGAATCATACCTTTACGCTTCAAATTAGCCATGATCATACGTTCTATTCTGCGATTAATTCTAGTAAAGAATCCATCTGTTGATGCAACTGGAACAACCAAAATAGTCTGGAATCCATTACGATTTCCGCCTAATACATCTGTTAAGAGCTGGTCACCTATCACAACAACTTCTTCTTTTTTTAAGTTCATATCTTTAACCGCTTTTAAGAATGCCTTTCCCATAGGCTTTCTAGCCTTATAGATAAAAGGGATATTATGAGGTTCTGAAAATGCTTTTACACGATTTTCATTATTATTTGAAACAATTGTAATCTTCATATCAAGGTCTTTTACTTCTTTAAACCACTCAATTAATTGGGGGGTAGCTTCTGGTCGATCCCATTCAACTAGAGTATTATCTAAATCAGTAATAATTCCTTTTATTCCACTTTCCTTCAATTTCTGCGGAGATATATGATAAATACTTTTCACATATTCACCAGGTAAAAATAACTGTAGCATGAGTTTTTAACACCTCATTATCATTTTTTTGCCATCTTACATCATATCGAATTTAAATCATTCTTTCAAAACAAAATTAAAGTATATGAAAATTTACCACAAAAAATCACAAAAACTTTTCGACAAATTCCGACCACCTTCAACAGCTGTGGATAATATTATACACAATATCCACCTTGCAATACCTCATTTTTCACACCTTATAAACATTATACCCACAATTTATCCACCGTTAATTGTGGATAACAGAACGGTTGTTCTTACTTTTGATTCATGTTAGATTAAAATTAATAACAAAATATAACATTTTTACATGTCTTATATTGTATAAGACCATAACAAATGTTAGGAGGTGTAGAGCCAAATACTTGGCCATTCTTTATGCGTAAACTTTCTGACGAATTATTAATCGAATCTTATTTCAAAGCGATCGATATGAAACTAAACGATGATTTTATAGAATTAATTATGATTGAAATTAAGCGCCGTTCTTTGGGGCATGTGTTAAAAGCTTCTTCCTAAAGCTTTACTCTGTCGCCAGACGGCTTTTTTTAATCATCCACGTATATACTTTGTCCATTCTGATTTTACGCTACTCTCTCAAATACTTTGCCGTAACATATAATTAGTGAATGTTATTATACCATTTGTTTAGAAGCACCTCTATCTTTATTTCCCTTATTCGGAAGAAAATTATGATGGGGAAATGTGACCAAAATGAAAAACCTTCAGAGAATACTGAAGGTTTTTCATTTTGATTGATTTATCATCTAACATGATTGTAATAATAATACCCTCCGCCAATGACAAGCAACAAAATTAATAATACTACAATAAACGCAAACCAATAACCATAACCGCTCGCTGCAGGTGTATACGGATATGGCGCTGGCCCATATGGTGAATAACCATACATCGACTTTTCCTCCCTATTTTTAGTCATTCTTCAATATAACTATGTACGAAACCTAGTAAACGCGTAGGCTGTTAACCTAACATCGTCCAAAAAATTCACATAGTGACATGTACATAAAAACAAAAAAGAATCTAAGGAATTCTTTCATATGTACAGACACAAACAAGCTCCCTTCATCATACATATGACTTATAGGCACTTGCCTATATTACGTTTTAAGTGGAGGTGGGGGTATGACAGGGCTCATAACAGCACTAGGTTTCTTTGTAAAAGAATTAGTGTTTTTAGTATCTTATGTAAAAAACAATGCCTTTCCACAGCCTTTGTCTGCAACAGACGAAAAGAAGTATCTTCAACAAATGTCTGAAGGTGATGAGTACGCGAGAAACATGTTGATTGAACATAACTTGCGACTCGTAGCTCATATTGTAAAAAAATTTGAAAATACCGGGGAAGACTCAGAAGACTTGATATCTATTGGAACCATAGGGTTAATAAAAGCGATTGAAAGCTACTCACAAGGGAAGGGAACAAAGCTTGCAACTTATGCAGCTAGATGTATCGAAAATGAAATCCTCATGCATTTACGAGCTTTAAAAAAGACTAAAAAAGATGTATCCCTACATGACCCGATTGGTCAAGATAAAGAAGGAAATGAAATAAGTTTAATCGATGTCTTAAAATCTGAAAACGAAGATGTCATTGACACAATTCAATTAAATATGGAATTAGAAAAAGTTAAGGAATATATCGACATATTGGATGGCAGAGAACGAGAAGTCATCGTTGGAAGGTTTGGACTTGATTTGAAGAAAGAGAAAACACAGCGTGAAATTGCAAAAGAACTGGGCATCTCGAGAAGCTATGTATCTAGAATTGAAAAACGTGCATTAATGAAAATGTTTCATGAATTTTATCGTGCTGAAAAAGAAAAGAGAAATCGCTTAAAGGAAAAATGATGGTTTAGGAAAAGCGCAAGTGCCTTGATCAGCCTCGGGCAAATAAGCTAATTTAGAACAGAAGGCGTTCTTTACCTTTAATTCTAACTTAGCTAGACCCTAAGGCAGTTACTTACACGACGTCTTGTCGCAGTAACTGCACTTGCACGTACTGTGCGATCTAAGGCTAGGCGCTGGACACTATACTAAGAACAAAACATATAAATTCTGATAAAGTAAGAAAGGGGCGCAGATAGAGTTGCGCCCCTTTCTTATTCTTTTAAACTTAGCTAGGCAGTATCCTTCTCAACAACTAAATGTAATAATAATTCAATTTTCATCATATTCATCGCCTCCAGTATTTTTATTTAAGCTTTAATTACATGTTATGAAAATTCTCAAATTGCTTTGTTTTAACTTCTTCCATTCTTCTTTGGATTTCTTGCTCTCGTTGAATGTCATTTTTTGATTGCTTTCTTTTTGAAACAGAAAGAGTCAGTGTAATAAAAAATAAGTTAATTGTCATGTATATCACCTCCTTTAAGTTGTTTAACACCTTGAAATGATGACAGGTTGCCAAATCCTTAAAGGTTTTCCGGATTTCACATAGTGACGTGATCTCTTAATGACGAATAAAATAAAAACACGCCACAGGGCAACCTGCAGCGTTTAATAACAAATAAAAAACGCCACAAGGATTCAAATCAACCTGTGGCGTGTTTACTTATCTAAAAAAAACGATTCATGTTAAGTAAATAATTAATATACACCATTTTGGTCGAAAAGAAAGATTAAGTTGTTGTTATGTGAATTTGTTCGTTTGTTCATGTTCTTCGACCTCCATTTCATTAATTATTGTTATATTGGTAATTATATCCACAATTTCCAATTCTGTAAATACGTTTTTAAAAGTTTATATTTTCTGATAATTCAGGTATTATATTTTCATTTACACAAAAAACCAATCTCAAAAGAAAGATTGAGATTGGTTTGAAAGTAACGTTATTTATTTTCTGTTTCATCCAATTGTTTATTATATTTCAAAGACATTTTAAAGCTTACGAACGCTCCAGCTAAAAAAAGAATTGTGGTAATCATTAAAACAAAATCATAAATAAAATGTTTTTCCTCATCTGGCAGTACAACACCTATATATAAGAAAACACTTGCTGCTAAAAGTACAAATGCATAATTCTTAAAATCTGTAGCAAGCTCTTGTAATGCTTTTTTATTCATTAAATCACCTACTAAACGTGTTATACATACACAATAACACAGTCTAGCAGTCTATTAACCCAGTAAATTCAACCATTAGTGGGATAATTTTAATATTAGAAAAGCGCAAGCGCCTAGGTCAGCCTCGGGCAAATAAGACTCAAACGAATAGAAGACGTTCTTTGCCTTCTATTCATTTGTGGCTTATGACCTCGACGGGCTAGGCACTGGAGCTGGATGTCGAAGCACTTAACCACAGTTTTAGAATTTTATCATTTCCTTTATTTAAACACGATACAAAAATGACTTAAATGTTGAGTTTAATCCAACAATTTAAGTCATCTTGGTATTTATCCCACTGTTAACCTACCTCAAGCTCCTGAGTTTACAGAGAAGGTAAATGGGGGATGAAAGTTTCACTTTATATTGCTTCTACTATTTTTAAAACCAAATCAGCTGAATGCTTCGCCGCTTGATCTAAAAACTGATCAAAGGAAATATTTGACTCTTTCCCAGCTATATCAGATAATGCTCTGATGATCACAAAAGGCACTTCAAATTGATGACAAACTTGTGCAATTGCAGCTGCTTCCATTTCACCTGCATAAAGGTTTTGAAATTTACTTCGTATAAATTCCACTTTATCAGGGTCATTTAAAAACGAGTCACCTGTCACGATTAAGCCTTTAGCAACTTGAATATCTGTAATTTCCTCTGCTTTCTTAACTGCAATCTCCACCAGTTTTGGATCTGGTTTATAGGCTGCCGGTAATCCTGGGACTTGTCCGTATTCATAACCAAACGCAGTTACATCCACATCATTATGACGTACTTCAGTGGAGATGACAACATCTCCTACATTCAATGATGAGTGGAAACCTCCGGCTGAACCAGTGTTAATCACGTAGTCAGGTTTATATCGGTCTAATAATAATGTTGTACTAAGAGCTGCATTAACCTTTCCAATACCAGACTTTAGGAGGATAATGTCCACTCCGTTATATACACCAGCAGTAAATTCACTTCCAGCAATCATTTGCTGCTCACGATTTTCCAACTTATCTCTTAAAATGGTTACCTCTTCTTCCATGGCCCCGATAATAGCAATTTTCATTAGATTCATTCCTTCCATATGTATCGATCTAATTTTCATGTTAGATGTCTTGTATCTCCACATAGAAGTTTACCTATTTCATTTGTTCAACGCAAGGTTAATTAACTTAGTTATTTCTGTTGCTGTTGTTTCTGTTTTTTCCTTTCATCATTTGGTACTATTTAATCAAGAAAAATTTGCATAAGAGGTGTACAACATGGATTTTCAATTGGACTTATTAAAGGATAAAGTTGAATTTTTTGAAGCAACGTCTATTAAGGATTTAGAAAAAAAAATTAATGATCAAATCGTTCATAACCAAGCTATTTTGTTACATGTACATTCTGTTTCACATCAGATGTTTGTAACAGAAGAAGGCAAAAGATTGTATAGTGCTGTCGTTCACTTTAAAGCAAACCTGTAATACTTTATTAAACCTAAAAGGAGCTTTTTACGAATAAAACGTAAAAAGCTCCTTTTTTAAGTTAATCTAATTTTTCAATTTTGGTTGGTTTCCAGCCTTGATTTTCAACCCAAGTAATATAAACTTTATATTTAGCTGATTGATCCTTAGGTGAGATGGTACCAGCAGCATCATTTGGACTGCCATTGTTTCCAAGGAACCAGATAATCATTTCAGATTCTGGAATGCCAGTTGCATAACTAAGTGCTTTTGTCATTTCATTCCAATCTTGTGAACCCTTTGTATAATTCGCTGAATGAGGCTCAGATTGAGAGGTTCCAATTGGCTCCCATGCAGGATTTTCAATTGTTTCTGCAATACCTGAGCCAGGTTCACCCTCGGTTATTTTTGCTTGTTCAAAAGAATCCTCTGTTTTATCTTCCTCTTTACTCTCTGTATCCTCGGAACCATTTTCTTTTTGTTCTTCTGCTTCTTCAGGATCGTCTACTGTTGATTCTTCAGTTTCTTCAGTTTTCTTTGGATCTTCTTCTTCGGTATTTTCTTTTTCACTTGCAAGTTTTATATCAGGCTGCTCATTGTATTTAGCGGTTTTTTCAGATTGGTTTGCACCTAGTATAAGCTGTGACCCTATCACAAATATCAGGACTAAAACAATACCAATTAGTGTGTTTAAAACAATATTTGTTTTTCTTTTTTTATCTCTTTTTTCGTATCGAGAGGTGCTAAATTGATTATGACTCAATGCCCTACACTCCTTTTTCCCTTATACCTTCAGTCTACATTCTAGCATTTTAGCTATTTTCTATCTAGTCGTATCATAAATCCTAAATGAAAAGATTACTACTCCTAAACTAGTTTTTTCGTTCGTCAATTTTAGACATTTCGTTTACAATATCATAGAAAGCAGCATTCGTACCCGCCCCAGAACTCGTTGTATCCATCTCAACAACAACTAAAGCATATTTTGGTTTTTCAGATGGAAAATAACCGGCAAACCATTTATTATATAACGTTTGACCATTGTCATTTGATTGACCTGTTTGAGCAGTTCCTGATTTACCTGATACCTCAATCGGTGATGTTTGAAACCTTCTTCCTGTTCCCTCAGGATCTGTCACAACTAGCCTTAGCAGTTTTTGCAGCTTTGCAGCTGTCGTAGGAGTTATTTTTTCCCCTTCCAATGAATTAGACGTAAATGAATACATATTGGTTCCATTTTTATATAATATATTTTCTACGATCTTCACTTGCTGTTTTTGTCCGCCCCTCGCAATGGTTGCCATCATATTTGCTACAGAAAGCGGGGTAACCTTTACATCCTTTTGACCAATAGCTGTTTGATCTATAGCTCTTGGGACATTTTTATCTTTACTATCACCCCAAATATTACCAGATTTTTCATCAGGAATTTGCTTGAAATTCTCATAATGAAATACTTCTCCAGTCCAGCCAACCGGGTCAATTAAACCTAGCTTATTAGAGGTATCCTCTATAACATCTTTATCTTGGTCCATTAATTCCTTTGCTAATGTTGTAAATGTATAGTTACAGCTTTTTGCAAAGCTCCTTTCAAACGTAAGCTGTCCATCTTCTTGTCCACCATCTGCTTCACCATGTAAATTAAGGTTGCAATTAAATTGTCTTGTTGGATCATCTAAACCATATTCAATTGCCGCAGCAGAAATGACAGTTTTAAAAATAGACCCGGGGAAAAGAGGCTGAAGCATTTGATTTGTTAAAGTACTTGAATCCGCTCGATTTAAGCTTGGTTTACTGGCCATAGCTAATACTTCATTGCTTTCGATATCAAGTAATACAGCTCCACCTTTCTCGACTTTTTGCTGATCTAATACCTTTTCGATCATTGCTTGCATTTCCTTGTCAATTGTCGTTTCCACTGTTACCGGATAAAACGGATTAGAATCTGCAATATATTTTACATTGATACCAAATAAAGGATGCCCGTCACCATCTACATGATATAGAAGCTTTGTTTCCGCGTCTGGTAACAAAAACTCATCAAAGGCTTTCTCAAGTCCAGTTACACCTATTTTGGTTTTGTAAGACAAATCTGTGCGATCTGGATATTTCTTTCTTAATGCCTCTGCATTTTCTCCAATAATTCCGATAACATGATCCCCTATTGTCTCATCCAGCTTTGTTTGTTGATAAATACCGAACACACCTGGAATTTCTAAGTCATTAATTTTTTCAAGCTCAGGTTTCGTTAAGGCTATCCCATCTTTACTTGAAAGCACGATGGGCTCTTTCGTGTTGCTGACTAATTCCTGTAATGTCTCACTCGGAATCCCAACAATCTGCGAAAGGTCCTCTGAAGGCCATGAGACCTCCTTTAGAAACGGAAATAAAACCAAGGATGGTTCTGCTTGCTTTTGTAATGACTCTCCATGACGGTCAACAAAACGACCTCTTCCATCATCAATCATGACTTCTTGTGTTCTTTGATTAACACTTTCTTGTACAAGATTAATACCTTTTTTTGAAAAGGACTCTGTATGTATTAATTGAATATCAGCTAGCCGATATAAAATAAGTGTTAAAACCACTAAGTAAAAAATACCCATAAAAGTAAGTCTCTTTTTTGATAACATCATAACCTCCCGTGAGGCGCTATCATTCACTTATCATTCCTTAAAATAGGGAATAAAAAAAGAAACACCTCATCATCATTTTTGACGAGGTGTTTCTTATATAAACCTTTATTAGCTAATTTTCACAATTTTCACTAGCATTTCTCCACCTGGTGTTTGAACGGTTACTTCATCGCCAACCTTTTTACCAAGTAAGCTTTTAGCTATTGGAGAATCATTAGAGATCTTACCCTCAAAAGGATCCGCCTCTGCACTACCTACAATTGTATACGTTTCTTCATCACCATCTGGTAGTTCAGTAAATGTAACTGTACGACCTAATGATACTAAGCTTGTATCAGCTTCACCTTCAATAATTTTTGCATTACGGATCATATTTTCTAATGTTGTTATACGGCCTTCAACAAATGCTTGTTCTTCTTTAGCTGAATCGTATTCAGAGTTCTCAGATAAATCCCCGAAGCTGCGCGCAATTTTAATTCTTTCTACTACCTCTTTACGTTTAACCGTTTTCAAATATTCAAGCTCTTGCTCGAGCTTTTCTTTACCTTCTTTAGTCATTGGAAAAACTTTTTCTTGTGCCATGTTTGTTCCACTCCTTCTAGTAGACTTCCCCGTCGTACTGAGTCATTTCATGCTTTACTTTTTCTTTTTGCTATGTATTAGCTAATCACTAACTACTTAAGTAAAAAATAATAAAACTTATTATCCCAATATCGCCCAACAAATTATGTAAAAAAGCAAGGGCAACAAAGTGCCCTTTTCCCATATAAACGATGTCTTTATGAAAGCTAGATAGATTTATTACTTATACTTAATATGAACACAGTAGACTTTATCTATGCTATGTTATTACAAAATTGCATTTAGTTCAAGAATTGTTTGAATTTTTGTTACCATTAAATCGATCGCAACATGATTTTGACCACCTTCTGGGATGATGATATCAGCATATCTCTTCGTTGGCTCGATAAATTGGTTATGCATTGGTCTTACAATTGAAATATATTGCTCAATAACCGAATCGATAGAACGACCTCTTTCTTTAATATCACGAAGAATTCTTCGAATAATTCGTAAATCAGCATCTGTATCAACATATAATTTGATATCCATTAAATCACGTAAACGCTCGTCCTCTAAGATTAGGATCCCTTCAAGAATGATAACGTCTTTAGGTTCTACAATAATCACATCTTCGGATCTTGTATGCAATTTATAATCATAAACTGGTTTTTCAATTGATTTGTGATGCAATAAAGCGTTCAAATGTTCGATTAATAAATCATTATCAAATGCAAACGGATGATCATAATTCGTGTTTAATCTCTGTTCAAACGGTAAATGACTTTGATCTTTATAATAATAATCTTGCTCAAGCATTAAGATCGAATGACCTTTAAAATGCTCGTAGATTGCTTTCGTCACGCTTGTCTTTCCTGATCCTGATCCTCCAGCAACCCCTATTACAACCGGCTTCTTCGCCATTCTTATTAGAACCCCTTTCGCATCATGTTGTTCACGAAGACCGGTTTATCTACTTTAAATGTCACAATTTGTAGTGGATGGCGAGCTGCATCTAGCTCATTACCATCTTCATCCCAAATCTTCTCGATTGTTTGTGTAAAGTTATCAATTTCAGGACCAAAGAATTCAACTGTTTCGCCAGGTTTGAAGTGATTACGTTGCTGTAAAGTAACCATTTGTGTTTCTTTGTTATAATCTAAAACAAGTCCGGCAAAATCATACTCAGTCTTCTTACTATGTTGGCCAAACATTTGTTGTTTAAATCCAGGAACTCCTTCAAAGAATGCAGAAGCTGTTTCACGGTTAGCACATTTGTTAAGTTCTTTTAACCATTCAGGATCTATCTTAAAGTTTTCGGGATCTGCACAGTATGCATCAATTACTTTACGATAGACACTTACAACTGTAGCAATATAATGAATGGACTTCATTCTTCCTTCAATCTTTAAACTGTCGACCCCAAGCTCAATCATTTTAGGAATAGATTCAATTAAGTTTAAATCCTTAGGACTCATTGCAAATGCCGCATCATTTTCATCAAATAAAGGAACTTCATGATTGTTTTCAATTTTAAACAGGTCATAATCCCAGCGACAAGACTGACAGCAACCGCCACGATTTGAATCACGTGCAGTCATATGGTTACTTAACGTACAGCGTCCAGAGTAGGCGATACACATTGCACCATGAATAAAGGCTTCAATTTCAATATCAACCTTTTCTTTCATTTCCTTTATTTCCTCAGCACTTGTTTCACGAGCTAAAACAACACGTTCTAGTCCCTCATCTTTCCAAAATTGAACTGCTTTCCAGTTTGAAAGTGATTGCTGAGTACTTAAATGCACCTCAAGTTTCGGAGCAACACGGCGACAGGTTTCAATGATCAGTGGATCAGCGACGATAATTCCGGTTACTCCGGCATCCTGTAATCCCATTAAATACTCGTCAAGTCCATCCATGTTTTCATTATGGGCAAATATATTTGTTGTTACATAAATCTTCGCCCCGTATTTGTTTGCAAACTGAACACCCTCTGCCATTTCCTCTAAAGAGAAATTATCTGCATTTGAACGAAGACCATATTCTTGGCCTCCAATAAAAACAGCATCTGCTCCATAATGAACTGCAATTTTTAATTTTTCTAAATTGCCTGCTGGTGCTAATAACTCAGGTTTCTTAGTAATCACACGTTTCCCATCGACCATTGTAGAAATTTTATCGATTACTGTTGTCACTTTTTTCACTCCCTTTTGCATGATAATGTTCAACTTAATAAACTGTTTCTTTGAAGAAAAAACCAGTATCTAATGAGCGATTCTTCGCTTGAATGTTCTCGATTTCTTCTAAAAGTGTATCTTTTATTTCTTCGTATTTTGTATTATTTTCAATACACAGATCAATTGCTTTTCGGTATTTTTTCGTGACTTCAATAATATATTCTGATGTTTGCAATACACCATCAATTTTGAATGAGTCAACACCTGCATCAATCATTTCTCCAAGCTCATCAATAATACAAATATCATTCGGGCTCATAATATGTGTGCCATTGACGTCTTCGAAAATAGGATATTTATTATCTCTTTCCGGATCAAATAGAAACATCATTTCCTTATCATCAAAACGATTTTCAACTTTTAAAGCCTTGCCTTGATACTCAAAGTAATTACCTAAAAGTGTGCGTTTAGATTGGAACATACAGGTCATCCCATGCACCTGCACCTCTATTTCAACCTCTGCATGCTCTTTTATTTCAATAATCGCATCCATGCTTAATTCTCGGGCTAGTACAGCTCGCTTTGCACCTTTTCTTCCCCAATAATTACATGTATACCAATTTGTTGCAGTTGTTTCTGTATTCCAGTGCAGCTTTAGATCTGGTGCTACTTCTTTTGCTGCCATTAAAACAGCTGGATCTCCGAACACGACAGCATCTACCTTTACTTCTTTTAAAAATAACAAATAGTTTTCTATATCTTCGATCGCCTCATTATGAAAAATAGCATTCATGGCAACATATACTTTTTTATTATGTTTGTGAGCAATTTCAATAGCTTCTTTTACTTGTTCTCTGGAAAATTCTCCTGCAAGGCGTAGACCAAATCTTTGTTCTCCAATCATAAATGCATCTGCACCTGCTTCAATCAAGGGCTGAAAGTCCTCCACTGATTTTGGTGTAACTAACAATTCAGGTTTTTTCATTCTATTTCACCTCATTTATTTCATTTTCTTTGTAACAGCAATACCATCACCAACAGGAATAAACGTTGTTTTATATCCTTCTAAAGTCGACAGCATTTGATTAAATTCGTCTAGCTTTCGCACCAAGGTGCGTTGTCTTCTCGTTTTTAGCTCAGAACGATCCCGTGCAACAGTTCCTTTAAATAAAACATTATCTGAATATATCATTCCATCTTCAGCTAACATTGGTTCGTATAGGTCAAAAAACTTCTTGTATTTTGCCTTAGTTGCATCAATAAAAAGTGCATCAAATGGCCCATATTGCTTGAGTTCTTCTGAAATAATCAAAGCATCACCTAAGAAGGTTTTGATTTGGTTTTCTAAGCCTAAATCTCTAATATGTTTCTTAGCTTGTTGGTACCTTTCCTCATCAAGCTCTACTGTGATAATTTGAGTATGAGGCAATTGCATTGCCATTCTAATTGCAGAATATCCAATAGCTGTCCCAATTTCAAAAATTCTTTTTGGTTGCTGCATTGATAGAAGTAACAGTAAAACTTCTATGCCGACCTTCTCCATGATTGGCACATCATGTTGTTTCGCAAACTCTTCCATTTGCTTAACGTATTGTGATGATTCCGGCATTAAATTTTCTACATACGTTATGACATCTTGACTTAACAAATGATTGCCCTCCTGTTCATGTATTGCAATCATAATCTTTGTTTGTAAATTTTGAGCATATTTCATTTATATAGAAAACACTAAAAAGAAGAGCCCCTCGATAGAGAACTCTTGTTTAGTCATATATAAAAATCGTCATCCTACTAACAACTCGATATATTTTACCATAAGAAGAAAGGGAATGCGAATAGATTATCTGCGTTCCCTTTCTTTACCTATAAGAAATGCTAAAGCGCCTTGATCACCCCTAGAGCAAATAAGACGATAAGGCATTCATTGCCTTCTATTCGAAACTGGCTAGACCCTAGAGGCAATTCTAAAATCGCGACGTCAATCTCCACGACTGCACTTGCACGTTCTGTACGATCTGAGGCGGAGCTAGACATTAAAACTATGTGAGATTTTATACTATCTTTTAGAATACATTTAGTTGTTTGTTATATATTTATTTTTTGCCACATTATGTTCTTCAAGAGTTCTTGTAAAAATTACTTCTCCCTCACTAGTTGCAAGGAAATATAAGAAATCAGTATCTTCAGGTGATAAAGCTGCAACTAGTGAAACTTCTCCTGCATTAGCGATAGGTCCCGGAGGAAGACCGCTATTTTGGTAGGTATTGTATGGAGAATCTACTTCAAGGTCAGCATATAATACTCGATCCTTGTGTTCCCCCAATGCATAAAGTACTGTTGGATCTGTTTGTAAAGGCATTTTTTTCTCAATACGATTATAAAATACACTTGATATTTTTTCACGATCTGCTTTTTCTGTTGCTTCTTCTTCGATAAGTGATGCCATCGTAACGAATTGATGAACACTCATGTTTTGTTCCTGAAGCTGAGGGATATATTTTGCTACAACCTCACTTGTTTTTTTCACCATTGGTTCTAAAACCTCTTCAATTGTTGGCTCTTCTGTGTAATAAGGATAAGTAGCCGGAAACAAATAGCCTTCAAGAGCATATTTAACTTCTTTTCCGTAGATGTCATCTGTTAATAAATCAGGGTATTTCGCTTTCATTGAATCGATGAATTCTTTATTTGTTAATGTTGCAAGAACCTCTGCTTCTTCAAAAGCTGTATGATTTGCTATGATCGATGCAATCTCAGTTAATTGCCGTCCCTCCGGAATCGTAATCTGAAAGGCTGCCTCATTCAGCACTTTTCCCTGTTTTAAACTTGTAATGATTTCTTGGAAAGTCATTGATTTGTTTAATTTATAATCTCCAGCCTGAAAGCCTGATTCATTTTTAAATTTAATATAATACTTAAATACCCGATCATCCTTAATGATGTCATTCTCTTCTAGAATTCTTGATATAGTTGAAACAGAAGAACCAATTGGTATCGTTACATCTATAGCTGTCTGATTGTTAGGATCTACTGGTTCTAAAGAAGATTTTATATATAGATAACCGCCCCCTATTATTCCCGAAAAAGCAATAATTAGAATAATAAAAACGGTTAATACAATTCTTCTAACTACCTTTGCCTCACTTTGTTTTTGTATTAGGTTTTTACGGAATGTATCTTTGTTTGGATCTTCAGACATGTATATCCCCCTTTCACCCCAATTATTATACTACAATTTTCTTGGTGATTCGGCAATAAATTACACGATTTATGCAATCTATAAAAAATAGGGGACATGAAAAACGAAAAAAATTAAAAAAAGGTACAAAAGGAATAAATTCCCTTTGCACCTTTTCAAAATTATTCTTCTTCCTCGTCAAGAAATGTATTTAACATCTCTTCAATTAAATCCCACTCTTCATCTGTTTCAATTGGTTCCAATTCTCCATCTTCACCATTTGCGTGGGGGTTAAAGCTTGAAGCATGAATTTCGATTTCCTCGTTATCATCTTCTTCCGCTCCAACTGGATAATATAGTACATAAGATTTTTTAAATTCCTCAGATTCAAATGTGAATAAAACTTCACATAATTGTTCATTCCCATTTTCATCAATTACTGTAATTTGTTTTTCGCCGTGATCCATGTTTTCACCTCATAATTGGTTTTGTTTTACTTAGTTAAGACTATCTAAATAGCCTTGCAATATCATTACTGCAGCCATCTTATCAATGACTTGCTTTCTTTTTTTTCGACTAACATCAGCAGAAATCAACATTCTCTCGGCTGCCATGGTCGTCAAACGTTCATCCCATAAAATAACAGGAAGATTAAATTTCTTTGTCAATATTTCAGAAAACCTTTGACTCGCTTCTGCCCTTGGCCCAATGGTTCCATTCATATTTTTTGGCATACCGAGAACAATTTTTTCTACTCCATGTTGTTCAATAATTTCAGAAAGCCTTCCTAATTGATAGTCTCGGCTTTCTTCATTTATTTTAATCGTTTCTATTCCCTGGGCAGTCCAGCCCAGTTCATCACTCACTGCAACCCCAAGTGTTTTGGAGCCTAAATCTAATCCTAATATTCGCATATTATGCCTCTCGGTTTTTTTGTAAGTAAGATTTAACTAGCTCCTCAATTAATTCATCTCTTTCAAGCTTGCGAATTAAATTCCGAGCATCACGATGACGCGGAATATAGGCAGGATCACCAGAAAGTAAATATCCTACAATTTGATTAATAGGATTATATCCTTTTTCTTGCAACGCATCGTACACGGTATAAAGGACTTCGTTTACATTCGTTTCGACCGTTTCATCAGAAAAGTTAAATTTCATTGTTTTATCAAATGAACTCACCGTTCGCACCTCTTTCTCAGATTCATAATGGGAATCTGCTTGTCCTATCTTACCTACATTTTACACTACTTTTCCTAATTATAAAACGGATTCAACCCATTCCTCGACATATTTAAGTGCTTCTGCTAACTTTTCAGGTTGTTTTGCACCTGCTTGGGCCATTTCAGGTCGACCGCCGCCTTTTCCTCCACAACGTTCTGCAACTTCTTTGATTAATTTTCCAGCATGATACCCCTTATCGACAAGATCCTTCGTTACACCAGCAACAAGATTCACTTTACCATCTTCACTAGCTCCGAGAACAACAATAGCTGATTGCAGTTTATTTTTCAAGTCGTCCATCATACCACGAAGACTGTTCATATCTTTTGCGTTTACTTGTGCTGCTAAAACTGTGACACCATTAACTGTAACTGCTTGATCAACAACACTGCCAGCTTCCAGATTTCCAAGTTTAGTTGTTAAAGATTCATTTTCACGTTGCAATGCACGATAATCCTGTAATAATCCATTTATTCTTGAAACGATATCTCTAGGGTTTGATTTTAAAAGATCTGCTGCTTCTTGAAGTCTAGCATACTGGTCATTCGTTAACTCATATGCAGCTTTTCCTGTAACAGCTTCAATCCGCCTTGTCCCCGCTCCAATACCAGTCTCTGTCATAATTTTAAAAATACCGATTGAGGAAGTATTTTTAACGTGGCAACCCCCGCAAAGCTCTAAGCTGTAGCTACCAACTTGTACGACACGGACGATATTTCCATACTTTTCGCCGAACAGTGCCATAGCTCCCATTTCTTTTGCTTCTGTTAACGATTTATAATCAATTTGGACATCAATGCTCTTCCAAATTTGTTCATTTACAATTTGTTCGACACGAGCTAATTCTTCTTGTGTTACTTGACCAAAATGTGAAAAATCAAATCGTAAGCGATCAGCTGTTACTAATGATCCTGCCTGATTAACATGTGTTCCTAACACATCTTTTAGAGCTTGGTGTAATAAATGTGTTGCTGTATGGTTTTTCACAATTCCGTTTCGATTTTCTTCAAAAACTGTTGCCGTGAATTGATCACCGGTTTGAATTGTACCACTTTCTACAATAACATTATGCAGATTTTGCCCATTTGGAGCTTTTTGAACATCTTTTACCTTTAGGACTGCTTTTTCACTGGAAAGAGTCCCTTCGTCTGCAATCTGTCCACCGCTTTCGGCATAGAATGGAGTTTTATCAAGAATTAGTTGAATTTCTTCTCCCTCATGAGCTTCTTGAATCACATCTCCATCCTTCACGATCACAATAGCAGTCGCATTCTCAACCACTAATTGATCATAACCAACAAATTCACTTTCATGTTTAATCTCGCCTAACATTCCACCTTGAACTTGCATTGAATCTACTTTTTGCATCGCTGCACGTGCACGATCACGTTGTCTCTCCATTTCTTTTTCGAAACCTTCATGATCAATTTTCATTCCTTCTTCTTCAGCATACTCTTCCGTTAATTCAACTGGGAATCCGTATGTATCATATAAACGGAAAACATCCTCTCCAGGAATGACATTATTGCCCTTCTCTTTTTGAGTTTTAATCACTTCACTCAAGATGGCTAATCCTTCATTTAATGTCTCATGGAAACGTTCTTCTTCGTTCTTAATGACTTTTTGAATAAATTCTGTTTTTGCTTTTACCTCCGGATAAAAATCAACCATGATTTCAGCAACAACAGGAACAAGTTCATACATGAATGGACGGTTAATATTAATTTGTTTCGCATAACGAACAGCTCTTCTTAATAGGCGTCTTAACACATAGCCACGGCCTTCATTTGATGGAAGAGCACCATCACTAATGGCAAAACTAACTGTACGTACATGGTCAGCTATAACCTTAAAAGCAACGTCCTTTTCTTGATCTTTCCGATAGTGTTCACCTGAGATTTGCTCAGTAGCTCTAATGATCGGGATAAAAAGATCTGTATCAAAGTTTGTTGGGACATTTTGAATAACAGATACCATACGCTCTAATCCCATTCCGGTATCAATGTTTTTCTTAGGAAGCGGGGTATATGTTCCATCTGGATTATGATTAAATTGTGAGAAAACAAGATTCCATACTTCAAGATAGCGTTCATTTTCTCCACCAGGATATAACTCCGAGTCGCTTGGATCATGACCATATTCTTCTCCACGATCGTAGAAAATCTCTGTATTTGGTCCGCTTGGTCCCTCACCAATATCCCAGAAGTTTCCTTCTAAACGGATAATGCGCTCCTCTGGAATACCAATTTTATCTTTCCAAATATCAAAAGCTTCATGATCTTCAGGATGAATCGTTACAGAAAGTTTCTCTGGATCAAATCC
Organism: Metabacillus sp. RB-C-LZQ-3-1; assembly: GCF_058315175.1. NCBI lineage: Bacteria > Bacillati > Bacillota > Bacilli > Caryophanales > Bacillaceae > Metabacillus > Metabacillus sp. RB-C-LZQ-3-1. The sequence goes on along the minus strand of NZ_JBZFLI010000004.1, from coordinate 81,431 downwards.
AATCCATTTTTCGTCGGTAAGAAATTCCCATGCCCATTCTATTGCTTCAACTTTAAAATAGTCACCAATTGAGAAATTACCTAACATTTCAAAAAATGTATGATGTCTTGCTGTTTTTCCGACATTTTCAATATCATTTGTTCTAATAGACTTTTGTGCATTACAAATTCTTGGATTTGCTGGTATGACACGACCATCAAAATATTTTTTTAGTGTTGCCACCCCGCTATTAATCCAAAGTAATGTCGGATCTTCATGTGGTACAAGTGATGCACTAGGTTCAACATCGTGTCCTTTTTCTTTAAAGAAATCTAAAAACATTTGACGAACTTCTGAAGATTGTAAGTTTTTCATATATATCCTCCTTTAATTCTTAATATAGATGGAAAAGCAAAACAAAAAAACCCTCATCACTGTGAAAAGAAAGACTCTTTGCACAGGGACGAGAGTTAACTCGCGGTACCACCCTGATTATGGACATTGAAAAGCGGAAGGCGTCCGTTTATCGGCGACAAGCATAAGACGAGTCCTGTCGCATTGACTGCACTTGTACTTCCTATGCTTCGCCGATGACGCCTGTAAGCTAGACAGCAAGACAAAGTTTAACAAACAAATCTTTGTTCTTACACCAGTCCATCACCTTTATTAAAACCGTAACGTGGTTCAATACGGCAGGTTTTTCTGCACTTAGGATTAGCTTTCTGCTGTCCTTACTTTAGAATTTCTCTCAGCCGCGAAAATTCCTCTCTTAAAAGCGGTATCAGCATACTTTATTCCATCATTGTTTTATCATTATTCTAACTTAGAATTATAGACAAGCGTTTTCTAATTGTCAATGTTGTCTTCTCAATTGAACTACATGAACAATCATGACTTTTAAGATTACTATAACTGGTACTGCTAGCATTAACCCAACAATTCCGCCAATCTCCCCTCCAGCTAACAATGCGAGCATAATAACAATAGGGTGCATATGAAGGCTTCTACCGACAATTAAAGGCCCTAATATATTTCCTTCAATAAATTGTAAGCTTAGAATAATCACAATGACAATGATAACAGTTTTTGTTGACATCGTAGCAGCGATAATTAACGCAGGCACAGCACCAATGATTGGTCCGAAATAAGGAATGATATTCGTTGTACCAATTAAAAGTCCAAGAATTAAAGGGTATCTGACATGAAAAAACCATAGTGCTAAAAAAGCTAATGTTCCTATAATGAGGCATACAAACAATTGGCCGCGAATGTAATTGCCCAATGAATGATCAATATCTTTTAGAAATTGAATAGAATTACTTCTCCATTTACGAGGGGTCAAGTACCATGCAGCCTTCTTTATTTGCTCATAGTCCTTTAACATATAAAAAACAAGGAACGGTATGATCGCAATTAATAGCATATAATCAAAAATACCCTTTAAACTATTGATAACCTTCTCAATGGTAACAGCAAGCCATTCTTCTGTTTTTGTAAACATTAGATCAATACGATCGTGTATACCCACTGGCCATGTATCTGTTTGATCATGAATTGAATCAATCCATCTATTATATGTTAATGTAAATTGCGGGAAGCTTTCTGACAGGTCTCTAAGCTGGCTAATTAAAACAGGTATTCCTCTATAGAATCCATAGCCTAATAATCCAAAAAATAAAAAATAAATGACAAGAATGGAGATTGATCTAGGCAAGCCCGAACGATGAAGCTTTTCAATAACCGGGTGTAGTAAATAAGTGATAAATGCACTGATAAGAAATGGAATCATAACTGCTTTAAGCATAAATAAAAAAGGAGCCCATACAGTGTATAGCTTTAAAAATACATATACTGACAATAAGGCTAATAATAAAATTATAATTTGTAACAGCCATTTGATATGTTTTTCTCTCATACAAACTCCTCCTCATTCATTTAGTGTGGAGGGCAGAGACTTTTTTATACATCATAAGAAAAGCGCAAGCGCCTTGGTCATCGCCGTACAAACTAAGAGGAGCAACGACTGAGATAAAGAGCGAGACTTATCGGACTTTTACCGGGCAGTGAACCTCACACTATGGTCTCTCTTGAGTCATTTTATACTGCTCGTTAAAGTAGGGCAAACGAAACACGGTAAAGCGAAGCAAACCGATGTTAACTTATTGTAGGAGATGATCTGAAGTTTGATAAGCGCTGGCAGTCTAAAACCGCAACATCCTGTTGCCACGACTGCACTTGCACGTCCTGTGCTTCGGAGCTACTAAAACTAAGTACAAAATTTTATACTTTCTTATCTGTTAAAAAAGGAGCTGATTAAATCAGCCCCTTCCTATTAAAACATCCTTGTGATTCGTCTTCTTATTTTTCTCATTGAACGATTATTCGTCATGTTTGTGTTTCGTGCATAATGATAAGCAACTGCCCCTAATCCTAGTGATACTAATGAAGTTAATGTACGATTCAACACGATCTCCCCTTTACATGCTTATTGATCGTTCATCTTCAGAAAATAAATCATCAAGTGAGCTTAATGTCCCATCTTCTTCCACCTGATGAGTTAAAATTTTTCCCTTTGATACAGATAGTTCAATAAAGCAACCCCAGCAATAATATTGATTTACACCTATCTTTCCAAGGTCTTTACTTCTACAATTTGGACATGAAAACAATTGGGCACACCTCTTTTACATTAGATCAATGACGATCGCATCTTTGCTTATCGAAAATGGTTCTCCAGATGCTTTGACCACTTTTTTTCCTTCAGCAATATCTGCAAAAAATCCGTCCGTCAATTCGTATGCCTCAATTGTGCCCAATTTTTCAGAAAAATATACGTCCTCTAACAATCCTAATTTGTTTCCCTCTTTTGTTAAAACTGCTTTATTTTCAAGGTCATGATAGGTGTTATACGTATATTGTTTCTTCAAATCCTGAATGGATAATAATGTTTCTCCTTGTTCCACCATGACTCCATTTTCTCCAATAGAATAGATTGAATTAATTGGGATAAATTTATCACGGTGAAATAAGCCTTTCCCCTCCATCATCAATCCAAAAATAAAGCCTTTGGAAGATAAGCATAAATCTGTTATATAACCAAGTAAGGTTGCGCTGTTGCTACAATACACAGGAAGTCCTTTGAGCTTTGAGAATGTCCGCAAAGTCATCTCCACCTTTCCGAACATTTTTAGATTACGCCCAAGTCCATATCGTCATACTGTGTAACGTTTTCCATTAATCATTCTACTTATAATGCTTGTTTAATAACCTACTCATCGGGATGAAAAATGGAAATTCATACCACAAATAAATAAATCAAACTAAGAAGACAATATATTTGTCTACTGGTGATTCACTAGTAGCTACCACCATTTAATGTTTAACAATCACGATTTATAAGGAGGAATTTATTATGGCAAAAGAAACAGAATTGGAAGTAATTAAAAAGAATATTAAATCGAAAGATGCGGAAAAAGCAACAATTGAAAGAGTTGCAACCGCTAAAGTAGAAGCAGAAATTGGTGAAGAGCTTGCACCATTAAAAAGCCAATTACAAACTATACAAAATGCCTTAAATCAATTAAATTCAAGCGGTCAAGCCTCAATGACATCAGTTGGCCAAAATCAACAACAATCAAATGAACTATTAAACCAAATGCAACAATTTAGCTCACAAGCTCAACAACAACAGCAAAAAACGTTTCAACAATTGCAACAATCTATTCACCAGGCTACACAAATGTTAAGTAATGTGGAACAATCATTACAATCAGTTAATATGTTAAACCAAATTGCTCAACAAATTAATCAATCTCAACAACAATTGCAAAACCAACAACAACAAAGCCAGCAACAGAACCAACAACAACAAAATCAAAACCAAACAGGTTCAAACCTTTACCAATAAGAGCTTATTATTAAAATGTGTAGTTGATTGTGCAGATCAACTACACATTTATTAAGCTTGTTTAAATTAGTTTTAATATATCCAAAAAAGCTTTTTTCATTTAATTATCCTTCTTGAAAATTTTCCCACTTCACCTTGGTTAAGACTAATAATCAATATAAAATAAATAGATTAATCCATAAAGTCATATGGAGTAACGTTTTCCATGCCAATATTTGCATCACTAAGCGGAAACGGCAATTCTTTCTGTAGTTGATCCATTTCCGAATCAGAATGAATTCCACTTAATTTTTTCGTTAAGCTTGTTTGACGATCTGAGCTGTCATTATTTGACACACCCCATTGAAGAGCATCTAGCTCGCCGCATAAAACCAATGATCGTTTACTTCTGGTAACAGCAGTATAAATCAAATTCCGCCTTAGCATCCGGTAATATCCTTTCACAATTGGCAGCACGACAATTGGAAATTCACTTCCCTGTGATTTATGTATAGAGCAACAAAATGCATGTGTAAATTGATTAAAGTCCTGTTTGGTATAGGTAACCTCATTTCCATCAAAGGAAATCACAATCATATCTTCTTTTTCCGTATTTTCTTTTGCATAAAAGATCGAAACAATCTCTCCAATATCCCCATTAAATACGTTACTATCAGGTTGATTCACGAGTTGTAGTACTTTATCGCCATTTCGATAGACAACCTCTCCAAACTTCATTTCTCTTTTTCCAGGAGTCTTAGGATTAAACAACTCTTGAAGCAATTTATTTAGCTGGTCAATTCCCGCAGGGCCTCTATACATAGGGGCTAAAACTTGAATATCCCTTGCAGTATACCCCTTATTAATTGCACTTTTTATGATCTTTTCGATAACATCTTTCATTTGTGTTTGTGAACAACGAATAAATGATCGGTCTGAGGTTGGTTTAGTAATATTTTGGGGTAGCTTTCCCGCTTTTATTTGATGGGCAAGTTCAATAATAGATGAGCCTTCAGCCTGACGATAAATATCCGTTAAACGTACAGTTGGGATCACGTTTGAGGACAATAAATCGCGTAAAACTTGTCCTGGTCCAACCGATGGAAGCTGATCCTCATCACCTACCATTATGACCTGTATTTCTTTCGGTAACGCTTTGAACAATTGATGAGCAATCCATATATCCACCATTGATACCTCATCAATAATAAGCAGTTTTCCTGCTATCGGATTGTCTTCATCATGTTCAAATCCATCAGCTCCATTCCATTTTAGCAATCGGTGGATCGTGACTGCTGGCATACCTGTTGCTTCACTCATACGCTTAGCAGCACGGCCTGTTGGAGCTACCAGCAAAACAGGAAATGGTTCTTCCTTTTTATAATCCTTCGGGTCTAGAGAACACCCATGTAAGTCAGAGTATAGCTCGACAATCCCTTTTATAACGGTTGTCTTTCCTGTCCCTGGGCCTCCTGTCAGTAGGAGCATTGGAGACATTAATGCTTTTTGAATGGCATCCTTTTGAGAAGGTGCATATTGGACCTTCATTCTTTCTTCAAGTTTACCTAATGATAATAAAAACTCAGATTCAGGAAATAATTCATCATATTCGGTTTGCTCTAAAACTTTTTTAATATTTTTAACTAATCCTTGTTCTGCAAAATAAAGGGAGGGAAGATATGCACGTTCTTCCTCTACAATTAACTTTCCCTCTTCACCTAATGCAATAATTTCTGTAGCAATATCTGTCTCATGAATTGTTGCTTGCTTGGAATGATCCAACAATTCCTTAGCTTTTACGATTAACTGTTCCAGTGTTAAATAGACATGGCCTTCCTGTAAACATAAATGTTCAATAATGTAATGGCATGCTGCTTTAATCCTTTCAGAATCTTTTCCAGAAATGCCTAACTGTCTGCCAAGTTCATCTGCCCTGACAAAACCTATGCCCTCAATATCTTGAACAAGCTGATAAGGATTATCTTGAACGATTGATAAAGTTTCATCTTTATATGTTTGATAAATTTTCATGGCTAACTGTGGGCCAAAGCCAAATTGATTTAATGCAATCATGATCTGTTCAAGGCCCTGATGAGAAACTAAGGCATCAACCAATTGTTTTGCTTTTTCTTTATTCACTTTTGGAACATCATCTAATATCGAAGGGTTTTGAAGAATTTTTGATATGGCTGATTCTCCTAATTTCTCTACGATCGCTTCTGCTGTTTTTTTCCCAATTCCCTTAAAAAGGTCACTTGAAAGATATTGAATAATCCCTTCTCTTGTTTGGGGAATTTCCTTACGAAAATGTTCAGTTTGAAATTGAAGACCAAACTTAGGATGATTTGTAAATGAGCCAAAAAAGGTATAAACATCATCTTCATGCAGGAGTGGAAAGTAACCTGTAACCGTTATTTCTTTATCTTCAATGTTTTCACTTGTTTCATGAACTCTTACTTTTAAAACAGAATATAAATTTTGGTCATTGTGAAAGATCACAACCTTAACAAGCCCTTTTACATAACGTTCATTATCACTAAATAAATCTGCACTCTCCTGCATAAGCGGCTCTCCTTTCACAACATATCGATTAATTCGACTGACCGTTCATTATTTTCAAAGCATGTCCAGCTAGCATATGATCAGGCTGTATGTCTAAGGTCTTTTCTAGCATTTCAATTGCTTTATTAGTATTTTCTTTAAAAGCGTACGCAACACCAAGATTATAAAATGCATCTGCATGTTGTTGATCCAATTGTATCACAGCCTCAAATTGCTTTACTGCATCATCAATAAGTTCAAGCTGAGCTAAGCATAAGCCGTATTGAAACCTAGCGTCACTATCTGTTTCATTCAATTCAACTGAACGTTGGAAATACGGTAAAGCTAAGCGGTTTTGCCCTAGATTAAAGAGTGACATCCCCAGCATAAAATGCAAATCACCTTCGTCAAGGCCATTTTTTAATGCTTTTTCATACATACTTTTAGCTTCATCATAGTTTTCTTGATTAAAATACACATTTCCTGCCCCATAATAAGCTGTTGCAGCATTAGCATCTATTTCAATTGCTTTTTCGTAAAATTTGAGTGCTTTTTCTAATTCGTTAACTGCTGATAAAAGATTACCAAAGTTTATATAGCTTATAGGATCATTGGGATTTGCTTCAATTGCTTCTGAAAATATAGTTGCAGCCTCTTCAAAATTCCCTTTTTGCATCGCTTCAATTCCACGTTGATTTGTATCCATCATTACCCTACCTTTATTTTTCATTTCCGTTTTTTCTACAAGAGAAAAAGGGCTGACTCTTTAAGTGCCAACCCCTTCATCTTATCAAAAGAAATGATCACTATGGAAGATCAATCGATCAACTATATAGAAATCATTTTTATCCAACATACCATAGCTTTTCGTTATTTTTAAATACATGGTCAATTGTACCGCCACCTAAACAAACTTCACCATCATAAAACACAACTGCTTGACCAGGGGTTACCGCTCTAATAGGTTCCTTAAATGTGACTTTTGCCGTTGATTCATCTATCATTGTGACCGTAACTTCATTATCCTGTTGGCGGTAACGGAATTTTGCTGTACATGTTAATTCTGTTACAGGTTGGTCTGATACCCAACTTACATTAGTTGCAGTAATGGAATCAGAATATAATAAATCATTATGAAACCCTTGATCAACATATAGTATATTCTTTTCCAAATCTTTTCCGACAGCAAACCAAGGTTCTCCACTTCCACCAATACCAAGACCATGCCTTTGACCGATTGTGTAGTACATTAATCCATCATGCTTTCCTTTTACTTCTCCATCAAGGGTTTGCATTAAACCGGGTTGTGCTGGAAGATATCCGCTTAGAAACTCTTTGAAATTTCTTTCGCCAATAAAACAGATACCTGTACTATCTTTTTTGGCCGCTGTTGCGAGATTTGCCTTTTTAGCCATTTCTCGAACCAATGGTTTTTCAATATCGCCAAGTGGAAACATTACCTTTGATAATTGTTCTTGACCTAATTGATTTAGAAAATACGTTTGATCTTTGTTTTCATCAACTCCACGGAGCATTTTATATTCTCCATCCCGATATTCAACACGAGCATAATGACCTGTTGCCAAATAATCAGCACCTAATGACATAGCATGCTCCAAAAAGGCTTTAAATTTAATTTCCTTATTACACATAACATCAGGGTTTGGCGTTCTGCCTGCTTTGTATTCATCGAGGAAATACGTAAAGACCTTATCCCAATATTGTTTTTCAAAATTTACAGCATAATAAGGAATACCGATTTGGTTACATACTTGAATCACGTCATTGTAATCTTCTGTTGCCGTACATACTCCATTTTCATCCGTGTCATCCCAGTTTTTCATAAAAATTCCGATTACATCATATCCTTGCTCCTTTAATCGAAGAGCAGCAACTGAAGAATCAACACCACCTGACATTCCGACAACAACTCTTATATCTTTTGGGTCTTTTTTCATCCCATTCACCTCCAGTTACTTTCTAAGCTGTTACTCTCTTAATCACTTTGGAAATCTCATGTGCAGCATATTGAATATCATCCATGCTTGTCCCTAATCCAAAACTAAAACGTATGGATGATTGAATACGATCTGATTCTTTTCCATACATCGCAACCAACACATGGGAAGGGTCAACCGAACCAGCTGTACATGCAGATCCGCTAGATGCCGCAATTCCAGCTAAATCTAAATTAACTAAAAGAGATTCTATATGCGTTTTTGGAAAATATATATTAAGGACATGTGGTAAACCATCAATAGAGCCATTTATAGAAAAGGTAATATTGTTTTCCTCAAAAATCCTCATCATTTCTTTTTTGAATGAAATATATAGCTCTCTCTTTTGCTCCATCGTTGAGATTGAAAGATTTGCTGCATGACTAAATCCACTTACTCCAGCTACATTTTCAGTACCAGCTCTGCGTTTTAATTCCTGTTCTCCGCCATACATAGCAGGTTGAAGCTTTATACCAGCTTTTGCATATAAAAAGCCGACACCCTTTGGTCCATTAATTTTATGCGCTGACACTGTTAATAAATCCACACCAAGCTCTTGTACATTTATAGATTCCATTCCGTACGCTTGTACGGCATCCGTATGGAAAAAAGCAGGGTAATCTTTCAGATAGTCGCCTATCTCACGAATTGGTTGAATTGTTCCGACCTCATTATTTCCGAACATCACTGAAACAAGAACTGTTTGATCTGTGACATGTTTCTTTACATCATCTAATGAAACAAGTCCTTGTTCATTAACAGGTAAATAAGTGACATTAAATCCCTGTTTCTCCAAAAATTCACAAGCATGCAAGACCGCATGGTGCTCTACTTGAGTCGTAATAATGTGCTTTCCAATTTGGCTATTTGCCAAAACTGTTCCTATGATCGCTAAATTGTCCGCCTCTGTACCACCGCTCGTAAAAATAATTTCTCCTGGCTTGGCTCCAATTGTGTTTGCTAAGCTTCTTCTTGACTCATCAAGGATTCGACGAGCTTCGCGGCCAAAAGAATGGATACTAGACGGGTTACCGAAATGTTCAATCATTTTATTCATCATTTCGTCAGCAACCTCAGGATGGAGCGGCGATGTTGCGGCATGATCTAAATAAATTCTCCTCATGGTGTGTCTCCTCCTTTCTTGTTTCGTTAGGATTATTGTTTAAATGTAAAACATATAAGGTTCTTGATCTCCATCTCCATTATAATTTGCAAGATCCTCTAATGTTGTATTATCCAATACATCTTTTACAGCATCACGTATCCTAATCCAAAGCTGCCTTTTAGCAGGCTCTTCGTCATCTAACACTTCAACTGGACTTAAAGGTCCCTCTAATACACGAATAATATCTCCAGAGGTGATGTTTGCCGGTTCATCTCCTAAAATATACCCGCCATATGCTCCTCTAATACTTTTCACTAAACGTGCATTTCTTAATGGTGCGATAAGCTGTTCCAGGTAATGTTCAGATAGATCATGTGCCTGCGCAATACTCTTCAAAGATGTTGGACCTTCGCCATGCTTCCTTGCTAGCTCAATCATAATTGTTAGTCCGTATCGACCTTTTGTTGATATTTTCATTGTTCTCCCCCTTGCATAATTCAATCTGCTATCTTTTTGCTCTTTTACTATTGATTTACACTACAATCAATAGTAGACAGATTCTATATATACCTTTTTATTATCATAAAAATTAATAAAATAACACCTATCTTCATGTTTTCTAATTTTAAGTTGCTATATACTTTCGAACATTAGCCATTATAGCACAAACTCACTAAATTAAGCACTTAAACCAACTATCCTACTAGGAGATATCACAATACACGATTATTTGATAAATGTCACTTTTTTTGTCCCGAGCTATTTTTTTTAAACTGATCCAATTTTTCATAGATTGCAGCAAGTCTTTTTTCATCCCCGGCCTCAAGCGGTTGATAATATTTTGTCCCAATTAAATTTTTAGGAAGATACTCTTGATTCACCCATCCTCCAAATGTTCCAATTGGATAATCATGAGGATATTTATAGCCCACATGTCCTAATGTTTTCGCCCCAGCATAATGGCCATCTCGAAGATGCATAGGAATATCACCTACATGACCAGAGCGAATATCTGCAATTGCTAAATCAAGTGCCTTGTATGCTGAATTTGACTTAGAAGACAAGCACATTTCAACGACTGCTACAGATAATGGAATGCGAGCTTCGGGAAGACCTAGTCGCTCACTTGCAGTAACTGCAGCTAACACATTATTTCCCACCGAAGTATTTGCTAAGCCTATATCTTCATAAGCGATCACAACTAATCTTCGGTTTACAGCCACAAGATCGCCTGTTTCTAATAAATGGGCAAGATAATATAAGGCTGCATCTACATCACTACCTCTTATGCTTTTTTGTAAGCTTGATAGAAGATTATAAAAATGAGTTCCTTTTTTATCCCCGTATACCCCAACATTCCCGACCATATCATTGATCATTTCTTCATCAACAACAAATTTATCATTTACTTTTGGTGACGAATAAACAATTGATTCAAGCAGCGTTAATGATTTTCGTGCATCTCCATTAGACCCATATGCAATTAATTTTACCTGTTCATCTGTTATGTCTATTTTTAAGTCTCCTAAACCCTTCTTTTCATCATGCAGGGCTCTATGGAGAAGTGTCTCTATATCCTCTACTGTTAACCTTGTTAATTGTTTAATTTGACCACATCGGCTTCTAATCGCTGGATTTACATCGTGAAATGGGTTCTCCGTTGTCGCTCCAATTAAAATAATATCCCCTCGCTCTACATGGGGTAATAAATAGTCTTGCTGTGCTTTATTAAAACGATGAATCTCATCTAAAAACAAAATGACTTTTCCTGTAATTCTCGTTTCTTCAACAACAGCTTCAACATCTTTTTTCCCAGCAGTTGTTGCATTTAAGGCTATAAATGGGATATCTGTTGTACCTGCGATGGCATAAGCGATAGATGTTTTTCCAATTCCAGGCTCACCATAAAGGAGCATTGAAGGGACATACCCATTTTTGATCATTTTATATAGGCTTGTTCCTTCCCCTATAACTTCTTTTTGGCCTACAATTTCATCTATTGTTGTTGGCCTCATTCGGAAGGCAAGTGGTTCTCCGTTCACATTAAAACCCCCAGTTGATTTCTATGTATGATTATAAATCAGAATAACAAAACAATGAAATGAAAGGAGCTTAGAAGAATCGTTTTTCTTTTCTCATAACTTGATCAAGAATAAACATGGTCAATTCGGATAGGATAAATATAATTAATTAAACTATATCTCACCAATTTATCTTTGTAATAAGAATAAGAAGTCAGGGAGGTTGTCGTGAAAACCAGACGTGATGCGTGGACTTTAGATAATGATAAGCTTCTAGCAGAGACTGTTTTAGCATATGTTCAAAACGGCCATACTCAAACTGCTGCTTTTGAGGAGGTTGGAAATCAATTAAATCGAACGGCTGCTGCATGTGGCTATAGATGGAATGCGGAAGTCCGCAAAAAGTATGTAAAAGAATTTGAGGATGCAAAGAAGAGACGGAAAGAACTTGCTCGTAACAAAGAGAGAGATTACACAAAAGAAGAACCGCAGGTTGCACAACATCAATCTTCTTTAACTAACACAGAAAAAAATGATGTACATCATTTAACTATAAAAGACTGTATTCGTTACTTATCCCAGGTTAGAGACCAAGATAATCACCTTCAGATCCTGAATGAAAATAAACGACTACGAGAGGAGAACACACAACTTAATAATATGAGACAAGATCTCACCAAGAGATATGATCAACTTTTTCAAAGAAAACAAAAAATAGATGATAATTATAAAATTCTCATTCGCCTTATTAGCGAAGCTCAGCAAATGTCTGAAGAACATTTAGAGGAAAAGCAAACCTATCATTAACGCTTTTCCTCTCCATAAATAGGTTACTTTTCACCTCTTATTTTTCATCTTTCACCCTTGTAATTTTTATATCATTTAGTAATTCTGTAATTACATGTCCACCCATAATTAGTCCTGCTACTGAAGGAACAAATGCATTCGATGAAGGCGGCATTTTCGCTTTTCTTATTGGTGCAGCATCATTTCCTACCTCTTTACGAACTTCCTCACGAATAACAATTGGACTTTCATCAGAAAATACAACTTTTATTCCCTTATGAATTCCTTCTTTACGCAAGCGTGTCCGAATAACCTTTGCAATCGGATCAGTATGTGTTTTTGAAATATCAGCTACCTGAAATCTCGTAGGATCCATTTTATTTGCTGCCCCCATGCTAGAGATGATTGGAATCTTTCTTTTGAGACATTCCTTCATTAAATGAATCTTGTATGATATGGTATCTGAGGCATCAATCACATAATCAAGATTCTGATCAAAAAATTGTTCGTACGTTTCCTCCGTATAGAACATCTTTAATGAAACAACTTCACAATCTGGATTAATATCTTTAATACGGGCAGCCATTAAGTCTACTTTAGGCTGTCCAACTGTTGAAATAAGTGCATGAATTTGACGATTAACATTTGTAATATCTACATCGTCTTTATCAACTAATACTAAGCGGCCAACACCTGATCTTGCTAGTGCTTCTGCTGAGAAAGAGCCTACTCCCCCAATCCCCAACACAGCTACTGTACTATTTTTTAAAATATTTAAGCCTTCCTTACCTATTGCTAGTTCATTACGTGAAAATTGATGTAGCAACTAACTCACTCCAATTATTAACCTTAAATTTCTTCAAATGTCATAATGACAGTATTTTTACCTGAAAAAGAATATACCATACATCGTTGAAAAAGTAAGCCTATATTGACAAATAAATAGGGACATCCTCATTTTATAAATGGAAAGCGGATGTCCCTGGTTTTATCGTTTTATATGGTAGTCCCGATTGTGCCGTCGCCATTTCCCTCGTTTTGATCCCGCACTCAGCAGGTGGGTGCCTCGTTCTAAACGTTTGTAAGTCCTCATGCGTGTGAGAGGCATTTACTCTGGCTAGAAACTAGAAGCTCCCGTATAAAAAATGTTAGGTCAAAACTAGGTGTACAACGAACACATCAGGACTTTTTATATTGCTAGCTTTTAAAAAATAATAGCATAACGACAAATTCATTTCAAGATCTTGACTTAGTCGCGAAGTTCCAGATTTAATTCTTCTAATTGTGCTTCACTAACAGCACTTGGTGCACTTGTTAATAAATCACTTGCACTAGCCGTTTTAGGGAAAGCAATTGTGTCTCTAAGATTTGAGCGTCCAGCTAAAAGCATAACGAGTCGATCCAACCCAAGAGCGATTCCTCCATGTGGAGGTGTTCCATATTCAAATGCTTCTAATAAGAAACCGAATTGCTCTCTTGCTTCTTCTTCAGAGAAGCCTAATAGTTTAAACATTTTTTCTTGGATATCCTTTTCAAAGATACGGATAGAACCTCCACCTAACTCATATCCATTCAGAACAATGTCATAAGCCTGAGCTTTCATATTTGCTGGATCTGTATCAAATAATTCTATGTCTTCACGTGCTGGCATTGTAAATGGATGGTGTGCAGCATAATAGCGCTTTGTTGCTTCATCATACTCAAGCAAAGGCCAATCAACAACCCAAAGGAAGTTATATTTGCTTTCGTCAATTAAGTTTAACTCTTTACCAAGTTTTAAACGAAGAGCGCCTAATGCATCTGCAACAACTGATTTTTTATCTGCAACAAATACAAGAAGATCGCCAATCGTTGCTTCTAAAGTTTGTAATAATCCTCTTTGTTCTTCCTCTGTAAAGAACTTGATAATAGGTCCTTTTAGGCCGTCTTCTTCCACCTTCAACCAAGCCAAACCTTTTGCTCCATAAGGGGCAACAAACTCTGCAAGAGCATCCATATCTTTTCTTGAATATTTATCAGCTGCACCCTTAACGTTAATTGACTTAACCTGACCGCCATTTGCAACAACCGTATTAAATACTTTTAATCCGCTATCTTTTACAACTTCACTAACATCAACAAGCTCCAGTCCGAAGCGTGTATCAGGTTTATCTGAACCATAACGTCCCATAGCTTCATCATAAGTCATTCTTGGTAACGGCAACTCAAGATCAATATTTTTCGTTTCCTTCATAATTCTTGCCATCATTTGTTCTGTCATTGACATAATGTCGTCTTGACTCATAAATGATGCTTCAATATCAATTTGGGTAAATTCCGGTTGACGATCTGCACGTAAATCTTCATCACGGAAGCATCGAGCAATTTGATAGTACTTGTCAAAGCCTGATACCATTAATAGTTGTTTAAAGATTTGAGGTGATTGTGGCAATGCATAAAATTCACCCTCATGCACACGACTTGGTACTAAATAATCACGTGCACCTTCTGGAGTACTTTTTGTTAGAATTGGTGTTTCAATATCAAAGAAGCCATTTTCATCTAAAAAATTTCTCATTGATCTTGTCACTTGATGACGCATTTGAAGTGTATTTAGTAAAGCTGGTCTTCTTAAATCTAAGTAGCGGTACTTTAGACGAACATCTTCTGATACTTCATCAGATTTATCCTCAATTAAAAATGGAGGGTTTTTAGCTGCATTAATAATTGTCACCTTTTCAACAATAACCTCAATTGTACCTGTTGAAACATTAGGATTGATTGTTTCTTCGTCACGTTTCACAACTTTACCTGTAATATCTAATACATACTCACTGCGAACTTTTTCTGCAATTGCTAAGGCTTCTGCAGATATTTCCGGATTAAAGACAACCTGCACAACACCTGTACGGTCGCGAAGATCAATAAAAATGACTCCTCCTAAATCACGGCGCTTTGCTACCCAACCTTTTAAAACAACTTCCTCACCTATTGCTGACTCTGGAACTTCACCACAATAATACGTACGGCCAAACATAGAAACCTCTCCTTTTATGCCATTGTTTTTTGTTTTAGATATGAGATCACTTGATCAAGTGGAACTTCTTCTTGTGTACCTGTTTCCATATTTTTAACAGCAATCACATTCTTTTCTAACTCATCATCACCTAAAACCGCTACAAATTTAGCCTGATGACGATCTGCTGCTTTAAATTGAGCTTTCATTTTTTTATCTTCATAATCTTTTTCAGCTATGAGACCAGCATTTCTCATTTCATATAATAATGAAACAGCATAATCTTTTGCTTGATCTCCCATTGTCACGATATAACAATCGCTTGAAGCAGAAATTGGCAAATGAACCCCTTCAGCCTCAAGGGCTGCTAACAATCGCTCAATACTTAGCGCAAAACCAATACCTGGAGTCTCTGGACCACCAATTTCTTGTGCTAAGCCATTATAACGCCCACCACCGCAAAGTGTTGTAATAGCCCCAAAGCCCTCAGCATTGCTCATAATTTCAAAAGCAGTATGATTATAATAATCCAATCCTCTAACAAGTCCAGGGTCTACTTCAAACTCAATACCGTTAGCCGTTAAATATTGTTGAACCTTGTTAAAGTAGGATGCAGATTCCTCATTTAAGAATTCAAGTATTGATGGAGCAGTTCCCATCAATTCATGGTCGCGGTCCTTTTTGCAATCTAAAATTCGCAGTGGATTTTGCTGTAACCTTTTTTGACAATCAGAACAGAACTCTTCAATCCTTGGCTCAAAGTGAGCAATAAGTGCCTCGCGATGTGCCTTACGACTATCCCCATCACCTAAGCTATTAATCACCAGCTTTAAGCTTTTTAAGCCAAGAGTTTGATATAAATTCATTGCAAGCGAAATGACTTCTGCATCAATTGCAGGATCATGACTCCCAAGCGCCTCAATACCAAATTGAACAAACTGACGAAAGCGCCCTGTTTGTGGACGTTCATAACGAAACATTGGTCCAATATAGTATAACTTTGTTGGCTGTGACGGATTTGCATATAATTTTTTTTCTACAAAAGCTCGAACAGTCGAGGCTGTTCCCTCAGGACGAAGGGTAATGCTTCTTCCTTTCCGATCTTGAAATGTATACATTTCCTTTTGAACGATATCCGTACTCTCACCAACACCTCGAGCAAAAAGCTCTGTATGTTCAAAAATCGGTGTACGAATCTCCTTATACTGATATCTCTTACATAACTCACGTGCAGTATTCTCAATAAACTGCCACTTCTCAACCTCTCCAGGTAATATATCCTGAGTACCTCTAGGAATCTGGAATGACATAGTTTTACCTCCTATATACGAAATGCGGAAGGCGCCCGCTTATCGGTGACAAGCATAAGACATTCAGAAATAGAAGATGTCTTCTTTTACCTTCAATTCCTAAAATGCCTTATGACCTCGAGCCGATGCGCCTAATGCTGGACACTAATACTAAATACAGCATAAATTAAACATCACAAAATTTGACAAAAACAAAAAAACTCCCGTCCTACATAATGTAGGGACGAGAGTTATACCCGTGGTTCCACCCTAGTTGAAATAATACAAATCTATTTCCACTCGATCAGTTAACGCCTGTCACGTTCTACTCCTACTAAACCTGCTGTTTTTCAGAGAGAAACCTAAGGAGTGTTCTTCAATAAGTCATCATGTAGAAATGCTTTCAGCCTATGGCATTTCCTCTCTTTTCATGTGTACTCTTATTTACTGTTCTCCCTCACTGGTTCACAACTTTATGTATGATGTTTAAAGATTATTTTTTCGAATTATATCTTATCATACGTATCTTTGAGGTATATTGTCAAGAACGATTTAAATGTTTTTTTAAATTCTTTACTTCCCTTAACGATATTCCAAACTCAGACGCAAGTTCAAATGAGGATTCATTTTGTTCTTTTGTCATAAAGTCATGAAAATCTACTCCAAACACATCTCTTCGTGAGTACATTAATTCCCCTTTATCATTATTTCTCATTTATCGGTACACCTCATCTCTTCATTATCTTTTTTTATCTTTTCCTATTTTGGAAAATTTTATTTCAACTTTTCAGAGGAATGTCGATATAAGTAGAGAAATGTTTTATTTGACTACATTTTTTCATAAAGGAGGTTTATCGTTGATTCGCAAAATCATAACCATATCCATGTGTTCTATTCTAGTGCTACTATCAATTTTCGCTCATTTATCACCTTCAACTGTTAAGGCAGCTAACCAAGTAACGATTAATGTTGATGTGCTAAATGTGCGAAACGGGGCCGGTCTTACATACTCTGTTATTGCCAAAGTAAAAAAAGGCCAAACATATGATGTGGTAGAAAAAAAGAATGATTGGACGAAAATTAGATTATCAGCAAATTCTTCTGGATGGGTAGCTAATTGGTTAGTCACTCAGAAAAAAACGACCACTAGTTCGTCTACACCCACTGTTACTTCATCTAATGGAACAGTGGTTGAATCCATTGCAACAGGACTTAGATTTCGTTCTGGTCCAGGAACTTCTTTTGGAGTAATTGGTGTTTTTGATAAAGGTAAAACAGCTACCTATTTAGAGAAGAGTGGCGAATGGATCAAGATTTCCTATTCAGGAAAATCAGGCTGGGTATCGTCAAGCTATGTGAAGGTCAAAAATGCAACATCAACACAAGGTACTGCTAATACATCATCAGGAAAAACAGCTACCGTAACAGCATCATCCTTGAATGTTCGTAAAACCGCTTCTATCTCAGGCAGTCTAGTTGGAAGCCTTAAGAAAAATACGACTGTATCAATCTTACAAGAATCAGGAAAATGGGTTCAAATCCAGACAAAGAATATTTCTGGTTGGGTCCATAGTGATTATGTGAAGGTCAACTCGACCGCTAAAACTTCCATATCAACTCAAAACACAGCTACAAAAAGTAATGGAACCGTTACAGCAACATCCTTAAATGTTAGAAATAGCGGTTCACTTAGTGGAAGTGTCATCGGGTCTGTATCAAAAGGAACAAAGGTAACAATTCTCGAAGAAAAGAATGATTGGTATAAGATATCATTTGGTTCAAATAAGGTTGGATGGGTTGCTGGTTGGTATATTTCAAAAGCATCTACTACTGCTACCAATATGAATTCGAACAATAACTCTCAACGTGTAAAAATAATTTATAACGGTACAAATATACGGTCAGGATCTTCTACTTCTCATTCTATTATCAAGCGTGCTAATTTAGGTGAGACTTACGGAATCATTGAAAAAGCAGGAGATTGGTATAAAATCAATATTGGTAGTAATAAAACAGGTTATATTGCTGGTTGGGTAGTTGAAACAACAGGAGTTAGCAAGCCTGTTACAAAGCCTGGAGCGTCACAATACATCAAAAACAAAACAATTGTTATTGACCCCGGACACGGAGGACGTGACGCTGGAGCCGTCGGAGTATCCGGCACATTAGAGAAGAATTTAACACTTTCTACAGCTAAATTATTATATGATAAGTTAAATTCGGCAGGTGCTAATGTTTTTATGACTCGATCAAATGATACATATATTAGCCTAAATTCTCGTGTGAGCACATCCCATTATCGAAATGCAGAGGCATTTATTAGTATTCATTACGATAGTATAGCCGATCGAAGCGTTTCTGGAACAACAACTTATTATTATAATTCGTTAAAGGATGGACCTTTTGCAAAAGATCTAAACAATGAACTTGTGAAACAAACAAAGCTAAGGGATAGAGGCTTGAAGTTCGGTAATTTCCATGTTCTTAGAGAAAACAAAGTTCCTGCCGTTTTGCTTGAGCTAGGATTTTTAAGCAACCGTACAGAGGAATTAACAGTAGCAACAACGGGCTATCAAGAGCGAGCTTCACAAGGTATCTTTAATGGTTTAGCCAGATATTTTAAGTAAGAAAAAAGGTTATCCTTCATCATATTTTAGTGAAGGATAACCTTTTTAATTACTCTCTATAATCAGTGTTACTGGACCTACATTTGTAAACTGTACATCCATCATCGCTCCAAAAACCCCTGTCTCAACCTGTAGACCTTTATCTCTTAACATGCGATTAAAGGATTCATAAAGCTCCCTCGCCACATCAGGCTTTGCAGCATTCATATAATTAGGTCTTCTGCCCTTTCGGCAATCTCCATAAAGAGTAAACTGGGAAACGGATAAAACCTGTCCACCCACATCAAGGATGGAGTGGTTCATTTTCCCAGATTCATCTTCAAAGATCCTTAAATGAGCAATTTTTTCAGCTAAATATTCAGCATCTGCTTCAGTGTCATCATGTGTAATTCCTACAAGCACCATAACACCTTTTTCAATTTGACCGACTACTTTTTCATCTACTGTTACTTTTGCATGAACAGCACGTTGTACAACTACCTTCACGATAAAACCTACCTTAATTCATCATTCTTCTAACAGAATAAATATCTGAAATCTGTTTAATTCTTTCCACTACTTTTTGTAAATGATTTATATTTGAAATAGAAATCGCCATATTAATCGTTGCAACTTTATTTCTATCTGATTTACCTGCAACAGATGAAATATTGGTTTTCGTCTCATTCACTGCTTGTAATACCTCATTTAACAAGCCTCGACGATCATAGCCTAAAATCTCAATTTCAACATTATATTCTTTCCTACTGGATGAAGGCTGATTTTCCCATTCAACATCTATTAATCGCTCTTTCGCATCCTCTGTATGAACATTTGTGCAATCAGAGCGATGAACTGATACGCCTCTTCCTTTCGTAATAAAGCCGACAATATCGTCACCTGGAACTGGATTACAACATTTTGAGAGGCGTATTAATAAGTTATCAATCCCCTTAACTTGGACACCTGCATCACGCTTTTTTGAAGTCGAGGTAGAAGGGACTTGTTTGGTCTCATTCATAACCTCTTGAATATTTTTTTCTTGTTCTTCTTGGTCGCGTTTCTTGCGCCACTTTTCTGTTAAACGATTTGCTACTTGTAATGCCGTTACACCATTATAACCAACAGCAGCATACATATCTTCTTCATTAGAAAAATTGAATTTTTCAGCAACCCGTTGTAAATTATCCGCCGTCATGATTTCTTTCACATTAAAATCAAGGTTTTTGATCTCATTTTCAACCATTTCTTTACCTTTTTCAACGTTTTCTTCACGGCGCTGCTTTTTAAAGAATTGGCGAATCTTGTTTTTTGCTTGAGATGTTTGAGCCAGCTTTAACCAATCTTGACTAGGTCCATATGAGTGCTTGGAGGTTAAAATTTCGATAATATCCCCTGTTTTTAGTTTATAATCAAGAGTGACCATTTTACCATTTATTTTCGCACCAATCGTCTTATTTCCAATCTCCGAATGAATGCGATAAGCAAAGTCAATCGGAACGGATCCAGAAGGCAGTTCAATGACATCGCCTTTCGGTGTAAAAATAAATACCATATCCGAAAACAGATCAATTTTTAAAGATTCCATGAATTCTTCAGCGTTTGTTACATCATTTTGAAATTCTAGTATCTCTCTAAACCAAGATAATTTTTTCTCTAGCGTTGTTTTTTCATCAACATCTTTTCCCTCTTTATACGCCCAATGTGCCGCGATTCCGTACTCAGCAATTTGATGCATTTCAAAAGTACGAATTTGTACCTCAAGAGGATCTCCCTTAGGACCAATTACTGTTGTATGAAGTGATTGATACATGTTTGGCTTTGGCATGGCAATATAATCTTTAAATCGTCCAGGCATTGGCTTCCAACAAGTATGGATAATACCTAAAACGGCATAACAATCTTTGATGCTATTGACAACAATTCTAACCGCAAGAAGATCATAGATTTCATTAAACTGCTTATTTTGAAGAACCATTTTCCGATATATACTGTAAATATGTTTTGGTCTTCCTGAAAATTCTGCCTCAATGTTCACCTCAGCAACTCTCTCGCGAACTTCATCGATGACTTGATCTAAATATTCCAGGCGCTCTTGGCGCTTCTTTTTCATTAGATTCACAATTCTATAATATTGTTGAGGGTTTAAATACCGTAATGATGTGTCTTCTAATTCCCATTTAATTTTCGAAATACCTAAACGATGAGCAAGCGGTGCAAATATTTCCAGTGTTTCATTTGAAATTCGCCGCTGCTTCTCCTGTGGAAGATGTTTCAGAGTTCTCATATTATGCAGACGGTCTGCAAGTTTAATAAGAATAACTCGAATATCTTGAGCCATTGCTACAAACATTTTCCTATGGTTTTCAGCCTGTTGCTCTTCTTTTGATTTATATTTAATTTTCCCTAACTTTGTCACTCCATCAACAAGCATTGCCACTTCGTCATTGAACTCTGCTCGTAAATCGTCTAACGTGACTTCTGTATCCTCCACCACATCATGAAGGAACCCACCCGCTATCGTTGCTGGATCCATCTCTAAATCTACCAAAATGCCTGCAACTTGAATGGGATGAATGATATATGGTTCGCCTGATTTTCGAAATTGTTCCCGATGTGCTTCTTCCGCAAAATCATAAGCACGCTGAATAAAAACGGTATCTTCGGCTGATAGATATCGCTGTGCTTTTTGAATCACTTGCTCAGAAGATAAAACTTGTTCATTAGCCATGAAATCACCTTTTTATATTGAAAACTTTGTTAGAAAATATACATTCTTTCCTACTACGTAAAGCATCTATATATTTTAATAAAAACCGAGTGACGAACATCATCAATTCGATTAGAAATTTTACTATATTGTAACTATTATCAATAAAAAAACACTAGATGTAAAGAGAAAACAGTAATTTTCACCCTAGCCAGTTAGTGGTATATGACGATATACACAAAAGGTATATGAAGGATGGACTTATATGGCTTTTTAGTTTACTTTTCTACCATCATTGATTTAGTATATGCAACTTGCAAAAAAAGCACCCATTTGAGTGCCCATAAGAATAATGGGGACCGAGTTGATTGCAACTCCTGTCCCCATTGAATTAAAATGTCATTAATGTTAAAACATCGTAGCCATCTAATAATTTACGACCATCTAAATAAGATAATTCAATTAAGAAAGCGATACCTGCAACAACTCCACCTAACTCTTCTACAAGCTTAATCGTTGCTTCGATTGTTCCTCCAGTGGCCAATAAGTCATCTGTTATTAGTACTCTTTGTCCAGGCTTAATCGCATCTTTATGAATCGTAAGGACATCCTTTCCATACTCAAGACCATACTCAACGCGAACAACCTCACGAGGTAATTTCCCTTCTTTACGAACTGGAGCAAAGCCAACTCCTAATGAATATGCGACAGGACAGCCAATAATAAACCCGCGTGCCTCTGGACCAACGACAATGTCGATCTCTTTTTCACGAGCATACTTCACAATTTGGTCTGTTGCGTATCGATACGCATCCCCGTTATCCATCAATGTTGTAATATCTTTAAATTGAATTCCTGGTTTCGGATAATCAGGAACGACTGTTACAAATTGCTTTAAATCCATTTTTCCTTTGTCCTCCTTATACACCTACAGGCGCATCTAATGGAAATCTTTGCTCAAACCACTGCTTAAGCTGCATGTAAGATGTATATAATAACGTTTTTTCTAGTTCAATTTGTTTTTGCTTTTGGGCATAAGTCTTCGATTCACTTAGATCTCTTTTACGAGCCGAGGAATTTGTCGAAATGACGCCATTTTCTATTGTAACAAATTCTAGCTCAAAAAACACCTGTGACATAAATTCTATTGTTTCTTTTGTCCATCCTTTATGTTTTGCTAATAGTTCACCTTGTTCTCGAAGCTTAAAGGATCCTTTCTTTAATAGAAAACCATAATACCACTTAAAATGCTCTCTTGTTGGAATTGTCGAAAAAAAGTGATCTGCTTCTTGTTGAAAAACAGAGTAAATTCTTGCTGGTCTCCCTTTAGAAAATAATCCGTCTAATAAATCTATTGAAGAAGGAATATCCAGCATTAGTAGCTGTTTATTACGAGTGTCTATTCTAATGGCATCCTCTTCTGATGCTATATGAAATACTTTATGTTCTAGTCCTTTTTTTAAAAGGTTTTCATATGTTTTTGATTGGAATGTGATAATCCGACCATTATCATTCATTGAGATTGTGTTAATAAGATGCTCAACATTCCTAGAACCACGAAAGTCAAATAGCTGCCATTGATCTACTCTAACATCCTGCAGCATAACCTGAGGTTTTCTCAAATTATTCCACTCATTTATTGACAGCTCTCCTATTGCAGATACCGTAACAGAAGGTGAAAGCTCATCATGGATATGGCCCATTCCAAACCCTACACAGTCTAGTTGCAGTTCTTCTTGTGCAAAGACTAACTTTAAATGATTTTGATCTGCACCAATTTTACGAACATTCGCTAATGTCACATTTTCCAAATGAATAATTGGTTTTGGGTTATTCATGCCAAATGGCGAGAGCAACTGCATCTCTTCAATAGACTCTACAGAAATATCTTCTAATTTACAGCTTACATCTACTTTTGTAACAGGAATAAAATCTTCTTCAGTCAGAATACCTTTTGCTTTTTCGACTAGCCTTTCTCGCAGCTCATCTACGTCTTCTAGTTGCAGTGTCATACCTGCAGCCATAGGATGGCCTCCAAAATGAGGTAAGATGTCACGGCATGTTGATAAATTTTCAAACAAATCAAAGCCAACTATACTTCGGGCAGACCCCTTTGCAATACCCTTTTCTTTGTCAATACTTAAAACAATTGTCGGCCTGTAAAAGCGATCAACTAACCTTGATGCAACAATCCCTACGACACCAGGATTCCATCCTTCTTTCGCAATAACAAGAACAGGATATTGTTCGATTGGAAAGTGAGTTTCAATCTCTTCAATTGCTTCCTCTGTGATCGTATTAACTAGTTTTTGTCTCTCTTTATTAAGGGCATCAATTTCTTCAGCAATCATCATCGCTTCTTCTTCATCATTTGAAAGCAGCAAGTCGACTGCCGGATCTGCCGATTGTAATCGCCCAACCGCGTTAATTCTTGGGCCAATAGCAAATCCAATTGTATCTTCATTTATTTCTTGCATCTTTACATTGGCAATTTTTAATAACGCTTTTAACCCGATACGATTCGTTGTTTTCAACTGGTTAATACCGTGCTTTGCTATTAATCTATTTTCACCATGAAGGGCAACTAAGTCTGCAATTGTCCCTATTGCCGCAACCTCTAATAGGTCAGTTGGAACATCTCCCAAAAGAGCATGGCTTAACTTAAATGCTACTCCTACTCCAGCCAATTCCTTAAATGGATAATTGCATCCCGGCTGCTTAGGATGTATGATTGCAAGTGCATCAGGTAAGACAGGACCTGGTTCGTGGTGGTCGGTAATAATTAAATCCACACCTAGTTCTTTTGCTACATGAGCTTCATGAACAGCAGCTATACCAGTGTCCACTGTAATAATTAATGAAAAGCCCCGTTCATGTGCAAGTCTAAACGCCGCTTCGTTTGGTCCATATCCTTCAGAAAATCTGTTAGGTATATAAAAATCTACTATGGCTCCCAACCTTCGTAAAGCAGTTAATAAAACTGTTGTACTACTAACTCCATCCGCATCATAGTCACCGTAAACTAAAATATGTTCCTTCTCTTCGATTGCTTTTTGAATACGTTGGATAGCTATGTCCATATCTTTTAAAAGAAAAGGATCGTGAAAAGCTTGGGAATCCGTTTCTAAGAATTCACGTGCCGCTTCAACAGAATTAATACCTCTATTCACCAAAAGTGACGCAACAAGAGGTGTAATAGATAAATTCTCTCTCAAATTTTGAATGAAGGTTTCGTCAGATGATTGAATCATCCACCTTGTTTTTGCCTTTAACATAATTTCACCCCTCAACCTTCTCATTATACAAGAGTGGTCAAGGGGTTTCAATTTAAGGATTCTTCCATTGATATAAGTATTATTTTATATACTGATCTGTTTGTCCTAGATTCTCACTCGACAAAACCTTTGGGTGACTTCCGGTTTCTTTTTCTCGTAAAGTCTCCAGTTCCTCTTTTAACTTTACGTTTACTCTTTCTGCTGCCTTAAGCTTTCGATTGAGTGAAAGGATTCGAACAACTCCTGCAGAAGCAATCATAAACCCTCCCATAAAGACTGAGCCTAGAATAATTAAGATAAGAGGCCATTCGGCTTTTCCAATTAAATAATTTACTTCAACCGCTTCAACATTTATTACCGCAAAGATCGCAATAATTAAAGCAAAGATAATGGCTAAGATTAAACTCCATTGACGTTTCATCCATGTCCCTCCGTTTTTTATGGTGAGTATGGATTTATATGTACAAAGACGTTTTGAACATGCTCATGCTCACTCATTAGTTTTTCTTTTACAAGCTTACCTATGTTATGTCCTTCTTCAACTGTTATATGAGGATCAACAGAGACTTTTATGTCAACTATAACATAATGACCATGTTCTCTTGCATGAAGTTCATCAATTTTTTTTATCTCACTTATTTTACTAACGGTTTCTTTAAGACCAACAATATCTTCTTCATGCAGAACATGATCTAACGTTGTATGAATAGATTCAGATCCGAGCTTCCAGGCCATTTTAATAACGAGTAAAGAAACAAATAGTCCTGCTACTGGGTCTGCATAGACAAGCCAGTCAATCCCCATTTTTTGACCTGCTATTGCAGCTCCAATCCCAGCTAATGCAGCAATTGAAGAATAAACATCAGATCGGTGCTCATAGGCATTTACAATTATAGCATCACTCTTAATTCTTTTACCCAATCTATACTTGTATTGAAACATCCATTCTTTCACAATAATCGATATAACCACGGCATAAATGGCAATCGTTTTTGGGGCTTCAATATCTTCAAAAAATGATTCAAATGATGATTTCCCAATTTCAATTCCGACTAAAAATAACAGAACCGCTACAATAATAGCTGCTATTGATTCCGCTTTTCCATGCCCATAAGGATGGTCCTCATCTGGAGGCTGTTTCGCTGCACGAACGCCAATAAATACAGCTAGTGAGCCTGCAACATCTGAGGCTGAATGAACCGCATCTGCCACTAAAGCACGACTCTCTGATATAACTCCTACTACTCCCTTTATAATAGCAAGAATGATATTTCCTACTACACCGACCATTGCTGCAAATTCAGCTTGTTTAAAACGATCTTTTTTATTCAAACCTATTCACCTCTTTATCCTCGAACTGTTGAAATCACTCACTTCTAAAGGTTTTCCCCAGTAGTGGTAGAATCTATCATCAATTTTGAAGGACTCATATACACTTGTTACTTCATAACATATAGTGTAACCAACTTTAGTCAATAAATAAGGATCATCCCACATCTAGTATTATTTTAGTACCATTTACATGGAACTTGTAAAAATACCGGGATACTAGAGTAGGTGATCCTTTTTTCTTATTTATACTTGCGGTTCATCACTTATTTGAGAAGAAACTTGTTTCTTCTTATTCAATTGCTTCCATTTCCAAATTAGCCATAATTGAGCAGCAATAAATAATGATGAATAGGTTCCTGAAATTAAGCCAACTAAAAGAGCAATTGAGAAATTAGTAATGGACGTACTACCAAATATCATAAGAGCAATGACAGCAATAACGACTGTTAACACAGTATTAATTGAACGTGTAAAAGTTTGCTGCAAGCTTCTATTTACAATAAACTGTAAATCCTCTAATGTTTTAACCTTTTTCTTTTTGTATAGTTCTCGAATCCTGTCAAAGGTTACGATCGTGTCATTTATTGAATATCCGACGATTGTAAGTACGGCTGCAATAAATGTAATATCAACTTCTAATCTAGTGATGCTAAAGAAGGCAATGATGAAGAATGCATCATGTAGTAATGCAACGATTGATGCCAATGCCATATAAAATTCAAAGCGGATTGACACGTAAATAATAATCCCAATAGAGGCAATCAACACTCCGTACAATGCGTTCCTTGCAAGTTCCTTCCCTACTGTTGGTGATACAGTACTTACATTTGGTTCAGATCCATATAGTTCCTTAAAATGACTTTTCACTTCAGCAATCTTTTGCTGATCAAGTACCCCAATAAAACGTGCAACACCAATTTCTTTATTGTTTCCGGCAAGAACAACATCATCTACTTCGAGATCCAGCTTACTCATTTCAGTCTCAACCTCTTGAGCGGTTAAAGTCTTATCTGCTAAAACCTCTACCCGTGTGCCACTTGCAAAATCAATTCCTAGATTTAATTTAAATATCAAGATAAACACTACACCGGTAACAACTAGAATTGTTGAAAGCATAAAGAATTTTTTTCGATGCTTTAAAAAATCAACTCTGTCAAACTTAGTAGGTGCAATGGTGTCATCATCTGTGTCTTCAATACTAATGATTTGATCCTTTTTCACACCAAAATATCCTTTTTTCTTATCAAGCCAACGGCTTTCAACTAAAAGTGCTAATAGAACTCTTGATAGGAATACAGCAGTGATAAAACTAATAACAATACTTAGAATCAGCATCGTTGCAAAACCTTTAACAGAGCTTGTCCCAAAGAAGAATAAAACTCCTCCAGCTAACATCGTTGTAATATTTGCATCTAAAATTGTAGCAAATGACCTTCTCGTCCCTGCCTTAAAGGCTGAACGAACGGTTCTTCCTAATTTTAATTCCTCTTTAATTCGTTCATATGTAATGATATTTGCATCCACAGCCATACCAACCCCAAGAATTAAAGCTGCAATTCCCGGAAGTGTTAACACACCATTCATCCAATCAAATACTTGAAGAATTAAATAAATATATGTTGATAAAGTAATTATGGCAATTAATCCAGGTAAACGGTAGAAGAATAACATAAACAAGAAGATGATTGAGATACCTACAATACCAGCTAGAACTGTACTATCTAGTGCTTGTTCACCAAACTGCGCTCCTACTGAAGTGGAATAAAGCTCAGTTAATTTTACTGGAAGAGAACCTGCATTTAATAGGTTCGCTAAATCCTGTGCTTCTTGAATTGTAAAGGTACCCGTAATGGTAACATCTGTTTGGTTAAATACTTGATCAACGTTAGGCGCTGAAATAAATTTTGGATTTTCCTTACTAACTTCTTCTTGATAGGAATCACCCTCTTCGAAGTCAAGCCAAATAACAAGCTGATTATAAGGTGTGTTTCCAACAATTTCTTGTGTTACCTCTTTAAATTTATTCGCATCTTTTAATTTTATCGCGACATTCGGTTTACCTTGTTCATCGAAGGATTGTTTTGCTCCACCTTCAACTAAGTCAGAGCCATTTAACATTTCTTTGTCCTGATAATCTCTAAATGTCAACTCAGCTTGTGTGGAAAGTATTTCTCTCGCTTTATTTTGGTCGCTTACACCAGCTAGCTGAACGCGAATACGATCATCACCTTCGATCTGGATATTCGGTTCACTTACTCCAAGTACGTTGGCTCTTTTTTGAAGGGCATTTACTGTACTAACCAGTACATCCTTTGTTATTTTGTCGCCTTCGTTCGCCGGTTCAACTTCATATAGGATTTCAAAACCACCTTGTAAATCTAAACCTAGTATAATGTTACTCGTTGCCTTATTGGTGTTAAAGCCTATTAAGCTTCCGACAACAAGGACAAGTAGAAAAAACGCAACAATGCGCCCACGCTTTATCATTATGTATCCTCCTTAATTTCTAAAAAACAACAAAAAAATGAACGGTTTGGGAGGCATGCTTTTTTATGAATCATTACACAACATTTCCCAATGAAATTATACGATAGCAGATGAGGAAGAATCAAATTAAATAAGTCCTTTTAGCAAATCCTGCCCTTCATCACTTTCAAACCAGCTTCCTCCCTTAAAGGATTCAACCGTCGCAAAGTTCATAAAGTCTCCTACTTTTAGAGCAAGCACATCTCTTACAACCTCATGTACATACAGCTCAGGTGTTTTTTTCCACTTTTTCGTTTTTAAATACGTCCACAGTTTTTCTTCAGTTACTTCCTCATAACCAAATAAATGAAATTCCTCTAACTTACTTTTTATTGCAGGCCTTACATGATCTCGATACTCATCAAACGGCTGTTTATTCATTATTAACACTCCTTTTATTTGAGTCTTTTTCCTTTCTTTTCACTACAACAATTCACAATCTGTTTAGAACTTGTCATGCTTGGCCTATTCACGCGCATATAGTAATTGTATATGATTCCACGTTATTTGAGAAGGCAGGGAGAAGAATGTCAAAGCAGACGTTTCTAAAAGGAACGCTCATTTTAATTCTAGCAGGATTTATTACTCGTGTCCTAGGTTTTATTAATCGAATTGTCGTAGCTCGGTTTATCGGTGAAGAAGGAGTAGGTTTATACAACATGGCTGTTCCTACCCTTGTTTTAGTGATTACAATTACTCAACTTGGATTACCTGTAGCCATTTCGAAGCTTGTTGCAGAAGCCGAAGCACAGGGTGACCATCGAAGAATAAAAAAAATCCTTGTTGTTTCATTATCCGTCACCGGTTCATTAAGCTTACTCTTTACTCCAGCCATGATCCTACTTGCACCCTATTTATCACAGCATGTTTTTACTGATGATCGTACATATTGGCCGCTCTTGGCTATTGCACCAGTTGTACCTATTGTCGCTATTTCGTCAGTTATACGCGGGTATTTTCAGGGAAAACAAAATATGCGTCCAGCAGCAATTTCGCAAGTACTAGAACAGGTAGTTCGAATCTCACTAGTTGCGGTTTGTACAAGTGCTTTCCTGCCATACGGTATCGAATATGCAGCTGCAGGTGCCATGATTTCTGCTGTTATCGGCGAATTAGTATCATTAATTTATTTAGCAACAATGTTTAAAATGAAAAAGAAAATAAAAATTCGCAGGAAATTTTTACAATCGGTTAAAAACGGTAAAGATACATTGACTCAGCTGATGAATATTGCCCTCCCGACAACTGGAAGTAGACTCATTGGAAATATTTCTTGGTTTTTTGAACCAATTGTCGTTGCAAATAGTCTCTATATTGCCGGTGTCGCAACTGCTGCTGCCACAAAACAATACGGAGCTCTCACAGGATATGCGATACCATTGTTAATGCTACCGTCTTTTATTACATTTTCGTTATCAACCTCATTAGTTCCTGCCATTAGTGAAGCAATGGCAAATAACCAATTAAAAATCGTTGAGCATCGTCTACAACAAGCATTACGTTTATCACTTATAAGTGGTGGATTGGCATGTGTGATTTTGTATGTATTTTCGGATCCGTTAATGACTGTCATGTACGGAACAAATAAATCCGCTATATTTGTACAGGTAATGGCTCCTTTCTTTATTTTTCATTATTTTCAGGGTCCTTTGCAAGCTGTATTACAAGCTTTAGATTTAGCAAAAGCAGCAATGATCAATAGTTTAATAGGTTCGGTTGTTAAAACAGCATTAATCTTTGTTCTTGCCACTCGCCCTTCCCTTGGAATAATGGGAGCTGCATTAGCCATAGTTATCGGCATAATGCTTGTGACCTTACTGCACTTAGCAACTGTCATAAAGATTATTCCGTTTACTATACATGTTAGGGAATATTTAAAAAGCGGAGTGACGATGGTGATGGCAGGAATTATTGGATTTCTAGTTTATGAGTACTTATTCTTAAGCAGCCCGCTTGTCTTTAGACTACTATTTTCTTTAATAATAACGACCATTATTTACTGCTTACTACTTCTTTGCTTTAAACTTGTGGAAAAAGAGGAAGTGAAACGGATACCACTTGTTGGATCCTTTTTATCAAAGCTTATTCCTGTAAAATAGGAAAAAAGGAAAGCAAGCTGAATTTTCTCAGCTTTGCTTTCCTTTTTTGAATAATTACTTTTCTTCGTTCTTTAAATCAATATAAAATACCCCTTTTCCAAATGTACATAATGAAATTTGTTTTGTTTCTTTATAACCTAATTTTCTCAGCTGTTGTCTTAACCAAAGATTATTTTTTTTAATAATGTCTAAATTATTCTCCTGGATAATCCCATCCACAATAAGAGGCAATTGTAGTTCAGGCTGTCTTGATTGTGTTTTTTGCTTTTCAATAACTGATAGCTTTCCTGTTGGTTCAAGAATGGCAAACTCGACATCTGCCACATTATTGATATTCTTATCTCGAAGCTGTGTCATTAAATCATCAAAATTATATCGTTGCGTCTTCATTGCATGTTCATCAACTTTTCCATGGTTAATAATAATAGTAGGTTTTCCGTCTAATAAATGTCTAACCTTTTGATTTTTTAAAGATATATAGGCCAAGGAGATTTGGATGATCATCAAGCCAAGCATTGGAATGATCGTATGTATGAGTGGATCTTTATGATCTTCAATAGCGGTTACCGCCAATTCTGCAATCATGATAAAAACCACTAGGTCTAAGATACTCAATTCTCCTATTTCTCTTTTTCCCATTACTCTAAATATAAAGACAATGAGAAAATAAAGAATTAAGGTTCGAATCAAAATCGTGAAATAAAATTCCACCGCATGACCTCCTTTCCACCTATTCCTTATCACTTATTGTAAACGAGAAGCTAACATTTATGTAAGGTATTCACTTTACATTGTAAAGTGAAGCAAGTATCGAAAATAGACATAAACAGAAGATACTCCTAGCGAAATAATCACAATTGGAAACCCAACTTTAAAAAATTCAATAAAGTTGATATTTTCCTTTTCCTTTGCTGCCAATCCGGCAACAACCAAATTTGAACTCGCTCCCAACAGCGTCCCGTTTCCTCCTAAGCATGCTCCTAATGCTAATGACCACCACAATGGATCTAGATTTGTCATTCCATAATCTTTAAATTCAAGGATTACTGGTATCATTGCAGCAACAAAAGGAATATTATCAACAAACCCAGATAACAGCCCTGTCATCCATAGAATTAACATGGCCGTCTTAGGTAAATCACCTTCTGTATATAAAACTAACCCTCTAGCAAATTCATCAATGATTCCAACTTCCTCCAGTCCGCCTATTAGCATAAATAAACCAATAAAGAAAAATAATGTCCCCCATTCAACCTGTTTAAAAACCTCATCAGGTTTATACTCATCATGTGTGAGTAATAACAATAATAATGCTCCTGCCAATGCAATACTTGTTAAATCAATGTGTAGAAGAGGGTTCAATGTGAAACCTAATATGGTAACCATTAAAACTGAAACTGATTTTGGCAATGCTGGGGATAATTTCAAATAATCCCTTGCCTTAATAGAAGATAATTTTTTTTGATCAATGTGACTCACTTGTAATTTATCCCAATAAATAAAAATTAAATAACCTAAGATAACAGAATAAATAAGAAGGACAATTGGGCTTAGGTGTATAAGAAAAGCATTAAATGTTAAATGGTCTACCGCTTGACCGATCATGATATTAGGGGGATCTCCAATTAAAGTAGCCGTCCCCCCAATATTTGATGCAATAATAATGGAAATTAAGTATGGAATGGCTGGTATACTGAGCATCCTCACAATCGTTAATATAATTGGTACTAGTAATAGAACCATTGTTACATTGGCTAAAAATGCTGATCCGATAGCTGTTAAAGTAGAAATAACAATGAGTAATGGAATAGGCCGACCTTTAACCGCTTTTGCCATCACAATTGCGACGTATTCAAACACACCGGTTTGGCTTGTAATTATCACAATGAGCATCATTGCAAATAATAAAGCAATCGTATTCCAATCAATATATGTTACAAATGCCTTGTTAACATCGTATATTCCCACAATAAGCATAGCGATTCCACCTAAACCTGCCGCTAGTGCCCGATCAATTTTCTCTGTCATGATGACAATATAGGTGATGAAAAAGATGACAACTGTTAATATTGTAAACACTGCCTAATCCCTCCTTTATCATGAAGCTTCTATCTAGAGATCTATCTCCAAAAAACATCTCAATCACATCGTACTTCTAAAACAAAACAGCAAGTCCCCTTTATACCATCATATGATGCAAGTCCACTAAAATATTTGTAGTCTATTTTTTTCTTCTATGAATATTCTGTAATAAGACGAGCATAAACAAGCTCGAATATATCTTGTTTAGGTGGAAAGGGGGAACCTCTGTGGAAACAAAAAAATGGGGAAAAGCGATCTTATATGGTCTCATCACCATTTTTGTTATTGCCTTAGTTACAAGTCTAATATTTTCTCTACTTTTAAAGTTCACGAATCTTACTGAATCTTCTATTACATGGATCATACTCGGTTTATCTATTTTTGCTTTGTTCATAGGAGGCTTTGTCGCTGGGGGTAACGGAAGGGAAAAAGGATGGCTTATTGGAGGTATTACTGCTCTTCTTTTCTCTCTCATTATTCTTTTATTTAAATTTTTAGGGTATGGTGAGATGTTTTCCATGCATGAGCTCATGTATCATGGCGGATTTTTATTAGTAGCGATGTTAGGTGGAATATTTGGAGTTAATATGGCTTCTTCTAGAGCAAAATAAAACCAGGGCCAATAAACCCTGGTTTTTTATTATGTACTTGTCAGTCTTTAATAACTTCGCGTACAGATTTACGATCAAATGTTAAACGAGTTCCATCCCCAACTTTTAGAACGATTTTGTTCTCATCAATTGAGTCAAGGATACCGTGTAATCCACCGATTGTAACAATCTTGTCGCCCTTTTGAAGGCTGTTTTGCATTTCGCGAACCGCTTTTTGTTGTTTTTGTTGCGGACGAATTAGCAAGAAATAAAAAATCGCAAACATTAATACTAACGGTAAGACTGTTCCTAACATTTCCATTTATATCACCCCTTTCATGCATTATTAAAAGTTTTTAGCATTCGGTTTATTAAATCCATATGCTTCAAAAAATTCATCTCGGAAATCACCTAAACGGTCTTCACGAATTGCTTGTCTAACTTTCTCCATTAAGTTTACCAGAAAATATAGGTTATGATAAGAAGTTAATCTCAATCCAAATGTTTCATCACTTTTTATTAAATGACGAATATAGGCACGAGAATAATTTCTACATGTATAGCAATCACAATTTTCATCTAATGGTCCAAAGTCTCTAGCATACTTTGCATTTTTCACGACTAAGCGTCCTTCGCTTGTCATGAGTGTACCATTACGGGCAATTCGAGTCGGAAGTACGCAATCAAACATATCAATTCCTCGAATAGCACCATCTATTAAGGAATCTGGTGAACCTACTCCCATTAAATATCGCGGCTTGTTATCAGGCATTAATGGAGTTGTGAATTCTAACACACGGTTCATCACATCCTTAGGTTCCCCTACTGATAAACCGCCAACCGCATAACCTGGAAAATCCATTGATACCAAATCTTTAGCACTTTGCTTCCTGAGCTCTTCATATTCTCCTCCCTGAATAATACCAAATAAACCTTGATCGTTTGGACGTCCATGAGCCTTTAAGCATCGCTCTGCCCAACGGCTCGTACGCTCAACCGATTTCTTCATATAATCATATTCAGCAGGATATGGTGGACATTCATCAAAAGCCATCATAATATCAGATCCTAAATCATTTTGAATCTGCATCGCTTTTTCTGGCGATAAGAAAAGCTTATCTCCGTTTAAATGATTCCTGAAGTGAACCCCTTCTTCCTCAATTTTACGAAATTCACTTAAACTAAAGACTTGGAATCCGCCAGAATCTGTTAAAATTGCACGATCCCAATTCATGAATTTATGTAGGCCGCCGGCTTCCTTGACAATCTCATTCCCAGGACGTAACCATAAATGATAGGTATTACTCAGAATAATACCTGCTCCCATTTCCTTAAGCTCTTCGGGAGACATTGTTTTAACTGTTGCTAATGTTCCAACAGGCATAAACACAGGAGTCTCAAAACTGCCATGTGGTGTATGGACCCTTCCTAGTCTTGCTCCTGTTTGTTTACATGTTTTTATAAGTTCGTACCGAATTGGTGAAGTTGACACCCTATTTCCTCCTTAATAAGAAAAGCGCAAGCGCCTTGGTCATCGCCTTACAAACTAAGAGGAGCATCGACTAAAGATTTTGGAAACACGGTAAGCGAAGCGAACCGGTGTTGGCTTATCGTAGGGAGATGCTCTGAAGTTTGATAGGCGATAGGCGCTGGGGCTAGATACCTACACTAAGTACAAAATTTTATACTTCCTAATCTGTGAACAAAAGCGAAAGCGCCTCGATCAACCTCGGGCAAATAAGACGCAAATGAATAAAAGATGTTCTTGTCTTCAATTCATTTGTGGCTAGACCCTAGAGGGGCTAGGCGCTGGAGCTGGATGTCCTGCGCTTTTCTATCGTTCTAAAATTTTATAAATCCTTCAATATTTTCAACTCATTTTAAATAATTAGCATCGCATCTCCAAAGCTAAAAAAACGATACTTTTCTTTTACTGCTGTTTCATATGCATTCATTACATATTCTCTTGAAGCTAAAGCACTGACTAACATAATAAGAGATGATTTAGGAAGATGGAAGTTTGTAATCATTCCATCAATTCCTTTAAACTCATACCCGGGATAAATGAAAATATTGGTCCAGCCGCTTTCAGCAACAAATTGACCATTATGTTTTGAAGCAATCGTTTCAAGAGTTCGTGTTGAAGTTGTCCCTACAGAGATAATTCTACCGCCTTTTAACCTTACTTCATTTAACAGAGCTGCAGTACCATCTGTTACTTGATAAAACTCTGCATGCATTTCATGCTCTTCTACTGTTTCCGCACTTACAGGGCGGAAGGTTCCTAAACCGACATGCAGGGTAATAAAGGCAAGATGAACTCCCTTTTTCTTTAATTGTTCAAGAATTTCTTCAGTAAAGTGAAGTCCAGCTGTTGGAGCTGCTGCAGAACCAATTTCTCGAGAGAAAACAGTCTGGTAGCGTTCGCGATCATCTAATTGTTCTTTAATATAAGGTGGTAAAGGCATCTCTCCTAATGCATCAAGCACTTCGTAAAAAATTCCTTCATAGTCAAACTTCAGCAGTCTGCCACCATGGTCACTAGTTCCAACGCATGTCGCCTTCAAGGTACCTGATCCAAATGTGATAACAGTTCCTTCTTTTACTCTTTTAGCAGGTTTAATCAGTGTTTCCCATATATCTTCTTCCTGTTGCTTTAGTAATAAAACTTCAATACTCGCACCTGTATCTTCTTTCATCCCAAATAAGCGTGCTGGCATTACCCTAGTATTATTTAAAACTAAGCAATCGCCTTCTTTTAAATAATCTATAATGGATTTAAACGATTCATGTTTTAATTCGCCATTATCTTTCTGAAGGACCATTAATCTAGAAGCATCACGTTCTTTTAATGGGACTTGTGCAATCAATTCTTCAGGAAGATGAAAATCAAATAATTCTACTTTCAACATATTCACCTAATTTCTACCTTACTTGTGTCTTTTTTACGTAACTAGCTATTTAAATCTGCCAAAAAGGGAGAACACAAACGAAAGAATGATACTGACAACAATACACGTTACAATTGGAAAGAATACTGTCGTGTTTCCTTTTTTAAACACAATATCTCCTGGTAGTTTTCCAATAAACTGCATAAAAAATCCAACAACAAGAAGGATTCCGCCAATAATCATTAAAATTTTTGGAAAATCAATCATGATGAGGAGCCTCCATTTGAAAATGTTGATAAACAAGATCAGTTACAATTCTTCCCCTAGGCGTTCGTTGTAAAAAGCCAATTTGTAATAAATAAGGCTCATAAACGTCCTCAATTGTATGTGATTCTTCTCCTATTGTTGCCGAGATTGTATCAATTCCAACCGGACCTCCACGAAATTTCTCAATAATTCCCAAAAGAAGCTTATGATCGATATGATCAAGACCTAATTTATCCACCTGAAGTCTTTCAAGTGCATCAACTGCTAATTGGGTTGATATCGATTCTTCACCCATTACTTGTGCAAAATCTCTTACCCTTTTAAGCAGGCGATTAGCTATCCTCGGTGTACCCCTAGATCTTCTAGCCATTTCGATCGCTGCTTCATGTTCCAATCCAATACCAAATAGATCAGCTGTTCTTTCAATAATATAAGCAAGCTGTTTCTCATTATAATATTCCAGTCTACTTAAAACACCAAACCGATCACGAAGTGGAGCGGTTAAAAGACCCACTCGAGTCGTGGCCCCGATTAACGTAAAAGGAGGAAGATCTAAACGGACAGATCTTGCAGTAGACCCTTTCCCAATCACAATATCCAAGCAAAAATCTTCCATCGCTGGATACAGTACTTCCTCAATAGATCGATGCAAACGATGAATTTCGTCGATAAATAATACATCACCAGGTTCCAAGGCTGTTAATACAGCCGCTAAATCACCTGGTCTTTCGATCGCAGGGCCGGAGGTTGTTCTTATATTAACCCCCATTTCATTGGCAATAATCGTCGCTAAAGTTGTTTTTCCTAAACCAGGCGGTCCATATAAAAGAACATGATCAAGTGTTTCACTCCGCATCTTCGCAGCTTCAATGAACACACTTAAATTTTCCTTTACCTTGTCTTGACCTATATATTGAGACAATGTTTGGGGTCTTAAGCTTTGTTCTATATACGATTCTTGTAAATCCGCTTCACTTGATACAAGGCGTTCATCCATGAGTTATCACCTTACTTTAATAGCTTTTGTAATGCTTTTTTTACATATTGATCCGTTGTTAAGGTTTCTTCTTGTAAGGATGGGACAATTTTTTTAATTTCGCGTTCAGCATATCCTAGCACCTTTAAAGCCTCTATTGCTTCGCTTAAAGCATGATTTGACGACTCTTTATATTCTACTTCTTCATGATTAAAAAGATCAGGAGAATATAATGCGGCAACTTCTCCAAGCTTTCCCTTTAGATCTAGAATGATTTGACGAGCTGTTTTTTTCCCAACACCTGGGAACTTAACTAAAAATGTATCATTTTCATTTTCTATCGCCTCAATTACTTGGGATGGATTTCCAGATGCTAAAATTGCCAATGCTCCCTTTGGGCCGATCCCAGTGACATTTAATAACTTCATAAACAATGCTTTTTCTTCTCTTGTAGTGAATCCATATAACGCAATTACATCTTCTCTCACATGCTGATATGTATAAACAATCGTTTCTTCTTTACGGCTTTTGGTATAACTAAAAGGGTTAGGAGCATGAATTTGATAACCCATTCCTTGATGGTCGAGGACAATATATTCTGGAGTAATATGGTCCACATACCCTTTTATAAATTCAATCATTTTTTTCACCTCTTGTGACTGTTCCTCATTGTATCAAATAATTTCTTTTATCTGAAGAAATTTATATTTTTGCGTACAATTGTTCTCATCATTCTATCATACCATTTTTATTTATAAGTTTGTATCCAATTGCTGATTTTTTCATTAAACTTGGAAGTTAATTTTCCTATTTTAAACAACTTCATTTTACTTGCAATTACCTATAATTTTTCACCTTTTTTATATCAAACAAAAAAGCCAACCTGAAAATTGAGCTCTCAGATTAGCTTATCATATGATAGATGATCACTTTTTTTCAATCTTTGAATATGTTTCATATGCTTTTAATACTTCTAAATAATGATCTTTTGATTCAATCCTTATCCCTTCCATTAATTCATCATGTTTGTGGCTCTCTAATTTTTCGACATCGATCTGAAAAAAAGATTGAATAATATCATTGG
The DNA here is from genome assembly GCF_058315175.1 of Metabacillus sp. RB-C-LZQ-3-1. Classification (NCBI taxonomy): domain Bacteria; kingdom Bacillati; phylum Bacillota; class Bacilli; order Caryophanales; family Bacillaceae; genus Metabacillus; species Metabacillus sp. RB-C-LZQ-3-1. The sequence goes on along the minus strand of NZ_JBZFLI010000004.1, from coordinate 42,394 downwards.
AACCTGGCCTTCCATTAAAAATAGAAAATCTGCCATCCCCAGTAATGCCGAAATAACCATTAGTCTTTAGTAAAGGTGATATATCGTCAACTTCCTTCCGAAATACTACAATCTCCCTATTATGATCAAGAAGTTGCCATCCAGTATACAATTCCCATATATCTTCCATTGAGGAAACATTCTCCTGAATAATTTCTTCACTTATCTCGCCATCCAAATATTTTCTTTGTAATACAACTTTTACAGATAATAGCGATTGAATACTATTTTCTTTTGCCCAAATATGTGTTGTATTTACACTCATAAAACCAATAAGGAGAAAAACAATAAAACTGCACACGATAAGGATGCGACTGTGATAAAACCTTCTCACCTATCTCACCTCGCTCAAATAAATTAACACTTAAACATTTATTATTGTAGCCATTAATAGAAGTTTTAACCAAAAATGAACGTTAAACACTTACAATAAAAAAACTTCGCTTGTTACTATCCTAAAAGCAAAAAACAAGGGAGAGGCTCCCTTGTTTCTTAATACGATTATCGGTTGTTTACATTAAATGGACGTTGGACTGCATCCCCTAGATCGTCTAATAATTCGTTTACGTCAGTATCAATAACATCTCTGTCAACACCGTTTTGAATATCGTTATCGATGTTACGAATACGAGTAAATGCCCCTTCATCTGTCACAACTTGAACATTTCTTCCATCAGCCATTTTGCGAGCTTGTTGTGTGATTTTTTCTTTCATATCTTGATCATTCCGATCATTTGTATCAATAGCTACTAACACATTATCATCAGTCACAACTACACGTGCATCATCAACATTGTCCATTTTTTCCACTGAATTCTTTATTTTTTGAGCGATTTCACCGTCTCCACGATTATAATAACCCACTTCATTTAAGTGTCTATGATAATTCGTATCTCCATTGCTATAGCGATTATCGCGAACAAGTCCAGTATCCCTGTTACCAAGTGGAACTGTCGGATTGGTCATATTACGATTGTTATCACGGTTATTTACTTGGCGAAAATAATGATTTCGATTATCACCATCATTCATCCCATCCATCATTTCTGTAACAGGGCCTTCATTATCTACTCCATTAGTATCTTCGTTCGTATAGTATCCCATCGGTTGAGCTTGATTAGTGTTTCGATTATCATCTATTGCACCTTGATCACCATTACAAGCTGTTAAACCTGTTGTTAAAAGTGCAATTGCCGTCATAGCAGCCGCTTTTTTACCTTTTGTCAAAACAATAACCTCCCTGGAATAAAAAGATACAACATTCTGAGCATTGCTTGAAGTAATACTTGCTCAATACTATCTTGCACCTTAACAGGGAGGATGACTCTGTTAGTTATCGGCAACACTCTTAAATAATGGAGGAAGAACAAAAGCGAAAACACTTGAGTTCATGCAATTTATCATTTCCTGGCAGTAAAAAAGAAGGAGTTAAAGTACTCCTTCCCAATGTGTAGATAAAATAAAATTCCCAGCCCTTCAGACTAATTGCTAACGCTTGCTCCTCAAAGCACGAAGCATGGTGAGGAGCGGAGTTTACCGGAGTGTAATGAGCACCGCAGCAACAAGAAGAGTAACAGCAAAAGCAGAAGGGCCTTGACCAGCCTCAGGCAAATAAGACGCAAATGAATAGAAGATGTTCTTTGTCTTCAATTCATTTTGGCTTATGTCCTCGAGGGGCTAGGCGCTGTAGCTAGACTTTATAAGAGAGCGAGCTTTTGTCAACAGTCTGAGCAGGAGTAAAAGTACTCCTGCTTTCATGTTTTTTTAATCCTCTTCTTCCTCACGATCATAGTTAGGCATTCCGAACATTTGACTACCTGCACCAGGCATTTGTTGGGCTTGATTATATCCGTATTGTCCGTATGGTGCAAAAGGCTGCGGTGCCATCATTGGCTGCTGGCCATAGAAAGGTTGTTGCATCTGGTAGCCACCATATGGTGCCGGTGCAGGACCACCACAACCACAATCTCCTTGATCATACGATGGAGCAACAGCCTGTGGATATGGTTGATTTTCATAATCAGGTGCTGCATCATATGCCCCTAAAACTTGATTCGGATAACCATTAAATCCTGGTCCTGGCATAACAGGTGATACGGGTACACCAGCATATGGATTAACTGGGAAGCCAGGTCCATAATGTGCTGGAGCAACAGCTTGTGGGTAAGCCATATTTGGTGCTGCTGCTTGGTTTTCATAGTCATAGTCATCATCATCGTCATCATCATATTCAGCAGGGCTAACTGCTGTTGGATAAGGCTGATGAGCTGGCATCATTGCAGGTGCGTATCCATATGGCATAGGATGCATAGGATAATATGGTGGACATAGTCCTGAACCAGGTAAAACTGGTGATACAGGAACCATATACTGTGGTGCAACATATTGTGGCTGATACATTGCTGGTTGTACTTGTGTCGGCATTTGCATATTAGGGATGTTCTGCATATTTGGTACATTAGGCATGTTAGCCATATCTTTTAAATCCTCCTCTTGTTGGTCTTTTGGCAAGTAATATGGCTCTGCTTTTTCTTCCTCTGCCTCGTCTTTCGTCATTTCAGGTAATACATTTGCTGGCTTTTGAGGTAAGGGCGGATTTACCATATTCGGCATCATAGCCATATTCACCGTATAATAATTATTCACATCCAACCCAGTATATACCGGATGCTGGGCATTAGGTACAGGCGGTATATACGGTTTTGATGGTTTTTCTTTTACAGGTTCTTTTGGAGCTGTATCTTCAACATCTACAACAGCCTTGGGTTTTTCTTTTGCAAATGGATGTTCAGCTTTTGGCATTTCTTTTTTAACAGGTGAAGTTTGTTGAATTGGTGCTTCTTTTTTCACAGCAACATTCCCAGAAGGTACTTTAATCTTCATACCAGGCATTATTAAATCAGGATTACTTAGTTGTGTATTCATACTCTTTAATTCTACAAAATCAACCCCATATTTTTTTGCAATTTTCCATAAAGTATCGCCTTTTTGGACAATATGAATTTTCAATGCTTTCCCTCCTAAGCAAAAAAATAAATCTACCATCACTTGTACATGATGGAGTAATGACCATAATGAATTTCTTTTGACTAAATTGCATTCATTATGTCGAACAAGTTAAAAATCACAATAATGCCAAACAATCTTCATAACAATTTATGATAGTGAAATGGCTAATATGATAAAAATGCTCACAAAAGTGGATAAACCTATTAAAGGAAGCTATGTTATTATGCCTATGATGATGAATTTAGGATTATTAACCCGAACATAAAAAAGAACCTGCCACTTCCTAAAGTAGCTGGTTCCTTTGGAAACTTTTATACGTTTGCAAGCATTCGATCTAAAGCCAAGACAGCATCCTTTGTTATGTGTTCAGGTACTGTAATTTGATTAATGATTTCGCCATTTTCCAGGCCTTCTAAAGTCCATAATAAATGAGGTAAATCGATCCGATTCATTGTTAAACATGGGCACATATATGGATTTAATGATACAATCCTTTTATCCTGGTGGTTTTGAATAATACGGTTTACCAGATTCATTTCTGTCCCAATCGCCCATTTTGTTCCTGGTTTAGCCGCTTCAATCATGTCAATAATATATTTTGTAGACCCAGCATAATCAGACAATCCTACTACCTCACGGCTGCACTCTGGATGAACAATAATCTTCATATCTGGTTCAGTTTGACGAATATGTTCAATATTTTTCACTGTAAAATTTTCATGAACAGAGCAGTGACCTTTCCAGAGAATCACAATAATATCTTCTACATTTCCATTATACTCAAGCTCATTGCTAATAGGATTCCATATCGCCATACGATCTAATGGGATACCTAAATCGAAGGCAGTATTTCTTCCTAGATGCTGGTCAGGTAAAAATAATATTCTTTCCTTTTTCTTAAAGGCCCACTCAAGCATTTTTTTTGCATTTGAAGATGTGACGGTAGCTCCGCCATTTTTACCAACAAATGCTTTAATAGCTGCTGTAGAATTTACATATGTTAATGGTAAAATTGTATCCCCAAAAATCCCCTGTAAATTTTCCCAGGCACGATCCGTTTGCTCGATATCAGCCATGTCCGCCATTGAACAACCCGCTCTCATATCCGGTAAAATTACTTTTTGGCTTTCTGATGTTAGCATATCCGCAGTTTCAGCCATAAAGTGTACACCGCAAAATACGATATACTCAGCTTCTTTGTTTAATGCAGCTGCTTGAGCTAACTGTAATGAATCCCCTGTTACATCTGAAAATTGGACAACCTCATCCTTTTGATAGTGATGTCCAGGAATATATAGTTTAGACCCAAATTTATTTTTTATATCTCGAACACGCTGCTCCATTTCCTCTATTGATAAATTTTTATAAGATTCAGGCATCATTTCTCTTTTTTCATGTTCCAGAATATCTAGTAATTCCATTGTTAATTCCCCCTATTCAACATTCATGCTAATATCCAATGATTGATACGAGTGGGTCAGCATTCCTAATGAAATATAGTCAACATTCGTTTCTCTATAGTCAGCAAGGTTATGCATTCCAATGCCTCCTGACGCTTCAGTTATAATTGATTTCGGTGTCATCTCGACGAATCTTGCCACTTCCTCAGGTGAACGATTATCAAACATAATCACATCTGCTTTTGATTCAATTGCCTCAAGTAGTTGTTCTTCTGTTTCAATTTCCACTTCAATCTTCACCATATGCCCTGTTTGATTTCTCACTTTTTTTACTGCCTTTGAAATCGATCCGGCAAAAGCAATGTGGTTATCCTTAATCATGACGCCATCATAAAGTCCAAATCGATGATTAAAGCCTCCACCACATCGAACGGCATATTTTTCAAACATTCTAAAGCCTGGAGACGTTTTTCGTGTATCACAAATTCTTGTATGGCTTGAATTAAGAAATTGAACTGCTTTATTCGTTAAAGTAGCAATTCCGCTCATTCGCTGAATTACGTTTAATATTACACGTTCCCCGCTTAAAATAATAGAAACAGGACCGTTAATTTCAGCAATGATATCCCCTTTTTTCACAGGATCTCCATCTTGTTTTTTTATCTTTAAGTGGAGATCAGATTGAAACAGTGAATAGCCCGTCTTTATGATATCTGTTCCAGCAAAAATCCCCTCTTCTTTTGCTAATATGACGGCTTCACCCTTTGCTTCTTTGCCAAAAATCGTTTGACTAGAGATATCAATTTCGCCGAGATCTTCTAAAAAAAATTCTTCTAGCTTTTTCTTTAATTTGATCGTATGCATCTTAAACCCCCACAAACATTTCGGATTTTGTTACGATTACTTGTTTTGTCTTCCATTTAAAGTCATTTCGTTGCGGATAATCGATTCGATAGTGGCCGCCTCTACTCTCTGTTCTTTTTAGGGCAGATGTTGCAATAACCCACCCTATTGTTAACATATTGACAACTTCTATCTCATGATTTGTGAAATCATTCACATTAATGTTTTGAAAAGAAATCTGATCCCGATACTTTTCAAACCAATTGATCGCATATAGTAATTCTGTTCTTTTCCGTTGAATCCCAACAAAAGTTGTCATAATTTCTTGTATTTGCTTTTTTGTTGGTAAATACGGTTTTGATTTTTCTTCCATTTGTTTCGTGAGATGCTTTGTTTCTCCTTGCTGTGTGAATACAGGCAGTTTAGAGTTGATATAGTTTGCTATCCTTCTCCCAAAGACGAGCCCTTCTAAAAGTGAGTTACTTGCTAATCGATTAGCTCCATGAACACCTGTACACGCAGCCTCACCTACGGCATATAAGTTTTGGATATTTGTCTCACCATTCTCATTTGTTTTAATACCGCCCATTAAAAAATGCATGCCTGGTGCAACAGGTATTCTATCACTTGCTACATCAATACCGTACCTCCTGCACATAGTTGAAATGGTAGGAAATCTAGATGAGAAATTTTTAATCCTTGTAATATCGAGAAACACATGGTTTCCTTTTTGCATTTCATAAAATATAGCTCGAGAGACAATATCTCTTGGGGCAAGATCTGCTTGATGATGGATTTTATGCATAAAGGGTTCCCCATTTTGGGTAACTAAAATTGCCCCTTCACCTCTTACTGCTTCAGAAATTAATCCCATACACTTTCCATTTATGTGAAGCATTGTTGGATGAAATTGAACAAACTCCATATCTGCTAACTCAGCACCGGCTCGGAATGCCATCGCGATCCCATCTCCTGTAATAACATCTGCGTTTGATGTTTGACCATAAACAGCTCCACAGCCACCACTGGCTATAATAATGTTACTGGCGAAATACGAATTTATCTCACCTTGAATATTTCTCGTGTATACACCTTTGCAAACATTTTGTTCAATGATTAAATCTAATGCTATTTCATTTTCAACAATTTGAACAAAAGGCTTTGACTGTTGAAACAGAAAACTCGTAAGCTCTTTACCCGTTGAATCCCCACCTGCATGAATAATCCGATTATGGCTGTGAGCACCTTCTTTTCCGAGTAACAATTCACCATTTGTGTCACAGTCAAACTGGACTCCTCTTTGAATCCATTCATTTAATTCTTTAGGTCCTTCTTGAACGAGATATTCTACATTTCTAGCGTTATTGTGATAACAACCGGCAGCCATGGTATCCTCAAAATGTTTTTTCCATGAATCACTTTGAGCGACCGCTGCTGCTATACCACCCTGAGCGAGCATTGAATTACTTTCTGCCCACGAAGATTTTGTCATTATTTTTACATGTTTATGACGTAGATGGTATGCAACAGATAGTGCTGCAAGTCCACTACCGATAATAATAACATCTGTTTGAGGCATAACACCCTCCTGTAATTTACACCTGTCTTGACACCTATATTTACATAAATTTAAAATAATGACAAGAGTTTTTATTGATGATCTATAAGATTAAGAGAATACTAGGAGTGAAAATATTGATTTATTTCGATTACGCTGCAACAACACCGATGAGTGACAATGCACTTAATGTATATGTTAAAGCCGCAAGAAATGCTTTTGGCAATAGCAGTAGCTTACACGATATAGGAGAAATTTCAGCAAAAACACTTTCTGCCTCAAGAAAAATCATAGCAAAAATTGTCAATGGCCATGAAAAAGGAATCTATTTTACTAGCGGCGGCAGTGAAGCAAATATCATCGCTGTTCAATCTTTATTAAATGGAATACAGCATAGAAAACATATTATTACATCTGCTCATGAACACTCTTCTCTTCATACATTTTTTAATAGCCTTGAATCTAAGGGTTATCATATATCGTATTTACGTCCAAATCATCAGGGCATCATTAGCCTAGAACAAATTCAACGTGAGTTAAAAAAAGAGACAGCCCTGGTTTCAATTCAGCATGGAAATTCCGAGATTGGTACACTTAATCCAATTGAAGACTTTGGTTTATTTTTAAGAGAAAAAAACGTGGTTTTTCACAGTGATTGTGTTCAAACTTTCGGCAAGATTCCTATTGATGTAAAAAACATTGATGCTATAAGTATCTCAAGCCATAAAATTTATGGCCCTAAAGGTGTGGGTGCAGCATATATTAACCCTTCTGTTCATTGGCAGCCAATTATCCCGGGAACTACTCATGAATCAGGCTTCCGACCTGGTACACTTGATGTCCCGGCTATAGCCGCCTTTGCAACAGCTGCAAACGATATTGCGAAAGAGCAGAAGCAACTGTACGATCACTTTGTGCAATTAAAAAGTGAGCTTATTCAATTACTTGAACCTTGTCGTAATAAAATTATCTTGATAAATGCCGATTTCCCTCATACTCTTCCTAATATCCTGCCCTTGTTTTTTAAAGGAATTGAGGGTCAGTATATGATGTTAGAATGCAATCGTTTTGGTTTTGCTATTTCGACAGGGAGTGCCTGCCAAGTTGGCATGCAGGCACCTTCACGCTCATTATTAGCATTAGGTTATAATGAACAACAAGCAAAACAATATGGTAGAATTTCTTTAGGAAAAGAGACAACCTCTACACAAGTTGAGGAATTGAGTAAAGTAATGATTAAAGTTGTTGGGAACTTTCGAAGATGAAAGGAAAGAATAAGATGAATTCTGAAAAGTTACTAGGAGAAGAAAGAAGAAGTCTGTTATTAGACAAATTAATAAAAGCGGACCAACCGATTACAGGTGGAGAGCTTGCGGCATTCGCAAATGTTAGTAGACAGGTCATTGTTCAAGATATTTCGCTGCTAAAAGCAAAAAATCACCCTATCATCGCAACAAGCCAAGGGTATGTGTATTTAGAAAAAAATCAACAAAACCAACAAATGGAGGAGAGAATTATTGCTGTTAAACATTCTCCCTCACAAACAAAAGATGAATTAACAATCATAGTCGATCATGGAGTTTTTATAAAGGATGTAATAGTTGAGCATCCTGTGTACGGAGATCTAACTGCCTCAATCAGAGTTGGAAACCGTAAGGAAGTCGAAGAATTTATGAAGAAGATAAACCAGAATAAAGCCTCCTATCTCTCGCAGTTAACAGAAGGTTTGCATTTGCATACATTGCAAGCAGATTCGATTGAAAAGCTTGACCGTGCTTGCCAGGAATTAGATCGAGCTGGATATTTAGTAAAAGAAGACAGTTAATCATATGCTAATGGTAAAGGACAGCAAAATGTACGCTCAACGTACTTTGCTGCCCTTTTTCATATTTTTAAAAGTTGCTTAAACACCTTCTTCAATTTCTTGTCGAATAAAAAAAGCCTCGTACGTACCTAATAGCTTTACTCCGCAACCTAACGCCTCTAATTCAGCAATTGCTCCAGGTATCAGAACCTCATCTACTTTCATATCAATATCTATAATAAAGAAATAATTCCCTAAACCTGTTTTCATTGGTCTTGACTCAATTTTTGAAAGATTTAGCTTTCTCCAAGTAAAAGCCGATAACACTTGATGAAGGGCACCAGATTGATCAGATGGTAATGTCACCATGAGTGTTGTTTTCTCTTTATCTGCCTTTAACTTTGTACTTGGATATTTGCCATCCACTGTTGGATGTACAATAGCAAACCGAGTATGATTATAATGATAATCATGAATATTTTCTTGAACGACCTCTAATCCATACTCTTTAGCAGCAAGCTTATTCGCAATGGCAGCTACTAAATCTTCAGGGTGATTTTTAACGTATTGAGCAGCAGCCCCAGTGGAAGTTGCATACTCATATGTAATCCCCTTAAAGTTTTTATGCAAAAATTTATGACATTGAGCTATTGCATGAGAATGAGAGTAAACATGAGTAATCTTTCTCCATTCCTTTTTATTAGCTGGGTGAACCATAAAATGTTGTTCAATTGGTGATACAATCTCTCCTACAATATATAATGGTTGTTCATGGATTAAATAATCAATTGTTAAATTAACAGAACCTTCGAGTGCATTTTCAGTCGGCACTACAGCATAATCAATTTCTCCATCTGCAACTGCATCGATGCATTGAGGAATGGTTGAATAAGCTATTTGCTCGATTTCCTCACCGAAGTATGATTGTACAGCTAAGTGTGTAAATGTTGCTCGTGGGCCTAAAAATCCTACTTTAATTGTCAACTACCTTCAACTCCTTATGCTCCCTGACCTAAAATCTCTACCTTTTCAACAAACTCTAAACGTCTTAATTTCGCCATCAAGTGATTAATATCTTCATTCATTCCGTTCGTATTTAAAGATAATGTTACATTAGCTCGACCTTGTATAGGTATTGTCTGATGGATCGTCAAGACATTACAGCCCGCATTTGCAACGACTGACAATAATTGTGAGAGTGTACCGCTCCGATCTTCTAAATGAAAGAAAAGGGTGATTAATTTTTCCTTTACCATTGTATGGAAAGGGAAGACAGCATCACGATATTTATAAAAAGCACTGCGACTCATATCTACTCGCTGAACCGCTTCTGCCACTGAGTCAACCTTGCCTCTTTCAATTAATTTCTTTACTTCAAGCGTTTTTTTCATCGCTTCAGGAAGTATATCTTCTCTCACTAAATAAAAGGTATCATCCTTCATGATTTCCCTCCCATATTTTTCTCAATGTAGATAATTTATCACAATATTGGCTAAATTTCTTCACTTTTCCTAAGAAAAACGTAAGATTCGTTCAAAAAAACGTATTTTTTGTTATATACATAAAAAGAGAGCCGTTCAGCCCTCTCTTTTTCATACCTATGTTATTCAACAAACTCAAATTCATAATCCAATAATTTTACAATATCTCCATCCTCTGCACCACGTGCTCTTAATGCTTCATCCACCCCTAAGCCACGAAGCTGTCTAGCAAACCTTCTAACTGATTCTTCACGTGAGAAATCTGTCATTTTAAATAACTTTTCAATTTTCTCACCTGTCAGTACATAGGCTCCTTCACTATCACGTGTAATAGCAAAATTCGGTTCTTCTTTCTTAAATTCGTACACAACACGGTTTTCAGTAGCTTCTTCTTCATAAAGCGGAAACTCTGGAGTTTGTTCAATTGCATCTGCTACAGCATATAATAGTTCCCGAACACCTTCTCTTGTAATAGCAGATATTGGAAAAATCTGAACATCATCTTCAATCTTTTTCTTAAATTCATCAAGGTTTTCCTCAGCATCCGGCATGTCCATTTTATTTGCAACAATGATTTGCGGTCTCTCTGTTAAACGCAAATTATATTCTTTAAGCTCTGCATTTATGGTTAAATAATCTTCATAGGGATCTCTTCCCTCTAAACCGGACATATCGATAACGTGGACGATGACACGGGTACGCTCAATATGTCTTAAAAATTGATGACCTAATCCAACACCCTGATGTGCTCCTTCAATTAAGCCTGGTAAATCGGCCATTACAAAGCTTCGACCATCTTCAGTTTCGACCATTCCCAGATTAGGGACAAGGGTTGTAAAATGATATTCTGCAATTTTCGGCTTTGCAGAGGATACAACTGATAACAAGGTGGATTTCCCTACGCTTGGAAACCCAACTAATCCTACATCTGCAAGGACTTTTAATTCTAAAATAACATTTCGTTCTACACCAGGCTCACCATTTTCTGAAAGCTCTGGAGCTGGATTTGCCGGGGTTGCAAAACGCGTATTTCCACGACCACCACGTCCACCTTTAGCAATAACAGCTTGCTGACCATGCTCTGTTAAATCAGCGATAATTTGCCCTGTTTCTTCATCTGTCACAACTGTCCCTGGTGGAACCTTTACAATCATCGGTGGAGAATTTTTACCGTGCTGATTTTTGGACATCCCGTGCTCACCGCGTGGTGCTTTAAAGTGTCGCTTGTAGCGGAAGTCCATTAATGTTCGTAATCCTTCCTCTACTTCAAACACTACATCTGCGCCATTACCACCGTCACCTCCAGCAGGTCCGCCTTTTGGGACATATTTTTCACGACGGAACGCAACCATTCCGTTTCCACCGTCGCCACCTTTTACATAAACCTTGACCTGATCGACAAACATCTGTCTTCCTCCGTTCTATATACCTATCTTAAAAAATGCGTAAACGCCTTGATCAGCCCCGACAAGCATAAGTCTATTTGAAATAGAAGTCGTTCTTTGCCTTCAATTTCAAATTGACTTATGACCACGAGGGGCTAGGCGCTGGAGCTGAACAACAAAACTAAGTACAGATTTTATACTTTCATACACCTTAAAGAAGTTTCCTTCATAATCCTTAGCTTTCTTCTTCATCGTAGATTCTCGTTTCATCTACTGAAATTGCTGCAGTTACTTGATATGCCTGAATATCAAATTCTTCAATACAAATTGGACTATGGTCTATTTCTTGACGCCAATTTGCTATTTGTTCTATATCATTTATTATTCCTTCGAAATCAAAAAAGAAACGCACAGTTTCTTCTGATGTATGCCCGGTATGTATTGTAATACAGACGCGATTTTCTCCAGTTTGATCAGCAACATTATCTAGTATATCCAAAAACTTTTTACTCCATTGAGTGATGGGTTCATCATATTGTGCAATATTTCTTGTATCTCCTAATACCTCATATTCTAATAAAAAACGACGGTTACTCCAATTGAAGGTCATTAGGTAACTTGCGAAAAGCGGTATATTTAAATTACACAGTTTTGACTCTTGTTGTGCTTCAATAACAATTTCTTCCACAATCTCTTGTACACGATCGTATCTTTGTAATGAAAGATTTCCTTTAATTAATTGCAGCTTGTTCATCCAATCATGCCGCGAATGACTTAAAATATTAACAATATCTATCTCATTTTGTTTATTTTTCATACAATTTCTCCTACTAGGTTATTTTCATAAAGGAGTTTATTACCGATTTAAGGCTGTATTAAAAATTATAACAAACATTGTTTTAGAAAATAAGAATATTTTCTAATTTGATTCATTTAAATATTGTCTTTTTAAAATAGGTGTTTTCGAAAATTTATTGTTATGTAATAAGTATTGGAATGGTTAAGTTCTGTTCCAATCACTCTAAACAGTATTTGGTCAAAGTTCCTATATAAAAACAACAATTATTTGATGTGAGCCAAAAATATGATGGATTAATGGTTTAAATTTGTTTGAATCAGTCTTATGTATCATTTGATTTAAGCTGGAGTTAATAGAAGATTAGAAATAGAAGCGTTAAGTAGAATGTTGTAAATGTAAAATCTGTTTGTCTATCTAACATTATCCATTTATTCCTTTATAGGAGTTAGTTTCATGGAAACTGTTAAGAAGCCTTAAAAAAACTCTAACCTGATACCAGGCTAGAGTTTTAAGTAAGCTTTATGCTTCTTGAGCTACTGGATATACGCTAACTTTTTTGCGGTCACGTCCGAAACGCTCGAACTTAACAACACCATCAACTTTAGCATATAGCGTATCATCACCGCCACGGCCAACGTTTTCACCTGGGTAAATCTTTGTACCACGTTGACGGTAAAGAATTGAACCACCAGAAACAAATTGACCATCTGCACGCTTAGCACCAAGACGTTTTGCGATAGAGTCACGACCGTTTTTAGTCGAACCTACCCCTTTCTTAGATGCGAAGAACTGAAGATCTAATCTTAACATGAAGTTTCACCTCCTGCTTTATTCATCTGATACCGAAATATATTGTCCATATTCTCTTTCAATTGTTTGGAGAGAGACAACCATACCTTCTAACAATAATTGAACTTTATCACTCGTTGACTGGTCGAGATTTGATGGAAGTTTTACTTGTAAAAATCCACCATCCCCGCCTTGATCAATTTGTGGTTCAATATTCGTAAGTGATAGTACTGCATTCACAGCACCAAAGGTAACAGCAGAAGCTCCAGCACAAACAATATCCTTGCCGTATTCATCGAATTCAGCATGTCCAGAGAGTGTGAACGATGTGATAAGTCCCTTATTTGAACGATAAATATTTGCATTTATCATTTCAAATCGCCTTACGCGTTGATTTTTTCAATCACAACTTTTGTGTATGGCTGACGGTGACCTTGTTTTTTACGGTAGTTTTTCTTAGCTTTATATTTGAAAACAGTGATTTTCTTTTGACGACCTTGTTTTTCAACTTTTGCTGTAACAGTCGCACCGCTCACAGTTGGGCTACCAACTTGAACGTTGTCTCCACCTACAAATAAAACTTTGTCAAACGTTACCGTTTCACCTTGATCAGCACCTAGTTTTTCAACATAGATTACTTGACCTTCTTCAACCTTGATTTGTTTTCCACCAGTTTCGATAATTGCGTACATTCTTGCACCTCCTATAAACTAAGACTCGCCAAAATCAGGTGAATGCTAAGCATTACTTTAATACCTTGATCTGAGCGGTTGTAGCACGGGTGCGCTACAAGTCATAACATGTTACATATTATCAAATCCTTATAGATTATGCAACTAATTTTTTCACATGACCTTATGGACTATATGATGATATTTTTTCCATAATTGCTCGTCCATCACCCATTTGTTTAATCGAATAGGTTGGAACATGCGAGTCAAGCTCTGTAAATATAATTTTATATTTTAATACATCTTCAAGCTTATTTAGATGTGTTTCATTTTTCCCCTTTACCAGGTCAATTACTTCCCTAGTTGCTTCAATCCACATAGCATCCTCATCCATAAATTGATATTCCCATAGTTCCCGCTCCAATTTATATGCAACTGACTCCGCTGAGACTATTCTACCTAAGCCGCGACACGTTGTACAAAGTTGTGTCAAAGTACTCTCTAATGGCTTACGAGTTTTCTTTCTTGTTATTTGTAAAATATTCAATTCTGTAAAACCAATTACCTTATGCTGAACCCGATCCTTTTTCATCACCGATTTCATTGTCTCTAGAACCTTCATTTGATCTTGTTTATGCTTCATATCAATAAAATCAATTAATATCATTCCACTAAGATTTCTTAATCGAATTTGTTTTGCAATTTCTATTGCAGCAAGCTCATTCGTTTTAAGAACAGTGTCACGCATCGATAATTTCCCGGAAAATTTTCCAGTATTGACGTCAATAATTGTCATTGCTTCTGTTTGCTCAATTATTATGTATGCCCCGTTTTTTAACCATACTAATGGCTTAAGTAATTTTTCAATTTCTTGCTCTATTTTAAATGTGGAAAAGATTCCTTCTCTTAGATCATGATATTGAATAGATGTATGAGGAAAAAGGTGCTTCAGCTGCTGAACACGCTCGATTTGGTCACTTATCAATAAATCTTCTTCTTTTATCACGAGCTCAGACAAAATCCTGTCTATAAAGCTTTTAGATTCAACCAAACTACCCGGCTTATCACTTGTTTGGTTTATCACCTTTAAAAATTTCTGCTTTAAGTGGTTATATTCTTTTTCCAGCTCTTCCTTTGAACGCTCTATTGAGGCTGTACGGAAGACCAGCCCTTCTTGATTCTGACATAATGATTGAGCTATGTCTAAAAGGCGGCTTCTTTCCCTCTCATCCTGAACTTTCTTTGAAACCGCCATATAATTTCCATAAGGCATATAGACAAGTAAATGACCACCAAATTCAAGATTCATGGTCAGCTTTGGTCCCTTTTGTTCCGTCCCTACTTTTACAACTTGAACGAGAATTTTTTCTCCTTCTTTCACATAATGAGAAATCGATGGTTTTGCCTCAGTTTGTTTTGATTGTTGAAAACTTAATAGATCATTTCGATGAAGGTATCCATTTTGTGATAGCCCAATATCAACAAATGCCGCCTGCATACCGGGGAGTACCTTTTTAACTCGACCAATATATATATTTCCAACAATTTCATTATCAGAGGAATTAGATTGGTGAATTTCAACTAAATGATCTTCTTCAAAAATTGCACACCGAGTTTCTCTTCCTTTTTCATTTATAATGATTTTACGCACGTTTGATTTAACTCTCTTTCTATGGGTTTCTAAGTATATTGCTTAAGCTTCCTTATTCTAGCATCTTATCTAATTTAATAGACATACACAAGGTCTCCTATTTTAGAGTCTGTTAATTTATTAGCAAAAAATGCATGTAATAATTCATTCTCATCCATCTCTGACACCTTTGTTCCGTTCCGCTCAACAACAATTAAATGCTTACAGCCCCGTTGAAATTGCAGAAGTACATGATAAACCAACTCAGATTCATCTACAACAATCGGTTTGATCCGATTTATTTGGGTTTGCTTTCCATAATATCTTTCCATTAAAAATCGCAGACAGCTATACATTCTGTTTTTATGTTCATGATATAGACTATATATGAGAAAGGTTGTAATAATCCACATATTCAAATGTGTAGGGGACAATATGAGAATAGCTGCTACATAAAAAATTAAAAAGATAATAGACGCCAGCATCATATAGGAATGAGCTTTTTGATATGACCAATATTTCGAAAATATAATAAATAATAGCTTACCACCGTCTAATGGCCACACGGGTAATAAATTAAACAAAAGAATCGATACGTTATAAAAAGTGAAAAGTTGATAGTCACCTACATTCATAAACCCTGTCGCATGAAGGAGAAACACTGCTCCCTGAAGCCATAGATGCTGAATTGGTCCTGCTAGAACAACTATACATTCTTCCCTTAACGATCGATTCCCATGTTCATCAACCTCAGCAACCCCGCCAAATGGGAGAAGCATAATGGACTTTAACCTCCAAGAAAAAAAATGAGCAAGTGTTGCATGGCCCATTTCATGTACAAAAATAATGATCATTAAAAAAAACAGTGGTTTAAAGTTAGCTGTAATGACACTTATTCCAATCATGACCCATAACAAAGGATGTATATGAATTTTTTGAAAAAGTGAGAGGTATCTATTCAAATTGTATCACCTGAATTGGGTCAATAAAGGAGTCACCCTTTTTGATTGCGAAATAGTAAGTTCCCTTTTGATTATCAGAAAGCTTAATTTTTCCTAACTCTGTTCCCTTTTCTACAAAATCATATAGCGGAACATCGATTTTATCTAAGTTTCCATACCAGGATTTTGTCCCATCAGCATGTTGAAGAACAATCGTAAGCCCCGTTTCTTCTTTTTCACCTGCTTCGATGATGATTCCCTCATTCATTGCTTCAACAGAAGTTCGATTTGTTTCAACCATAATACCTTGGCCATTATCTTTAAACGATTCTAACACCTTCCCCGATGCAGGAGTTGCAAGCTCTGCTAACTCTGTTTTTTCATTTTCTGATTTTTCACTGCCAGATGTACCAGTGTCAAACAAAGCTAATGGTTCACCAAACTGATCACGATACCATTTTGAAACAGTGGCAAACTGAAATTCTTCTTCAAGTGAGTAATGTACAGCTGATTTCACTTTGTCAAACATTGGAGATCCATTTTTAAAAACGATAGCTGTTAATAATACTAAAACCGCTGAAAATAAAATTTTGAATATAAAGACTTCAACACGGAAAAGCGGGTGGGCATCATTATTTTTTCCTGGTCCACCTTCATAAGTAGGTGGTGAATATACGCCACCATATCGCTCCTCATCACTCATAAATAGCGATGTTCTTTGTGACATGTCTTGGCTATTACTTCCTAGTAAACCTCGGTCTCGCTTTCTTTTTGCAATTCTCTTTCTAACTTCATCCGCTCGATGACTCATCCCCATCCATCCTTTTAGCAAGTTTGTACAAGTGTATGCCTTGTCCTTATAGATTATGAACATTTTTAAAGGAGCTCCAATGGAAAGTTAGCCGCTGATATAGGACCTAAAGAAGAAAAGAAGATAAAAAAAGAAAAAGACCAGTGTTCCATCTTTCCACTCACTTGTGGGAAGATATCGAAAGCTAGTCTTTTGATCTATTTATCTATGAATGATGATTTAAACACGCACACCGAAGAATCTCTTAAGCTTTACAAGCATCCCTTTATTTGGTTCATCTAAAGATTGTAAAGGAACGGATTCACCTAAAATACGTCGTGCAATATTACGGTAAGCAATTGCTGCACGATTGTTTGGATCCATCGCAATAGGTTCCCCATTGTTTGAAGCTTTTATCACATCATCATCATCAGCTACAATTCCAATAAGATCGATTGATAAATGAGTGACGATTTCATCTACATCCAGCATGTCCCCATTTTTCACAAGATGATTGCGGATACGATTAATAACTAACTTTGGCGGCTCAATTTCCTCCTGTTCTAACAGGCCAATAATGCGGTCTGCATCACGAACAGCCGATATTTCAGGTGTAGTCACTACAATTGCCTTGTCTGCCCCAGCTACTGCATTTTTATATCCCTGCTCAATTCCAGCCGGACAATCGATCACAATATAATCGTAATCTTGTTTCAATTCATTCACTAATTTTTTCATTTGTTCTGGCTTAACAGCTGTTTTATCACTTGTTTGTGCAGCTGGCAATAAATATAACAGATCTTCAAATCGTTTATCTTTAACTAGAGCTTGATGCATTTTACAACGCCCTTCTACTACATCAACCAAATCATAGATAATACGATTCTCAAGTCCCATTACGACATCCAGGTTTCGAAGACCGATGTCTGTATCTACTAGACAAACTCGTTTGCCCAATATAGCTAAAGCTGTCCCAATATTAGCTGATGTCGTTGTTTTACCAACGCCACCTTTCCCTGAGGTAACGACAATTGCTTCACCCATTGTTAGATTCCTCCTTCAAACCTTGTTAAATTTGGTCGTAGATGAGTAAGTTGCTGTAATCTCTCAATTACCATTTCTTCACCTTCATTAAGATAAGCACATTCCATCTCAGAACCCTCATTAGGGATATGATCTGGAGCTCGATTAATGATGTCACCAATTCGTAGTTGTGCTGGCTTCATAAGAGAAGCAACAATAACTGCTTGGCTATTTCCATCACAACCCGCATGAGCAATCCCTTTTAAAGCACCTAAAATAAAAATATTTCCAGAAGCAATGACCGCTCCACCAGGATTCACATCACCAATGAGCAATAAATCTCCCTTAATTTTTAATATTTGTCCAGAACGAACAATTTTTGTAACTGACACTATTTCAGTCTCTTTTTTTAACCTTAATGCCTCGTCCTTCGTAATTACATTGCTTTCAATTGATTCAACTAAAAGATTCCGCTTTTGTTTTATAACTGATTCTAGTTTTTCTCGCTGATTCGTATTAATTAAACGGTTTCCAACCTTAACATTTACTCCAATAACAGGGCCAGCCTGTTGAACGTACTGTTTTAAAGAAAGCATCTCCTCTAATTCTTGAAGCAATTGGTCAAAAGAACATGAATCATCGAGATGCAACGTTAAGCCATCTTTCGTGCCTTTGATCGTAACATATTGTTGTTTTTGGACCTTCATGACGTTCACCTCAACGATTTTACTATTCGACAGAACAGCCCGAATTCCTTTTTTTTGCGTGATAATAATGTGATCATTTTTTTAGAAAAACTTGGCTTATTGCCATGTCGTTAAAAATAAGCCATAACATAGTCAAAAGTGTTTTGAATCATTAATCTTCAGATTCAGCTATTTTTAATTTAGTTAAAAAGGACTTAAGAGGGAAAATAAATAGCAACGCAACGACCAAATTTAACCCAAGAGTTGTTAGTAGTCTTTGTGTTGTAAATTGATAGAGCGACATTTTTGTCGTACCAATTACATAATTGATCCCATAGACGTAGAACTCCAAAACTGCGACTGCAAGAGTTGAAAGAAAGATCACGATATAAATTTGTCCATGAAGAACCTTCATGGCCTTTGAAATCAGATATGCTAAAAATCCATAAGCAAAAAGATAGATTCCAATCACTTCTACGTACACAACATCCTGCAAAAGACCGAAAATTAAACCAAATAGCATTCCTTGTGTTCTGTTTAAATAAACCGTGATAAAAATAACAAAAATCAACACAAATCTAGGTATATATAAATAATCTTCTCCTAAAAAAGGAAAATGCACAAGATGTGCGAAGGAACTTTCACTAATAAATGCAAAAAGGACAAGAAAGGGAAGAATAAATCGTCTCAAAATTATTCCTCCTCTTCCTCAGCTAATGCTTCAACAGGATCTTCTGAGGGAGCAACCCGATCTGCAACCCAAACTCGATCAATATCATAAAAATTAGCGGAAGGTTTGATATAGGCCATTTGTTCTAACCCATAAGAATCAGGCTCAACTTCCATGATTTCTCCGATAAGAATCCCATCTGGAAAAACTCCGCCTTTGCCAGAGGTTAAGACCTTCTGACCTTCTACAAGCTTAATATCAGACTCTATTCGACGTAGTAAAAGAGCGCCTTTTTCCTCGTCATAGCCTTCAATTAATCCTGTTACCTTATCGTTATTTTCGGTTTTATCCTCATTTGTATCATTTTCATCTTCAGTTTTCTTTGATTCAACAGGCAGAATTTCTGCTGATATTCTATTTTTCAAATCTGAAGCACTTAACAATTGTACGGTGGAAGAAAATTGTGAAGTTGATTTTACTTTCCCAATTAGCCCTTCCGCTGTTACAACAGCCATATTTGGCTCAACACCGTCTTGTTCACCTTTATCAATTGAAATATAGTCGTACCATCTATCAGGATTTCGCCCTATAACAGCTGAATAAATAGGATTATATTGTCGTAAATCTGCGACTTTTCCTAGCTCTGTTTTCAATTTTTCATTTTCAACTTTATATTCTTGAAGATCTGCCTCAAGCTGCATATACTCATCGAGTCTACTTTTTAACAGCTCATTTTCTTCGTATGTATTTTTTAGATCTTTTATATTTCCAAAAACATTTGACACATAAGTAGCAGGTTTATGAAAAATAGACTGAAAAACACTTACCGTATCTTGCAAGAATTGCTCAGGCCATGACAGCTGTCGATCGTCCTTTAACGAAAAACCAATTAATGACACTAACACAATAACACTTACCAGTAACAAGATTAGGCGTTTGTTTAGAAAAAATTGTGGCATGATGAACACCCTCTTATTCCAATTTAAAAACACACCGATAGATGATGGCAAGATGCTTGATATTCAACGACAAGCATAAAGGCAAGCAGGAATAGAAGGTCCTTATTACCTTCTATTCCTGCTTGCTTAAACCCTAGTGCCAGGCAAAGATGCGACGTCCTATCGCATATGCCTGCACTTGCACATACCGTGCTTTTGTCGTTGCATCTTGAGGTAACCTCAAAAACTATTGTCTTTTAGCATACGTTACCGGTGTTTCACTGTGATTTCGATTTTCCTAACGACTGTCTCTTGCTTTATTTTTAAATAAATGAATGTGCTCCAATGCTTTTCCTGTACCAATTGCCACACAATCCAGCGGATCTTCCGCAATTAATACCGGCATATTGGTTTCCTCGCCAATAACTTTATCAAGATTGCGAAGCAATGCCCCACCGCCGGTTAAAACAATTCCACGATCCATAATATCTGCCGCTAATTCCGGTGGCGTTTTTTCCAATGTATTTTTGACAGTGTCCACGATTGTGTATACTGTATCTTTTAAAGCTTCAGCAATTTCTGCTGCAGTAATTTCAATTGTTTTTGGTAAACCAGTTAAAAGATCGCGACCTCTTATATCCATGTTTTCTACACCATCAGGTGAACCAGCTGATCCTATTTCAACTTTAATGGCTTCAGCTGTACGATCACCAATCATTAAATTATATGTTTTTCGAATATATGTAGTAATCGCCTCATCCATCTCATCGCCTGCGACACGAATCGATTGACTTGTTACGATACCACCAAGTGATATGATCGCCACTTCAGTTGTACCGCCACCGATATCAACTACCATGCTTCCTGTAGGTTCCCATACTGGTAGATTCGCCCCAATTGCAGCTGCAAATGGCTCCTCAATTGTATATGCATCACGGGCACCTGCCTGCCTAGTTGCATCAATAACAGCTCTTTCCTCTACAGCTGTAATTCCTGATGGAACACAAACCATCACATAAGGCTTTCTTGCGAAAACACCTTTTGTCTTTGTTGCCTGCTTAATGTAATACTTCATCATCGTAGCAGTTGTTTCATAATCTGCGATGACTCCATCTTTCATTGGTCTAAGGGCAACAACATTACCAGGAGTACGTCCAATCATATTTTTTGCATCATTTCCAACGGCAACAATTTGTTTTGTGTCTGTTTGTAATGCCACTACAGATGGCTCACGAACAACAATTCCTTTTCCTTTTACAAACACAAGTGTGTTTGCAGTCCCTAAATCTATCCCAAGGTCTCTTGTACCAATACCGAACATAGGGTGTATCTTCCTTTCTGAAACGAATGTACTTTTTGCTTATTATTTTTAGGAAAATTGATAGAATACAACTTTCTTCTTTGTAAGGTAGATTAGCGTGTCATAATGAACAGATATCGATTTCACCTACATGACAACTTTCCTCATCATTCTTCCTTAAAACAAAGAGTCTTTTCGTGCTTTCCTAAAAAACTCATAAATCTTATTATAGCGTAATTGCTCAAAAAAAAAAGTATTAGATATATCCTTTTTCTTTCAAACTAACATATTTTTGTTCACCAATGATAAGATGGTCCAAAAGTTCTATCCCCAACACTTTTCCACTCTCAGATAAGCGTTTTGTCACTTCAATATCCTCTCTGCTTGGAGATGGATCACCTGAAGGGTGATTATGTATACAAATTATAGAAGCCGCAGAACGTTTTAAAGCTTCTTTGTATACCTCTCGCGGGTGAACAATAGATGCGTTTAGGCTGCCAATAAATACTGTTTGTTTATGGAGCACTTGATTTTTTGTGTTTAAATATAAACAGACAAAATGTTCCTGGCTTAGAAAACGCATCTCTTCCATGACATAATTCGCTCCATCCTGCGGGGAGCGAATAACAAAGCGGTCATCAAATGTTAATCTGTTCATACGACGCCCAAGTTCAAGAGCGGATAAAATTTGAACTGCTTTTGCTGTTCCGATACCAGAAATTGTTGTAATTTCCTCAACAGATGCATCCTTTAACATTCTCAATCCTTCAAAATGCTTTAACAATTTTTGAGACAAGTCTAACACGGATTCCTTTTTGGTACCTGTTCGTAACAAAATTGCCAATAATTCTTGGTTAGACAGCTTGTCAGCTCCTTCATTTAAAAGCCGTTCTCTTGGTCGTTCATCTTGCGGGAAATCCCGGATTTTAAAGGTTGATTGCTCCATTTATCCTCCTTCGTTCCCTTTCTGCTCAAAAATATTTCTATGTGTACTATCATGTTCCTATACTACTGTTTTATGCCACTTCAAACATGGAAAATTAGTAGCTACCATTTTAATCCAGCACGAATAAGCTCTCTTTTTGTTCTTGCAATCGGCAACCCCATTACCGCATAATAATCACCTTTAATTTCTTTTACTAAGAGAGCTCCGAACCCTTGAATGCCATAGGCACCCGCTTTATCCATCGGTTCTCTTGTATTGACATATTCTTCAATTTCCCTTTGTGTCAATGAATAAAATGTAACATTTGTTTTTTCACAAAAGGAATGATGATTTCCGTTATGAACGATTGAAACACCTGTATATACCTCATGTGTTTGTCCCGAAAGCATTGACAGCATTTCTATCGCTTCTTTTTCATTTTTCGGTTTACCTAGCATTTGTCCTTGAAACACGACAAGTGTATCAGAACCTAGTACATATGCATTTTGGTGCATTTTCGCTACACTTTCAGCTTTTTGTTGTGCCAATGATTGAACCATTTCTGCTGGATGAAGATTCTCGTCCACAACCTCCTCTACCTCACTAACAATCACTTCAAAAGGAAGTTGAAGAAGCTCTAGAAGTTCTTTTCTACGGGGAGAAGCTGAAGCTAAAATGAGGCTTGAATTCATTTGTGTAAAACATCCTTTCTTCGTTTCAGATTAGAAGATACTTCTATATCTTACCAAAGGAAGTTTTTTTGGACAATTTCTCAATATTAAATTTTAAGAGAATTTCTTTCAATCACAATTCCAAAAATTAACCCCCAAGCCTCCATTCTTAAGTAAGAATGGGCTTGGGGGTATATTACCTTCCCTGTAGGGCTTGAACAACATCTAAGATTGATTGTTGTGCTTCCCAGCCTTTGTTTTCCTTAATATTTGCTGTAGCAGCTAAAAGTTTATCAATTAATTTTTTTTCATTTTCATTTCCCGTTTGTATTGCGGTTAATTGATTTTCAATATCTGATATCTGATCAGAACTAACACTTTGATTATTCGCAACAGCAGCAGACAATGTTGCTAATGTTGAAATCGAACTTACCCATTCTTCAGGTGTTTTTGTTGTCGAAATTGTAAGTGAAAGCTGCTTTCCGCCCCAAAAATCCTGAAATTGCTGTTGCTTATAGTGCTCATTCATCGCATTTGTTTCATTTTTTTCCTTTCCTAATCCAGCTAATACCATAAAGGAACCTTCTGTCTCAATAACGGTTGAGGCTAAGCCCTTATCCTTAATATCTTGCGCAACAGTATCTGCCCCTGCTTTTGACGAAAAGATTCCACCTTGTACAGCATAAAGCTGCAACGATGCTGTTGAAGTTGTTGTGCTCGCTGGGGGCTTTTCTTGATTCTGTTCAGAAGGATCTTTAGCAGCTTGGTCACCAGTACCTACCACATCTGTTGGCGTTGTTGCAGCCGGCATGTCTTCATTTGATAAAAAGTTTAAAGCAATATAGCCAAAACCTACTCCTAATCCAACAGCAAGCAAAACAATCGTTGCCATTTGTTTTATAGGAAATGCACCAATACTGGGGTTGCTCTTCTTTTTATTAGGAAATTGAAATGGTGTCACGTTCTGATTTGATAGTACTTTCTTCTTCTTTGAGGGGATGACAACTTTAGGATCTTCCTCAAAGATAGGATCATCATCAGGTAACAACCACGGAAAATCATCTTCCTCCTTTTTGGCTGAAGCCATTTCCTTTTCCGCCTTAAGCTTTTCTTCCCAAGAGGATATTTGATATTGTTTTGTTGATTCCTTTTTTTCTTCTAAGGGACGGTCCTTTCCATTTATTTTAATTTTCACTGTATCCGAGGTCTGCTTGTCCATATGCCTACCACCCTTCTAATTGCACGAGCTTTCATATTGATCTTATGCTAACAGAAGGATAAAAAAAAAGAACAAGACATTTGTCGTCTTGTCCTTAATATTTTCCGTCATTTTCTGACAATCCTCTGCTCATCGACTTTCCTACCATGTAAGTAATAGAATTGAAGCAGTAACTCTCTCAATAGAAAAAATTTGTAAAATAGAACCGTATCAGGTCATGACCAAAGAAATAAGCAATTAAAGCACCTATCACAAGGAAAGGCCCAAATGGAAATGGTCTCCCTTTTTTGATTAAGCCGATCATAATCCCTATCATTCCAACGGCTGTCCCAATTAATGTAGCTAAAAAGAAGCATATTAAAACAAGCTTCCATCCTAGGGCGATACCAAAAACAGCTAATAGCTTCATATCCCCGCCTCCCATACCACCTCGACTAACTAAAATAATGATTAGTGGAACAATCGTTCCCAAAACTAATCCTGCAAAAGGGTCCCACCAAGGTTCTGTCGGGATAAAAAGTCTTTCACCTAAAAATAATATTAAAAAAAATAAATTCACCTTATCAGGGATAATCATATATTTTAAATCTGAAACAATGACAATCATACATAATGAAATAAGTGACCATGCAAGAAACAATTCTTTTGACCATCCCACCAAAAGCGGTGAAATCGTAAAAAGAATCGCTGTTATTAATTCTATTAAAGGATATAGAGGAGAAATGGCGGTTTTACAATTTCTGCATTTTCCATTTTGAGTAAGGTAGGATAGAATTGGAATTAATTCAAGCGCTGATAGCTTATGATTGCATATTGGGCATGCTGAACCCGGGTATGTTATGTTTTTTTTAAGTGGTATTCGCAGGCCCACGACATTGTAAAAGGAGCCTAGGACTGCACCTAAGATAAAGATGTAGATATGGAGGATGAAAGTTGCCGGCATTTTTGTGGCTCCTTTTGGAAAGATTAATATATTAAGATCGGAAGCTTTAATAGAAGATTAATCCTATTATTATGGTAACCTTATGTTTACTTTTTCAAAAATATTACCTATGGAATTGCAGCATATCTATCTATCATCAAAAACGATACAACACCCTTTTTTATACAGGATACTATACACAATCCCGTCTAATCTATAAAAAGAAAAATAGTCCAATTCATCAAACAAATGAATAAATTCATCTAAATTTCACATTGAGACTACAAAATAAGACGAATATTGCGCAGGAAATATTGCCTATTTTGAATATGTGTTTATACAATGTATCCAGCAACTTTATTCCTCCCCGCTTGTTTTGCTCCCAAATACATCGCTCTGTCAGCATGACGAATAAGAGAAATAGGATCCTCTGCATCTTCTGGAGCGGTTGCTACACCTAAGCTGGCAGTTAGAAATAGGACAGATGGCTGCCGTGATTGCTGGAGAGTATGATGGATAGTAAAAGGTTTGTTTGCAATTAATTTTCTTACTTCTTCAGCAAACAGAATGGTTTCTTTTTTCGTGAAATTTGGCAGAAGAATTACAAACTCTTCACCACCATATCTTGCTACCGATCCTTTGAGGCCTACAAATTTAGATAGTCGATCGGCAAGCTCTATGAGCACTTCATTTCCCGCTTGATGACCGTATGTATCATTTACAGATTTAAAATGATCAAGATCCAGTAAGATTAGGGATAGTGAACCCATTTGATCTTTTTCCATTGCTTCAAACTCGGATTCAAGCTTTTTTTCTAAAAAAAGAAAATTATTTAACCCTGTTAAAGCACAATGTTCGCTTAGGCGCTTTGTCTCTTCATAATGCCTTGCATTTTCTATCGCGATTCCCAAATAGGTAGACAATAAATCGATGATCATTAATTGCGCCCTATCGAATGCAGATTTCTTATTGCTTGCTAGGATAACGATTCCTACTAAATCTAAATTTCTCATGACAGGAACTGCAATAACACTTTCAACCGAATTTGGTAATTGCGAATCTTTTATATGTTTCCATTGCTTTCTGGAATGAAAAAGAAAACTTTCCCTCATAACATAAACATGACCTGAAATTCCTTTATAAGGGGTCTTTGTTGTGCCAGGCTCGTTGTTGATCTTTCCATCTTCATATTCTCTAATAATTTTAAGTTTGTCTTTTTCATAAACATCAACAATATATGCTGCTTTCAATGGAATCATATTAATTAGCTTGTCCATAAAGATATTGAGAACTTCATTTTTCTCTAATCTTTCAGTAAGCTGATGACCTATTTCACTTGCTTGCTGTAAATAGTAATTAATAAGTCTGCTTTTATAATAGAGTGTGAGAATAATCGACAATGCCAGCAAAGGAATTCCGATATAGAGAATGGCTTCAGCTCCAACTTCTACATAAACGAAGTACATACCTACACCGATAGGAAAAACAATTAAAGACGTAATAAATTCCCATAAAAAACTTCTCGATAATAGGTTAAAAGACTTTTTGTGTAAAATAGTTTGGATGGTATTAAGTAATAATTGATTAACAAAAAAGACTGTTAATTCATAAACAATCAAAGCTGAAAGGAAGCCGCCGCTGAAGTGATTTTCACCGTGTAAACCACCTATCGCATAATAAACGATTGCACCACTTAATGAAATAATGAAGAAAAGCAATGAATTTAGTGGCAGACGATAAAGATCCTTGGATGAGATTCGCACTTTCATTAACAGAACGATTAAGGCAACCTGTGTAAAAAGGATTTCAATAAATAAACCAAAATATAGAAACACAACTAAAGAGACAGATTGCACATAAAAAACGGGTGTATCATTGATAATAATTGGCCAGCCCGCAACAAGACACATAAGCAAAAGGAATAAAATAAGGTCGATTTCAAAACCTTCTATCAATGGAGGCGACAGCTGATAAGAAATCCATAAAAGTAAGGGGGTGAACAAAGCCCAACTTGTCCATAAGAATACTTGAACCTTCTTATCCACTCTATAATCGCCTCCTCATCATTTTACAACATATGTATATTTTAACAAATTATTGTCACATTTGTCATACAATACTAAATTTATTGACTATTTTCAGTAGACTTCTTGCTAACTAGGTAATTTCGTATGGTTGAAATGAAATAGAGAGAACCTGTTATAATAATCACATCGTTCTTTTCATTTTTATATAACATGATTAACTCATCTAATAACTTTTGCCAAAACTCGGAGTAGGTTTTTTCTTTCATTTGACATGCAAAGTATAGCTCCTCGGCTTTAGCTGCCCTAGGGAAATCAAAGGTCGTAAAATGCATTGAGTTCGCAACAGAACTGAGTCGGTTAATCATGTTCCCGTAGTTCTTATCACTTAAAGCGCTAAATAATATATGAATTCGTT
Source organism: Metabacillus sp. RB-C-LZQ-3-1 (assembly GCF_058315175.1). Lineage (NCBI taxonomy): Bacteria > Bacillati > Bacillota > Bacilli > Caryophanales > Bacillaceae > Metabacillus > Metabacillus sp. RB-C-LZQ-3-1. The sequence goes on along the minus strand of NZ_JBZFLI010000004.1, from coordinate 14,459 downwards.
TTTGTGAATAATGCCTATTAATTGTTTCAATTAAGCTTTCGATTCCTTCATCATTGTGAGCACCATCAACAATAACAACTGGATTTTCATTCATGAGCTCAAAACGGCCCTTCCAAGTTGATTTTTTTATCCCATCTATAATTTGATCAGTGGAAATTTTGACAACTCCCTGTTCCGATAAATAATCAATCGCAGAAATAGCAAGAGCTGCATTTTTGATTTGATGATTTCCTCTCATCTTAATCTTCACATTTTCATATGTGTTGTTTGGGGTTTGAACGGAAAACTCTTCTCCTTTCTCCCAAGTTGAAAGATTATTTATTTTGATGTCCGATCCAAGTGAGTAGGAAGGAGCTTCTAACTCTTTTGCTGTATGAATCAGTACCTCGAGTGCTTCCTCTTTTTCAGCTGCTGTAAAAATAGGTCTTCTGTATTTAATAATGCCTGCTTTCTCACAAGCAATTTCACTAATGGTATCACCAAGTATATTCATGTGGTCATACCCTATGTTTGTAATAACAGATAAAATTGGATCAATAATGTTGGTAGAATCTAACCGGCCACCAAGACCTGTTTCAAGTAATAGAAAATCAGGATTATTCATTTTACCAAAGTACAAGAACATCATGGTTGTAATAATTTCAAATTCAGTTGGAGACCCCAGATCTGTTTCTTCAATTTTTTCAACATATGGCTTTACTTCATTTACAAGTCGCAGCATTTCATCGTCCGATATAGGCAGACTATTTACACTAATCCGCTCATTGAATGTTTCTATGTAAGGTGAAGTAAAGGTTCCGACGTTGTAACCTGCTTCCATGAGCATATGGAGCATATAGGCAATCGTTGACCCTTTTCCATTTGTTCCTGCTACATGAATGGTCGGGATTTTTTTTTCAGGATGATCTAGCTCAGCTAAAAGCCACTCCATTCTTTTTAAACCCGGCTTTACTCCAAATTTTAATCGATCATGAATCCAATTTATTGCATCATTATACTTTGTAAACAAGAATATTCCCTCCTTTTATCCATGTAAAAACTCGGGGGAACTAATCATAGTACCACCCGAGTCAACCTTTTATCCAATTTGTAACGGACAGTAATACCCACACCTCTGAGCTAGTTAAGCAGGAAGCAAAGGTGGGGGATAACTGTCCGTAAAAATCCGATAAGTTTCGCTACCATGCAATGAATGAATAACCCATTGCATGAAGTCTCACTTTAACCTCTTAGTTCTTGAATTCTAGCTAAAACAATTTCCCGTTTTTCTAGATAATCTTTTTCCTTTGCTCTCTCTTCCTCAATGACCTTTTCAGGAGCTTTCTTTAAGAAACCTTCGTTTCCGAGTTTCTTCTGAACACGCTCAACTTCTTTATCAAGCTTTTCACGTTCTTTTTCAAGTCGATTAATTTCTTCATCGATATTAATTAATCCTTCAATTGGCAGGATAATTTCTGCACCAGTTACAACGGCAGTCATGGATTTTTCGTTAGACGTAATGTCTGTTACGATATTTAATGAACTTGTGTTACAGAATTTTTCAATATAAGCACGGTTATGTTCTAGCTGAGTTAACACACCTTGATCTTTCGCTTTAATTTGCATTGGAATTTGCTTGCTCATTGGTGTATTCACCTCAGAACGAATGTTGCGAACCGCGCGTATGACTTCTACTAAAAGTTTCATCTCATTTGCCGCTTGATCATCTGTTAATTGTTCATTAACTGTTGGCCATGCTGACACTGTAATTGATTCACCTTCATGTGGTAGAGACTGCCAGATTTCTTCTGTAATAAATGGCATGAATGGATGTAATAATCTCATTGTGTTATCTAGGACATAAGCTAGGATAGAACGAGTTGTTTTCTTCGCTGCTTCGTCCTCCCCGTATAATGGAAGCTTTGCCATTTCGATGTACCAATCACAGAAATCATCCCAAATGAAGTTATAAAGTAAGCGCCCAACTTCACCAAACTCATATTTATCAGCAAGCTTTGTTACATTTTCAATCGTTTCATTTAAACGAGTTAAAATCCATTTATCCGCAACAGATTTCTCACCTGTTAAGTCAATTTCATCAAATGTTAAACCATCCATATTCATTAGGGCAAAGCGAGATGCATTCCAAATTTTGTTTGCAAAATTCCAAGTAGATTCCACCTTTTCATAGCTGAAACGTAAATCTTGACCAGGAGAGCTTCCTGTTGATAGGAAGAAACGTAATGAATCAGCACCGTACTGATCAATAACTTCCATTGGGTCAACACCGTTACCTAATGATTTACTCATTTTTCGTCCTTGCTCATCACGTACAAGTCCATGAATTAATACATCCTTGAATGGGCGTTTTCCTGTGAATTCAAGACCTTGGAAAATCATACGAGATACCCAGAAGAAGATAATATCATAGCCTGTTACAAGAGCATCTGTAGGATAATAACGTTTAAAGTCTACTGATTCTGTATCAGGCCAACCCATTGTTGAAAATGGCCATAATGCAGAACTGAACCAAGTATCAAGTACATCATTGTCTTGAGTCCAATTTTCAATATCTTCTGGTGGTTCTTGGTTTACATATACCTCTCCTGTTTCTTTGTGGTACCATGCTGGAATTCGATGTCCCCACCAAAGTTGACGGGAAATACACCAGTCACGGATGTTTTCCATCCAACGTAAATATGTTTTCTCAAATCGATCTGGTACAAAATTTACTTTTTCATCTGCTTCTTGAAGCTTGATTGCTTCATCAGCTAGTGGTTGCATTTTAACAAACCATTGTGTTGATAGATATGGTTCAACAACAGCACCGCTTCTTTCACTGTGACCTACAGAGTGCATGTGTTCTTCAATTTTAAATAGTACGCCTTGTTCTTGTAAATCCTTCACAATTTTCTTTCTACATTCAAAGCGATCCAAACCATGATAAATCCCTGCATTTTGATTCATTGTTCCATCTTCATTCATGACAAGAATACGTTCAAGGTTATGACGATTTCCTAGTTCAAAGTCATTCGGGTCATGTGCAGGTGTTATTTTAACAGCACCTGAACCAAATTCCATATCTACATAATCATCACCAACAATCGGAATTTCACGTCCGACAATTGGTAAGATCACTTTTTTACCAATTAAATGTTTATAGCGTTCATCTTCAGGGTGAACAGCTACAGCCGTATCTCCAAGCATCGTTTCTGGACGAGTTGTTGCTACTTCGATTGAACCAGAACCATCAGCAAGCGGGTAGCTCATATGATAAAAAGCACCTTGCACATCTTTGTAAATTACCTCGATATCGGAAAGTGCAGTTTTTGTTTGTGGATCCCAGTTAATGATATACTCTCCACGATAAATAAGTCCTTTGTTGTAAAGCGTGACAAACACTTCACGAACTGCTTTTGACAACCCTTCATCAAGTGTGAAGCGTTCGCGTGAATAATCCAGACCTAAACCAATCTTTGCCCATTGTTCACGAATATGCCCTGCATATTCTTCTTTCCACTTCCATGTTTCTTCAATAAATTTCTCCCGTCCTAAATCGTAACGGGATTTTCCTTCTTCACGAAGCTTAGCCTCTACCTTCGCTTGTGTAGCGATCCCAGCATGGTCCATTCCAGGAAGCCATAATACATCATAGCCTTGCATTCTTTTCATACGTGTTAAAATATCTTGCAAGGTTGTATCCCAAGCATGACCTAAGTGCAGCTTCCCTGTTACGTTTGGCGGGGGAATAACGATTGTGTAAGGCTGCTTCTTTTCATCCCCTGTTGCCTCAAAGTATTTTCCTTCTAACCAAAAGGAATAGCGGTTTTTTTCGATTGCATTTGGATCATATTTCGTTGGTAATGATAGCTGTTGTTCATTATTTTCCATTCCGTTTTTCTCCTTCACACTATATTTCTCCTTGGATTTTTTGATAGTAAAAATAAAAAACTCCCTTCATCCATAAAAGGACGAAAGGAGAAAATTTCGCGGTACCACCTTTTTTTATAGACTAAAACAAGCTTACCAAAAGCATGGATCAAGCCTATACACTCGATATGATAACGGTTTTCACCGACCTCTTCTACTATTCTTTCAAGGAAGTAACTCCTGGGCGACCTTCCAAAGCCTCAACTTAAGAAATCTTCCAGCATTTGATTTCTCTCTCTGTGAAGTGATGACAATGTACTCTTCCCAATCAACGTTTACTAAATATGTAGTTGTTCATTTTCATCTATTCTATATTACTAAACAATTCATTTTTTCGTCAATATTTTCACCATTTTTCATAACATTCATACAGGCACTTATCACATTTTTTTGCATAATTTACATTAGTGGACGATTTTAAGAAAAGCGCAAGTGCCTAGATCAGCCTCTGGCACTAAGAAAATTTGTTAATAGAAGGTGTTCTTTGCCTTCAATCTCCAAGCGCTTGCACGTTCTATGCGATCAAGGGCTAGGCTCTGGAGCTAGAAACTAAAGCGAAGTACTAATTTTATTCTTCCTTACCTCTGTAAAAATCTTGGTTGTTGAACATATTTTATGAACCATTTTCAAAAAAAGTGAGAAATTTTTTAGAGATTGTTCATGAGGAGGCGTTATGATATGAAAAAACGTTATAATCCATATTCTCTACCACCTTGGGTTAGACAAATACGTGAGGTTGGTATTCAAATCATTATTCCGCTAACCATTTTCCAAGGAATACGTACTGTTTTTTTTCCGACAACATTTGATGTTCTCCTGTTAGGAATCTTAATTGGTTTAGCTATTGCGTTACGTTATGATTGGATATAAACATCCTTGAGGGAAAGACATACAGATCTGTATCCTTCCCCTCTTTCTACTTCTATGTTTGAGCCTCTGCTTCCATTTTCTTTTTTTCTTCCATTTCAGATACTTTCATCACAAAATATTCAATATTTTTAAACTGCCAGTATGCCTTTATTAGCTGTTTATTTCTTTCCAGCTCCGAGCGCTGTTTTTTGTCTTTTTTATAGTTTTTTATTAGCTGGCATAGACGATCAGGATAAGCCAAATAACTTAAAAACAAGCTCATTTCTTCATCTGTAAAAGGGTAACCCTTCTGATAAGTATAAAACCAATTGATACAATCATCCGTTTGAACAGGATAAGTTTTTGAAGTTCTAATCAAAAATAGTAGAAAATCATCTATTGGTGATGCATAAGTTGACCGTTCAAAATTAGTTAAATACCCGTTCCCTTCATCATCATATAAAAAATGTCTTGCCGATATTTTTCCGTGAATTAATACAACCCTTGTAGACTTTTTATCTTCCATAAGATTAGACCATTCTTCAAGTTTTTTCTTTGAAAAATCAATGGCTCGTGATACTTCGGTGTAGTAAGTAATGGCTTGCAGTTCAAAAGGAGATAAGTAAATTTTTTGCTCAGACTGCTCAACAAAAGCCTCATACATCGCTTTTGAATTATCCCATTGCTTTATCATATTTCCATAATGATTTTTTACATCCTGTTCTTTTATATCCAATTTCTTTTCTGTTTTTTTATGAAGATTTGCTACCTCTTTAAATAAATATTGATGTCTGGCATCTCGTTCCTCTTCTTGTTCGTTTGTTAACAATGGCATTAAATAATAGTAATCACCATTATAATACGATAGAAACTGATGCTGGTTATTGCTAACGAGTGGCACAAAATGAGAAAATTTTTGCTCTTTTAACATTCTTAATGAGTCAACAAAATAAGGATTAAAATCCTTTGTGAGCTTTTTCAGCACAAAAGGCCCAGTATCTGTATAAACCTTTATTGCTTTTTTACTCAGCTCTTCGATATACTCTGGGTAAAGATTGTAATCACGTAACAGTTGTCGAATTTCACCAAGTTGGAATTCCACAGTCACACTCACCTCAATTCATTAGCTGATGAATTTAAAAAAACAGCTGAGGATCAGGAAGCCCCCATGCTGTTTTTCATTACTATATACTAAAAGTCCGTATCCTTATTTGCTCGTTGAGTAAGCTGGAATATAAAGGATTTGCCCTTCATAAACATCTTGATCTGCATGAAAATCATTTACTCGAACAATTTGCTGAATCGAAATGTCGTATCTTTCACTAATAGAATTAAGCGTGTCTCCCTGTTGAACAATACACATTTTTAAACGAGAGAAGTCTTCTTCGTCATCTCTTGCAAATAGGCTTGTTAAATAATGTGCATCTTTCGGATCTTTTTCATCTCTCTCATTAAGTTCTTCAATCTCCTCAACTTCCTCAGTCTCTTCAGCTTCTGATTTTGAAAAAAAGGAATATTGTACTTCTTGTGGATCTGCATTTTGTTCTTCTCTTCTTACTTCCACAGTAAATGGATCATAAAGATCCTCTTCTTGCTCTTCCTGTTTAATTGACTCATCAAGTACTTCCTGTTCTTCTACTTCTTCCTCTTCTTCAATATTTGATGGATGAACATTCGAAGGTACTTCATTTTTGTTATCTACTTCACGACTTTCAACTACTTCTTTTTGAATGGATATAGATGGTGGTGATAATTTGTCCACATCCGAATCATCTATTTCATTTACATCATAGAATGAAGAAAAAGGGGATACTGGTGTTCTTTCCGCTTTGACACTTGTTTCCTCAGCATCTATTTCTAAAGAGTTCTCACTTTCTCTGTACAATGGTTCAACTGCTTCTTCTCTTGCAGTTTCTACCTCTTCATTTTGGGCTGCCTCACCATCTGTAATACCGCTTATCGATAAATCTGCAATTAATTTCAAACATTTGAGCTCGGGAAGTTCATAATCAAATGACTCGATTGAAACATATACATCATCTAATTGTTGAATGCGATTCCTCGGAATTGTAATATCAACTGGAAAGCGATGGGTCAATACGCTAACACCATCTTCTCTGGTTTCAACCTCATTTACATACCGCACGTTTGCATATTCAAAGGAATCACCTTCACTACCATCTTGATCTATTTTGTATTCACCAGTCAGTTGTAGTGCTCCACGAATTGAAATGTACTGATCATGTTCATGAATTGAAATATCAGGATCTAAAGAAATAGATAGAAGTTCAGATACTTCCTGTCCTTTTTGAAACCAAACAGATTCTTCTACTGAAAAACGTAGTTGCTGTTCCTGTGACAAAAAAATTCCTCCTTTCAATTAGCCTAGTAAAATAACTATGACATTACAGATGTATGTCTGAAAGAAGAAAAATATGATTTAATTTTGCTTAAACCTTTAAATACAAAAAAAGATCCACCACCATCAGTGATGAATCTTTTTTGTTATTTTAATAAAGAAAATGCCTTTCTAGCCGCTTCGATTGTTCGATCCAGATCCTGTTCCGAGTGAGCTGTAGAAAGGAACAACCCTTCAAATTGTGATGGCGGAAGGAATACTCCCTCATTTGCCATTGTGCGATAGTAACTGGCAAAATACTCAAGATTTGAAGTTTTTGCTTTTTCATAATTTGTAACGTCTTCATTTGTAAAGAAAAAGCCGATCATTGATCCAGCACGATTGATCGTGTGCGGAATCTCGTATTCCTTCGCTGCTCTGGATAAACCTTCTTCTAGTCGGTCTGCTTTACGTTGAAATTCTTTATACGATTCTCTTGTTAGTTGCTTTAATGTTTCATAGCCCGCTGTCATGGCTAATGGATTTCCTGATAGTGTTCCAGCTTGATAAATTGGACCACTTGGCGCAATTTGCTGCATAATTTCAGCTTTTCCACCATAAGCCCCAACAGGAAGGCCTCCACCAATCACTTTGCCTAAGCAAGTTAAATCAGGAGTCACTCCATAATAGTCCTGTGCACAGCCATAGTCTACACGGAAACCTGTCATTACTTCGTCAAAAATCAATAAGGATCCATATTGTTCTGTAATTGAACGTAGCCCTTCTAGAAAACCTGGTTGAGGAGGGACAACCCCCATGTTACCAGCTACTGGTTCTACAATAACTCCTGCAATATCTTCTCCAAATTGCTCAAACGCGAATTGGATACTTTCTAAATCATTATATGGGACAGTAATTGTGTTTTTCGCAATTCCCTCTGGAACACCCGGGCTATCAGGCAAACCTAGAGTCGCTACACCAGAGCCTGCTTTAATTAATAAAGAATCACCATGTCCATGATAGCATCCTTCAAATTTCACAATTTTATTGCGACCAGTATAGCCTCTTGCTAAACGCAGTGCACTCATAGTAGCCTCTGTCCCTGAACTAACCATTCGAACTACTTCAATTGAAGGGACACGGTCAATGACAAGCTTTGCCAGTTCATTTTCAATTAAAGTAGGTGCTCCAAAGCTTGTACCAGATTCAACAACCTTTTTGATAGCTTCTACGACTGTATCATTTGAATGACCATGAATAAGTGGTCCCCATGATAACACATAATCGATATACTCATTTCCATCTATATCATAAATTTTTGAGCCTTTCCCGCGTTCCATGAAAATCGGATTCATACCAACAGATTTAAACGCTCTAACAGGACTATTTACTCCACCTGGCATTAAACTTAGAGCTTCTTTAAATGCTGATTCACTTTTTAGATAACTATTCATTGAACCATTCTCCCTTTTAAAAAATGTTCCAAGCGCCTTGGTCAGCCTCGGGTAAATAAGACGATTTAGATTAGAAGGCGTTTTTTTGCATTCAAATCTAAATTGGCTAATGACCTCGAGGGTTAGGCGCTGGAGCTCGCCACTAAGTACAAAATTTTAAACGTTAAAGAATGCTTAGTTTTCTTCTTTAAGCCAGCGAGCAACATCTTTTGCAAAATAAGTAATCATTAAATCTACGCCAGCACGCTTCATCCCAACTAGCATTTCTGTTACGATTGCTTTTTCGTCTACCCAGCCATTTTGAGCAGCTGCTTTAATCATTGAATATTCTCCACTTACATTATAAGCAACAACAGGTACATTAAATTGATTTTTAACATCACGAATAATATCGAGATAAGCAAGCGCCGGCTTCACTATTAAGAAATCCGCCCCTTCTTCCAGATCTGATTGCGCCTCTCTTGATGCCTCATCTCGGTTAGCCGGATCCATTTGATATGTCTTGCGGTCACCAAACTGTGGTGAACTATGTGCTGCATCACGGAATGGACCATAGAATGCACTTGCATATTTAACTGCATAAGACATAATCGGAATGTGTTCAAAGCCTGCTTCATCTAATCCATGTCTTATTGCTGCTACAAAGCCATCCATCATGTTCGAAGGAGCAATAATATCAGCTCCTGCTTTTGCTTGACTAATTGCTGTTCGTGCAAGCAAATCTAATGTTGGATCATTTAACACTTTTCCATTTTCAACAATACCACAATGTCCATGATCAGTGTATTGACATAAGCATGTATCAGCCACAACAACTAAATCTGGAAATACTTCCTTCACTTGTCTTGTTGCTCTTTGTACGATTCCTTGATCATGATATGCCTGTGTCCCTACTTCATCCTTGTGATCAGGTACCCCGAATAAAATAATGGACTTAATGCCTAACGAAACGACCTCTTCAATTTCTTGATTCAAAAGATCTAACGATAAATGATATACACCTGGCATAGAAGGAACTTCATTTCTCTTATTTTCGCCTTCTACGACAAAAATCGGGTAAATAAAATCCTCTGCACGAAGATGTGTTTCTCTTAGCATTGCTCTTAAATTGTCACTGCTGCGTAATCTTCTATGTCTTGTAAATTGAATATTCATTGAATACCCTCCTTAGTTTCTGCTAACTCAATCATAATCTCCACCATATCCTCTACTGTATAAGAATCTGGCATTGCTCCAGCAAACCCATACTCCATTAGCGTTTTATTTGTAATAGGACCAATACAAATAAAGGTTACCTTTTTTAGATTTTCGAGCAATTCCTTTTGATAAAGAACCTTCATAAAACTATCGACAGTTGAAGAACTTGTAAATGTGATAAAATCTATTTCATTCCGTTCAATATATGACTTTAGTTTACTAGCTTCTGTATGGTTATGTACGGTTTCATAAACAACTAAATCTTTCACTTCAAAACCATGTGTCGTTAATTCTTCAATTAATGTTGGTCTTGAAAGATTGCCCCGTATGACAAGGATTTTTGAATGACGGTCAAGCTTTTCTTTCATTTCTTCTGCTAACTTTTCCGCAACATATTCTTCAGGAATGACAGAAACTGTTAAATGAAGCTTTTCCATTTGTTTACTCGTTTTTCTGCCAACTGAAGCGGCAATCATATGTTGTAAATCGGAATAAGGTACATTCCACTTATCAAGAAACTCTTTGAAAAAAATAACCCCATTGGCACTCGTAAAGACAATACAATCAAATTCTTTCAAATGAAAAAGGGTTTGTTTTATCATTTCTTCATTTGACATATTGATTTTCATTTCAAGCAGCGGGGTAGATATAGCAACCCCGCCAGCTTCCTCGATCTTTTGAATAAATTCATTAACCTGAGTTTTCGCTCGGGTAATTAAAACCTTCTTTCCTTGCAAAGGAAGAAAATGATCCATTATTGATCAAGCTCCTCTTTTACTCGATCAATCAAGGCTTTGGCACCCTGATTTGTAAGTAATTCAGCTACTTTTTCTCCTATCACTTTAGGATCCTTGCCCGACATCTGCTCTTTATACACCTCTTTACCATCTGGAGAGGCAATTAATCCTGTAAATGAAACTTCTTCAAGATCATTCACCGTTGCAAATCCAGCGATAGGAACTTGACAGCCGCCTTCCATCTTAGTTAAAAAGGTTCTCTCTGCTGTTACAGCTAGTTTTGTTGATAGATCGGTAAATTTAGCTAATAATTCTAGTAACTCATGATCATTTTCGCGACATTCAATAGCTAAAGCACCTTGTCCAACTGCCGGTAAACAAACCTCTGGCTCCAAAAATTCAGTTACAACCTCTTTACTCCATCCCATTCTTGATAACCCTGCCGCAGCTAAGATAATCGCATCATAATCTTCTGTTTTTAGCTTTTCAAGTCTTGTATCAATATTTCCTCTAATCCACTTAATTTCCAGATCAGGTCGATCCATTAATAATTGAGCACTTCTTCTTAAGCTACTAGTTCCAATAATAGCTCCACTTGGTAATTCAGAAAGTTTTTTATGATTTTTTGAAATAAGCACATCTCTATGATCTTCACGTTCTGGAACACAGCCAATCGTTAAACCTTTCGGAAGGATTCCTGGCATATCTTTCATACTATGAACAGCCATATCAATGTCCCCATCTAACATAGCTTGTTCGATTTCTTTCACGAACAGCCCTTTTCCACCAACCTTTGATAATGTAACATCCAAGATTTTATCACCTTTTGTGACAATTTCCTTGATTTCAAATTCAAATGGTAAGCCAAAAGATTTTAATTGATTAATTACCCAGTTCGTCTGAGTTAAAGCCAATTTGCTTCGTCTAGATCCAACTACTATTTTTCGCATATTTTCCTCCTACTAATTGAAAAAGCGGTGTCAAGAATCCCAAAAATGAAATCTTGATAAACTGCCAAATAAGAAAAAGTTTATTAATAACACTAGGAAAGACGCTACATTCAGTAAAGCAACTGATTTACCTTGTAATTCCTTTACAATTCGCATATACAAATAGATACCATATGTGAAAATTACCATAAAAGAACCTAGCACCTTTGCATCATACCAATGGAAATTTTGAACTTTAATATAGGCCCAAATGATGCCTAGTATTAGACTTAGTAACAGCATTGGTACTCCAATGACATTTAATACATATGACATATGATCAAGTTTTGAAAGATCCTCAATTCTAAGAAGGCGCTTTCCCCATTTTTTCTTCTTCAATAAATTATATTGAATGATATAAAGAATGGAAAAAACAAAAGACAAGGAAAAGGCGCCATAGGATAAAATCGCCATTGTGATATGAATCAAGAGTAATTCTGATACAAGCTGACTTGAAACCGCGGCTGATTCATATTGGGTTGGTGCAAATGTATGTAAAGCCATCATGATAAACCCTATCACATTTGTGAAGAATATGATAAATTCCGCTTTTAAAAAACGGTTTAACACAACTGATAATGTAACCAGTACCCATGTATAGAAATACAGTCCTTCAAAAACATTTAATACAGGGAATCTCCCTGTTTCAAACATGCGCACAAATAAAAAAATTGTTTGTAATAGCCAAACAATAGAAAGCAACCAGAAGGCAGCTTGTTTCGCCTTCCGGTTGTTATTTAAAAAATCTATAAAATATAAAAGTACACATACTGCATAAAGAATAATCGTTACTTCATTAATTCTACTTAAGCTCATTTCCATAAAAGAAAAGTCCTCTCACTTACGATTGAAGTGAAGCACGATAAATCTGTTGGTTTGCACCAACCTCTTGTTTATCTGATTTATCTATTTTCATTTGCTCTTCAACAGCATCTTCAATATTAAAGATTTTCATAAATAAATCTAATGATTCCTGAGCATTTGCTTCTCCGGAAAGCTCTTTTACTTTCACTATTGGATCTCTAAGTAACTGATTAATAATACTTTTTGTATGCTTGCTAAGTACCTTTCTTTCACGATCAGTTAAATCAGGCATTTTCCGTTCAATGCTTTCCATTGTTTCAGCTTGAATAGCTAAGGCCTTTTGGCGAAGAGCAGAAATAACCGGTACAACTCCAAGCGTATTAATCCATTGTTTAAATTGAACAATTTCTTCCTCAATCATGAGTTCAATTTTTTCTGCAGCGATCTTTCTTTCATGTAAATTGGCTTCAACAATCCCTTGCAAATCATCAATATCATATAAAAATACACTATCCAGCTCAGCAAGCTTTGGATCTAAATCACGAGGTACAGCAATATCCACCATAAATAATGGTCGCCCTTTTCTCATTTTCTCAACATGTGTCATCATATCCTTTGTAATAACAAAATCTTTTGCACCTGTTGAGCTAATAAGGATATCTGCTTCAATAAGACCACACTGAAGTTCATGAATGTCCTTTGCTATTCCATCGAAGCGACTTGCTAGCTTCTCTGCCTTTTGTAAAGTCCTATTCATAACCGTGACTTTCCCAACACCACTGCCATGTAGATTTTGGACTGCCAGCTCCCCCATTTTTCCAGCACCTAATATAAGAACATGTTTTGAATGAAGATCACCAAAAATTTTCTTTGCTAGCTCTACTGCAGCATAACTAACTGACACTGCATTCGCACCAATTTCCGTTTCTGAGTGGGAACGCTTCGCTAAAGTAATTACTTGCTTAAATAATTGATTGAAAACCGTTCCTATTGTATGGTTTTCTTGTGCTTGTAAAAAGCTTGAACGAACCTGACCAAGAATTTGGGTTTCTCCCAGGATCATAGAATCTAAACCACAAGCAACCTTACATAAATGTTCGACTGCGCCGTCCTGCTCAAAAATTGTTAGATAAGGTGAAATGTTTTCTTTGTCAATTCCAAACCAATCTGCTAAAAAGGCTTTTATATAATAACGACCTGTATGAAGCTGATCTACGACAGCGTAAATTTCAGTTCGATTGCATGTCGATACGATCACATTCTCAAGGATACTCTTTTGTTCTTTTAACTGTTTCATCGCATCAGTAAGCTCATGAGGCTGAAACGAGAGCTTTTCGCGAATTTCAACAGGGGCTGTTTTATAATTTAAGCCGACAACAAGTATATGCATTTTCTTATACACCCCCATGTACAAGGATCTCTACTTATAAGTATATCACTCTTCATTTTAATTCCCTTTAAAAAATGTGAACAGTCTTTGAAACTGTATGTTATGATAAATAATGTTTCTTAGATTAGACTGTTATTCTTGTCTGTGTAATTTTTCACAATTTTCACTTACAGACTATGGTACGATTCTCATACTATTCACTCTGTACAATATCAAATATTTAGCTGTGAATCAAGTTATTGGTTTAGATAAGCTGACAATATTCGCTATCATCTAAACTATTTATCATCATTTTTTGACAAGAGGTGGACAATGAAAAAAATCAAATTATTACCTGCTATCATATTGTTAGGTATTGGCATTTTTTATTCTCTCCAAAAATTAAATATTCATTTATTTGAAGGACAAAATAGTTGGGAATTTTTATTAATTTTACTTGGAATGGCATTTTTAATTAGCGGTCATTTTGAACAAGATGCAACAGCTATTTTACCTGGTGTTATCCTTGCAGGAGTTGGGGGGCATTTTTTCTTAATTGATAAATTCCCATCTTGGCCAGATCACTCTGCTTCATTTTTAATGATCATTTCGATCGGCCTTATTTTAACAGCTTTAAAAACTAAATCAGGATATTCACAAGGTGTAATCCTATTAGCAATCGGTTTATTCTTGCACTTTTTTCCTTCCATAATGCTGTCTTTCTCTATTGTTGAAAACGGGGTAAACCGAATTGAAACATATTGGCCATTTCTATTTGTCCTCATCGGTGGCTTTCTCGTAATCACTAGGCGA